>CAYGGX010000091.1:0-8082 GCA_964349585.1 uncultured Actinotalea sp.
TCCGGGGACGACGCGATCGTGGACGTGATCGCCCAAGCGCCCGACGACGCCGTCGTCGTCACCGCGGATCGGGAGCTACGGCGCCGGGTCGAGGCTCTGGGCGCCCATTGCCACGGCGCGGGCTGGCTGTGGGAGCGCCTCGACCCTCGATAAGTAGTTGTTGACTATCGATATCTGCGGCGTACGCTGTCGCCATGGAGACCCGCGCCCTACGACTGCTGCTCATCGCCCTCGCCTTCGGCGTCTTCGTCGGCGCCGGCGTCCTGTACCTGCAGAGCCTGGACTCCGCGGCCGCCTGGCCCGAGTACGCGCACCTGCGCGTGCCCACCTACCTGGGCGTCGTCGTCGGCTTCGTGCCCGTGATCGTCGGGATTGGCCGGCTGTTCCGCTTCCTGCGCCTGGTCGACGCCGGCGAGGCGTTCTCCGGGCCCACGCTGCGGGTGATCCGCCAGGTCAAGCTGCTCATCGCCGGCGTCGCGGCCTACTACCTGATCGGCCTCGTCGTGTTCCACCTCGCGTTCGGCCAGGGACAACCCGGGGTGATCCTCGCCTGGCTCGGGCTCGAGGTCGCGCTCCTCCTCCTGCTCGCCGGCTTCGCCCTGCTGGAGCGCTTGATCCGCCTCGCGCACGCGCTGCGGGAGGACGTCGAGATGACGGTCTGACCATGCCGATCATCGTGAACCTCGACGTCGTGCTCGCCCAGCGCAAGATGCGCCTGACCGAGCTGAGCGAACGCGTGGGCATAACGCTCGCCAACCTCAGCAACCTCAAGACCGGCAAGGCGCGCGCCATCCGGTTCAGCACGCTCGAGGCACTCTGCGACGCGCTCGAGTGCCAGCCTGGCGACATCCTGGAGCACCGCGCCGCTTCGCCGCCGCGCGACGCCCCTCCCTCCGCACGGTCCGGGTGACGTCTCTGGGGCCCACGACCCCAAGATCGTCACCCGGAACGAGTTCGGGCGCCCGCCACGGGGATCGAGGCGGGCCAGAACTCCCGGACGAGGCCTAGAGCGGCGCCGGCTCGTACCGGAAGACGGACGTCCCGCGCCGGCGGAAGCCGACCCGCTCGTAGAGCCTGATCGCTGCGTGCCGCGACGGGTTCGAGGTGAGGTCGACCGTCCGGGCGCCGAGGGTCTCGGCCTCCGCGAGCGCGGCGCGAACCAGCGCCTCCCCCACGCCCGCGCCACGAGCCGCCTGGTCGACGACGACGTCCTCCAACCACGCGTGCGCGCCGCTCGGGATCGCGTACACCACCACGGTCACCGACCCGACGATGGCCCCGTCGACGCGGGCGACGAGGAGCGCCGTCCCGGGGGCCTCGACCACCTCTCGCAGCGCCGGCGCGTCGACTGCGTCCGCGCCGTTCGAGAGCTGCGGAAGCAGGCGGTTCAGCGCGCCGACGACGTCGTCGTCGATCGTCCGGACCTGCTCGATCACCACGTCTGCCATCCGCTCAGGCTAGCGAGTCACCAGCGGTCGGCCTTCCGGGTGACGATTCTGGGGTCCACAGCCCCAGGAAGGTCACCCGGAACACGCCTACTCCCAGCCGTCGAGCCGCCGGTAGAAATTCCGCTCCCAGCGGTGGCGCCGGATGACCTCGCGCTGCTCCGCGGTGAGCCGGCGCCCGTCGCTGGTCGCCGCGTTGCGCTCCACGTTGCGGACGCTGCGCATCCCCGCGATCACGGTGGAGACGGCCGGGTGGTCCAGCACGTACCGCAGCGCGACGTCGGCGAGCGCGTCGGTCTCGATGCCCAGGTCGCCCACCAGCGCCGCCACGCGCTCCTCGACCTGCGCGGGCCGGTCCCCGCCGAAGTAGTTGTTCCGGAAGTCGCCCTCGGGGAACGTCGAGTCGGCGGTGATCCGGCCGGTGAGCCCGCCCTCGTCGAGGGCGACGCGCACAATGACGCCGACCTCGTGCTCCGCGCACGCGGGCAGCAGCCGCTCCTCGGGCTGCTGGTGGAACGCGTTGTAGATGACCTGCACCGTGTCGACCGCGCCACTGCGGATCAGCTCGATGGCGTTCTCCGGCTGGTGGTCGTTGATCGAGACGCCGAAGAACCGGATCTTGCCCTCCCGGCGCAAGTCGGTGATCGTCTCCAGCCAGTCCCCCTTGCCGACCCACTCGTCGCTCCACACGTGGAACTGCAGCACGTCGAACGCCTCCAGACCCGAGGCTGCGAGGCTGGTCTCGAGGCTCGCCCGGATGTGCTGCCCGGGGAAGGTCTCGTCGGGGTGCAGGCCGTCGGGCGCGGGCCAGATGCCGTTCTTCGGCGGGACCTTGGTGGCCACGAGGACCTCGGGGTGCTCCCGCAGCACGCTGCCGACTATGCGCTCGCTCTCGCCGTAGCCGCGTGCGGTGTCGATGAAGTTGACGCCGAGTTCGATCGCCCGGCGCAGCGCGGCCACCGACTCGTCCTCGCGCGCGCCGACCCACTGCGCGGCGCCGATCCCCCAGGCCCCGTAGCCGATCTCGGAGACCTTCAGGCCGGTCCGTCCCAACGTGCGGTACTCCATGCGAGCTCCTCGTGAGTTCCCGCTCCCCAGGGTGGGGAGCCATGGCCCGGACCGGTGCCGGACCGGGCCGCCTCCAGCCTCTCGCGACTGACCTTGCGCCGCGACCCGCTCAGGGCTCGGCCGCCGCACCCCCTCACGGCCCCGACGGAGTCACCGAGGCGACCGCCCAGGGCGGCAGGTCGAGGTCGATCTCCAGGACCCCCGCCGCCGAGACGGTGAGCACGCTCCGGCGCAGGCCGTCGGCGACCTCCCGGAGCGCGGCCTCCTGGTCCCGCGTCAGGTTCAGCGGCTCGCCCATCCGGTGCCAGGCCTCGGCCACGTTCCCGTGGTCCCAGTCGACCTGCTCGACGCGGTAGGCGGCGCCGGGAACGAGGCCCTCGATCGTGTGCCGCACGCGGCGGCTCGGGCCCACGTCGGCCAGGTCGCGGGTCGCCTCGTAGGCCTCCGCCGACCCGATCGGCCGCGTCCCCATCTCGTCGGGGTAGTTGAAGAAGACGGCCGAGACGACGCCCGTCCCGGAGTCCCGCGTGATGACCCCGTGCGGCTCGGACACCAGGACCCGGTCCCCGAGCCGGCCGAGCATCTCCATGGCGTGGAACGTCGGCTTGTGGATGCCCTGCTCGTTGACCAGGCCGAACCCGCCGTGGAACGGCCCGATCCCCGCGCCGCCCTCCTCGAACACGTCGGTGAAGGTCCAGTACGAGACCGAGTCGGCCAGCTCCGCGCAGCGCAGGTAGGCGCGGGCGATGTAGGTGGCCGCGAACACCGTGTCGTGCATCGCGTCCCGGCTCGACGGGGAGCTCGACCACTCGGTGATGTGCAGCTCGGCCGCTGGGAACGGGCTGGCCTCGATGGTCGCGCGCATCGCGAGGAGGTCGTCGCGGGTCGCGTCGACGTGCCGCCGGATGTCCCGGGGCGCACCGTCGGAGCCGTACGCGTAGTCGGTCGGGTAGAGGTGGGTCGAGAGGAAGTCGAGCGGCAGGTCGCGCGCGGCGCACCACTCGATGAGCTCGTTGATCCAGACCGGTCGCCACTCGAGCGCGTCGACGTCGTCGGCCGTCGCCGTGCCGTGCTCGACGGAGCGGTCCTCGTACTCGCCGGCGTACCGGTCGTCGGGCACGAACACGCTCGTCGACGGCCCCCCGACCCTGAGGCCGGGGTCGATGGCCTTGAGGGCCCGCGCCGTCGCCTCGTAGAGCTCGAAGTACTCGGTTCGGGTGCCGGTCCAGAAGAACGGGACGAGGTTGGGCTCGTTCCACACCTCGAACCGCCACTCGCGCACCTCGTCCAGGCCGTAGCGCTCGACCCAGTGCTCGACGGTGGCCGTGACGAGCTGCGCCCAGCGGCCAATGTCCTTCGGCGGACTGCAGTGCGCCTTCCACCAGAAGAGCGTCTCGGTCTGGGTGGCGAGCTCGCGGGGCATGAACCCCAGCTCGACGAACGGCCGGGCCCCGGCGTCGAGGATGAAGTCGAAGACCTTGTCGACGTAGCCGAAGGTGAACCGCGGCTCGCGGAGCGGGGTGGACGGCCCGAAGCCGCCCCCGTCGCTCGCCCGGTAGACGAACATGTCGTCGTGGAACAGTCCGTGGAACCTGACGTGGCGCACGCCGAGGCGGGTCACCGCCTCCCGGAACTGGTCCCGCCAGTCCGCGCGCAGCGCCTCGTTCGCGCGGCCCGCTCCGGCGCAGTAGCTCCAGATGTGCCGCAGCGGCACGGCCTCGCGGTCCCGCCCGTCGATCCGCAGCCCCGCCTCGCGCGTCGTGTCCATGGCTTCGCACTCTCTCACGGGTCAGTAGGGATCAGCCCAGCCAGGAGCCGCCGACGAACGCCTCCGTGCCGCGCGGCAGGCGCACCGCCTCACCCTCGGCGAGCCGGCGGCACCAGTCCATGACGGTGGCGAATTCCGGCGCCCGGCCCTGGCTGCTCGCGCCGCTGCCGTCCGGATGCCACCGCGCACTCCACTTCTTGCCCCGCAGGACGACGAACGGCCCACCAACCACCTGACCGATCGTGGAGTCGATCGCCTCGATCAGCTGGCCGGATCCGGAGTCGCAGGCGTCGCAGCCGCAGTCGGGCTGCGTCTCGATGACGACCTCGGGCCGGGCCACCGCGATCTCCAGCACGGCCAGGGGCGCCTCTCCCGGGCCCGTCGGGGCATCGCGTTCGAGCAGCAGCAGTGGCAGCGCGCCCGCCGTGGGCGGCGTGATGCGGACACCGCGGGCGAATGGGCGACCGTCCGGCGCGAGCGGCACACTCTTCGCCCCGAGCGCCGCCTCGAGCACCTCGGCCCAGAGGCGAGCCCTCGCGTGGACGATCCCGTAGCGGCCGGGATCCGTGACACGGGAGTACTCCTCCTCGCGCGGGCGTGCCGGGCCCGAGTGTGGGTCGGGCCAGGTCGGCAGCCCGAGGCGCTCGAACCTCGACGCCACCTGCCCCTTCAGGGCCCCGACAGTGGTCTCCATCCCGCGACCGTACGACGCGAGCCGCCGTCGGGCCCATGGTTTCAAGCCGGCCTCGCCCGACCATGCCGACCGTGCGGATCATCGGGAGGTCCCTGGCCCCCGACGGGGGGCGGGTGTTCGATGACGACATGATCGACGAGCAGCTGCTTGCGGCCCCGGCCCCGACCCACCGGCGGCGGCGAGGGTGGAGGGCATGGGTCGCGGCGGCGACAGCGCTCGTTCTCCTGGGCGCCGGGTTCTGGCTGTTCACGCCGCGCCTGGTCTCGGATCAGAACCCCGATGCCATCGGCGAGGTCCCGTCGGGGGGCGCCGCCGGGGTACCGTCCGGCGCCGACGCCGAGCCGGGCGGCGACTCGTCCTGGGTTGAGACCTATCTCGAGGTGACGAACAGCGGACCGCTGGCCGTCACCGTCTCCGAACCATCGTTCGGGCAACTGACCGGTACGGACAGCCTCCAGTCCGCCCAGCTGGGGCTCTCCCACGCGCGCACCTCATCCGGGCCGTTCAGGGCCGAGATGACGATCGAACCGGGCGAAAGCGTCATCGTGTTCATCAGGATCTACGGGTCCGAGTGCTCGGACTCGGGCAGCTCGGAGAGCCTCACCACGATCGAGGACGTCATCCTCCGGGCCCAGGTGGGGCCCTTCACGCGCAACGTCCGGGTGCCGGCGTGGTCGACGATGAAGGTCATGACCCAGGACGGCTCGGCGCTGCCACCCTGCCCCTGACCCGCGGCCTCAGACGCCCGCGAGGCCCTCGGCGTCGGGGTCGTGCGGCGGCCTAGGGCCCTCGCTGTGCAGCAGCACCTCTGCGGCGTGGTCGGCGAGCTCGGCGCCCGCGGCGCCGTACAGGTGGAAGACGGCGTCCGCGCCGTGCCTACGCAGCTCGGCGACGTCGTCGTCGTACCGGGCCAGGGCGGCGACCTTGCCCGTGAAGCCCGCCGCGTGCAGCCGGGCCAGCGCGATCAGGTTGGCGCTGTGGAACGGCATGGCGAGCACCACCATCGGGATCCGGCCGACCCGCTCGACGCGGCCCCAGAACTCCACGTCGGTGGCGTCGGCGCGCAGCACGTCGAGGCCCTTCGCGCGCAGCTCGGCGACCCGGGACGAGTCCAGCTCGACGCCCAGCACGGACAGCCCGTACCCGTCGCGCAGCCGGGAGTAGGTGGCCAGCCCGATCCGCCCGAGCCCGAGGATCAGGGCGTCGGCGTGGCCCACGTCGACCAGGCGGTCGTCGGGGTGCAGCTGGGGGGTGCTGTGGTGCGGCAGCCACGGGACCATCCGGGTGGCCAGCTCGACCCCGCGGCGGTTGACCAGCGCGGACGCCGCGAAGCTCATGGCGACGGCCAGCGAGATCACCATCACCCACCGCTCCTCCAGCAGACCGGCCTCGGCGCCAACGACCGCGACGATGATGCCGAACTCGGAGAAGTTGCCCAGAACGAGGGCCGCTAGGAACGCGGTGCGCCGCCGCATCCGCATCGCCCAGAGCAGCACGGCGTAGAGCGCCACCTGGAGCGGCAGCACGGCGAGCAGCGCGACTGCGAGCAGCGCCTCGTCGAGTCCCGGCCGCCCGTGCAGGCCGATCTGCAGGAAGAACGCGACCAGCAGCAGGTCCTTGAAGGTCATCAGGGAGCGGGACAGCTCCGCGGCACTCGGGTGCTTGGCAAGGAGCACGCCCATCACGAGGGCGCCGAGCACGCCGTGCACACCGACGGCCTCGAACAGCCCCCAACCCAGCCCGACGGCGACCGTCACGCCGAACAGGGCCTGGAGCTCGCCGTGCCCGATCCGGTCCCAGATCCGGTGCAGCAGCCACGCCGCCGGCACCAGTAGGACGAGGGCCAGCGCCCACGGGCTGGGCACCTTCCCGCCGGCGAGCGCCATGAAGACGGCGGCGGCGATGTCCTGCAGCACCAGCACGCCGACGGCGATCCGCCCGTAGAGCCCCGTTGTGGCGGACCGGTCCTCGAGGACCTTGACGACGAAGACGGTCGAGGAGAACGACAGGGCGAACCCGATCAGCGCGAGCGTCCCGAACGACTGCCTGCCGACCGCGGCGGGGACAATGACCGCGAGCAGGCCGATGAAGCCCATCCCGACCGCCGTCGAGAGCAGCGCGTGCAGGCTCGTCGTGAGCCAGATCTCCTTGCGCAGCAGGGTGCGCAAGTTGAACTTGAGGCCGATCGCGAAGAGCAGCAGCACCACCCCGAGCTCGGCGATCTGCTCCAGCCCGGCCGGCTCCGCCACCCCCATGAAACCGAGGGCGAATCCCGCGGCCAGGTAGCCCACCAGGGGGGGAAGCCGCAGCGCCTTGGCGAGCAGCCCACCGACGACGGCAGCCGCGAGGTAGAGGCCGAGCGCCATGCGGACTCCTCCCGGGTGGTGGAGCCATTGTCGCGCGGAGCCGCGCGCTCCCGGTCAGGACCGCAGGATCTTCTCCATCGGCCAGCCCCTGGCGAGCTCGTCGACGAGCTTGTCCAGGTAGCGGATCTGCCGCATTAGGGGGTCGGTGAGCTCCTCGACCCGCACGCCGCAGACGACGCCCTTGATCGCCGATGCGTTCGGGTTGAGCCGCGCGGCCGCGAAGAACTCCTCGAACGTGGTGCCGGCGGCGAGGTGGCCCTCGAGGGCGGCGTCGTCGAAGCCGGTGAGCCACTCGATCACCTGGTCGACCTCGGCCTTGGTGCGCCCCTTCTTCTCCGCCTTCGCCACGTACCTGGGGTACACCGCGCTGAAGGCCATGCCGAAGATCCTGCTCATGGTTCGCCAGGGTAGCGAGCGACACCGACGGTGCCGCGGCCCGGGGTGGGGCAGCCCGACGACGCCCCCGATCACTCCCGCCGCAGCAGATCCGCCGTGACCCTGGTGCGGATGATCGGGACCGTCGCGAGGGCCACGACGAGCGCGCCAACCAGCGTCGAGACCGCAACCAACGAGAGCCGGATCCCGTCCGCCAGCGGCGGCCATCCGGCCAGCGCGGCGTAGGCATCGACCATGAGCGTCCCGAGGAGGGTCGCCATGACGATCGCGACGGCCATCGGCACCAGGACCTGGCCAACATCGCGTTGTCGGTTCTGGACGAGGCGATCATGGCGCCCTGGGCGC
>CAYGGX010000092.1:0-7508 GCA_964349585.1 uncultured Actinotalea sp.
CGCCGCCGCGCCCGGGCCGGGACGGCTCCCGCCGCCCGCGCCCGCCACGGTGCTCCGCGCACCCCAGCTGGTCCAGGTCTGCGACACCGGCGGGCGCAAGGTGGAGGTCGACGCCCGGCTCCAGCTCAGCGGCGACCCGGCGGTGGTGTGGTGGCCGCCGGCCGACGGCGTCGAGCGGGAGGCGGCGGTCACCGGCTGGGCCGGGCCGTGGCCGGTGGTGCAGCGCTGGTGGTCGGAGACCCCCGACCGGCAGGTGTACCTCCAGGCGGTGCTGGACGGCGGCGGGGCGGTGCTGCTCGCCCTGCGGGCCGGCGTCTGGCAGATCGAGGCGCTCTATGACTGAGTACGCCGAGCTGCACGCGCACTCGGCGTTCAGCTTCCTGGACGGCGCCAGCCAGCCGGAGGCCCTCGCGCACGAGGCCGCCAGGCTCGGGCTGTCGGGGCTTGCCCTGACCGACCACGAGGGGCTGTACGGCGTCGTGCGATTCGCCCAGGCCGCCCGTGACGTCGGGCTGCCGACCATCTTCGGCGCCGAGCTGCACCTGCCCGACCCGGACGGCGTGCTCGACCCGCCGACGGGCCCGCCCGACCCGCGCGCCACCCATGTGGTGGTGCTCGCCCGCGGCCCCGACGGGTACCGGGCACTGTCCTCGGCGATCGCCGAGGCACACCTGGCCACCGGGACCAAGGGCGCCGCCCGGTACAGCCTGGAGGGCCTCGCCGAGGCCGCCGCCGGGCAGTGGCTGGTGCTCACCGGGTGCCGCAAGGGGGCGGTCCGGCACGCCCTGGAGCGCCGGGTCCGTCGCGACCCGGCGGGGTCCCTGGACCCGGCGGCGGCGCGGGTCGAGCTGGACCGGCTGGTGGCCCTGTTCGGCGCGGACAACGTGACGGTGGAGATCACCGACACCGGGGACCCGTGGGACTCCGAGCGCAACGACGCCCTGGCCGACCTGGCCGCCGCTGCCCGGCTGCCCCTGGTCGCCACCGGGAACGTGCACTACGCCCGGCCGTCCGACGCCGACCTGGCGGCGGCGCTGGCCGCGGTGCGGGCCCGATCCAGCCTGGACGACCTCGACGGCTGGCTGCCCGCCGGGCCGGGCAACCACCTGCGCTCCGCCGCCGAGATGCTGGCCAGGCACCGGCGGCACCCGCAGGCCGTGCGGACCGCGGCCGAGCTGGGTGCCGAGTGTGCGTTCGACCTGGCGCTCGTCGCCCCGAACCTGCCGCCGTACCCGGTGCCGCGGGGGCACGACGAGGTCAGCTGGTTGCGGGAGCTGGTCCGGCGGGGCGCGGCGCAGCGGTACGGGCCGCCGGAAGCCGAGCGGGTGCCGGGCGCGTACGCGCAGATCGCCCACGAGCTCGACGTGATCCAGGCCCTCGGCTTCCCCGGCTACTTCCTGATCGTGCACGACCTGGTGAACTTCTGCCGTGCCAACGGCATCCTCGCGCAGGGCCGCGGGTCGGCGGCCAACTCCGCGGTCTGCTACGCGCTCGGGGTGACGGCCGTGGACGCCGTCCTGCACGGCTTGCTCTTCGAGCGCTTCCTCGCCCCGGAACGGGACGGCCCGCCGGACATCGACGTCGACATCGAGTCCGGCCGCCGCGAGGAGGTCATCCAGTACGTCTACACCCGGTTCGGCCGCCGGCACGCCGCCCAGGTCGCGAACGTGATCTCCTACCGCCCCAGGTCCGCGGTGCGCGACGCCGCCCGCGCGCTCGGCTACGACGTCGGGCAGCAGGACGCCTGGAGCAAGAGCATCGAGCGCTGGGGCTCCCTGCGCGGCCCGGAGCCGGACAGCCCGTGGTGGACCATGCAGCGCTCGGGTGCGGTGGCGCCCGTGGAGGTGAGCGAGGACAGGCACGACGTCGTACCCGCGCACCGCCCGGAACCGGCCTCGGAGCTGGGGGAGATCCCCGACCCCGTGCTCGACCTGGCCGAGCGGTTCCTGCGCCTGCCCCGGCACCTGGGCATCCACTCCGGCGGCATGGTGATGTGCGACCGGCCGGTCATCGAGGTGTGCCCGGTGGAGTGGGCCCGGATGCCCGGGCGCACGGTGCTGCAGTGGGACAAGGACGACTGCGCGGACGCCGGCCTGGTCAAGTTCGACCTGCTCGGGCTGGGGATGCTCACCGCCCTGCAGCTCGCGTTCACCTCGATCGCGGCGCACGAGGGGGTCCAGGTCGGGCTGCACACCCTGCCCCAGGAGGATCCTGCCGTCTACGACCTGCTGTGCGCCGCGGACACCGTCGGGGTGTTCCAGGTGGAGTCGCGCGCCCAGATGGCGACCCTGCCGCGGCTGCAGCCCAGGTGCTTCTACGACATCGTGATCGAGGTCGCCCTGATCCGGCCCGGACCCATCCAGGGCGGCTCGGTGCACCCGTACATCAACCGGGTGCGCGGCCGGGAGCCGGTCACGTATCTGCACCCGCTGCTGGAGAAGTCGCTGGGCAAGACGATGGGCGTGCCGCTGTTCCAGGAGCAGCTGATGCAGATGGCGATCGACGTCGCCGGGTTCACGGGCGCGGAGGCGGACCGGCTGCGCCGCGCGATGGGCTCGAAGCGGTCGATGGAGAAGATGGCGGCGCTGCGCGACCGGCTGATGTCCGGGATGGCCGAGCGCGGCATCCCGGCGGCGGCCGCCGAGCAGATCTACGACAAGCTCAAGGCGTTCGCCGACTTCGGGTTCCCCGAGTCGCACGCGTTCTCCTTCGCCTACCTGGTCTACGCCAGCGCGTGGCTCAAGGCCCACCACCCGGCGGCCTTCTACGCCGGGCTGCTGGCCGCGCAGCCGATGGGCTTCTACTCCCCGCAGTCGCTGGTCGCCGACGCCCGGCGGCACGGGGTGACGGTGCTGCGCCCCGATGTGGCCGCCTCGGGCGTCCAGGCGGCGCTGGAGCGCGTGCCGGCGACGGGCGGGGCGACCCAGCCGCGGGCCGGACAGGTCGCCCTCGACGTCGATCCCACCCTGGCGGTGCGGCTGGGGCTGTCCGGGGTGCGCGGAGTGGGGGAGCAGGTCGCCGAGCAGATAGTCGTGGAGCGGACCGAGCGCGGCCCCTTCACCGGCCTGCGCGACCTGGTCCGCCGGGTCCGGCTGAGCACCGCCCGGCTCGAGGCGCTGGCCACCGCCGGCGCCCTCGGCTGCTTCGGGGTGGACCGTCGCGAGGGGCTCTGGGCCGCCGGCGCGCTGGCCCAGGAGGGCCCCGACACGCTGGGAGTCGCGGTGGGGGTCGAGGCGCCTACCCTGCCGGGCATGTCGGCGGTGGAGACCTCGATGGCCGACGTGTGGGCCACCGGGATCACCGTGGACTCCTACCCGACCCAGTACGTGCGCGACGGGCTGGAGCGCGCGGGGGTGATCACCGTTGCCGGGGCCTTGGTGCACGAGGCAGGACGGCGGGTCGCGGTGGCTGGCGTGGTCACGCACCGGCAGCGGCCGGGGACGGCGCAGGGGGTCACGTTCCTGTCCCTGGAGGACGAGACCGGCCTGCTCAACGTGATCTGCAGCGCGGGGCTGTGGAAGCGGTTCCGGACGGTCGCGCGGACGTCGGCGGCGATGGTGGTCCGGGGCCGCCTGGAACGGGCCGACAACGCCACGAACCTGATGGCCGAGCACCTGGCGCCGCTGTCGCTGCAGATCCCGACGGCTTCGCGGGACTATCGCTAGCCCGAGGGCTGCCCCGCCGGTGCATCGCTCAGGATCTCGTCGGGTGGGGCCGGCTCGCCGTCCTCGTCGAGCTCGTCGAAGTCGGTCGGTGGGTCGACGACTCGTAGCCGGGCGAACACCGACCAGGCGACCGAGATCAGCGGGATGGCGATGATGGCGCCGAGGATGCCCGCTATCAGGGTCCCCGCGGCCACGCCGATCGCGACCACCACCGGGTGCAACGACACCTGCTTGCCCATGACCAGCGGCTGGAGGATGTGCCCCTCGATCTGGCCGATCCCGGCGATCACCAGGCCGACGATGATCGCGTTCAGCGGTCCGTTGGCCGCCAGCGCCACCAGGATGGCGACGACCATCGCGGCGGGGGCGCCGATCAGCGGGATGAACGCACCGACGAAGACCAGCACGGCCAGCGGTGCCGCGAGCGGGACGCCGAGGAGCAGCAGGGCGATCAGCGCCATCGCGCCGTTCGCCGCCGCGATGATGAAGGTCCCGCGGGTGTAGCCGGAGAAGGTGTACCAGGCGACGCCGCCGCCGATGTGCCAGCTCTCCCGGGCCCGTGCGGGGAGCTGGTTGAGGAACCAGTGCCACATCTCCTTGCCGCGCAGCAGGAGGAACACGGTGATGAAGGTGGCCAGCGCCAGGGTGATCAGCCCCTGGATGACCGATCCGACGCCGGACAGTGCCTGGCTGGCGATCGTCCCGCTGTTGTCGGTGATCCACTCCCGCGCCGAGTCGATCCAGCCCTGGGTGTCCTGGGCGGTGATGGTGAGGTTGAACGGCGGGCGCTCGAAGAAGCTGAGCAGCTCGGCGATGCCGTCGTTGAACTTGACGAGCAGGTCCTCCCACTGCCCGGCCACCGAGAACCCGATGTAGGCGAAGATGCCGCCCACGGCCGCGATCGAGACCAGGAAGGAGACGACGACGGCGAGCCCGCGCGGGATGGCCCGGGCGAGCAGGTTCACCAGGGGCCGTAGGACGGCCGTGAACACCAGCGCCAGGAAGACCGCGACGAAGACCAGCAGCACCCGGCTGGTCGCCCAGAAGACCAGGGCGACGGCGAGGAGCACGATCAGGATCCGCCACGACCACCCCGCGGCGACCCGGAGCCAGCGCGGCGCGGTGCCGCCGTCGTACCCGACGACCGATGGGTTGCGCCGCGCGCCGACCACCTTCTTGGCCGCGGGCGTCGACCCGGCCAGGTGCCGGACGGACGGCTTCGGTCGTTCGCTGTCGGCGGTGGTCGCCGCCTCGTGCTCGGTCACCCGCACCTCCCGCGGTCGGGGCGCACGAAGGCGCCGTCGGGCTCAGTCTGCCCCACCGGCCGCGTCCGTGTGCGGTGGGCGCTCCGTGCTATCTTGGCTGCCGCGCTCAGGGCTTCTCGCGAGCCCGGCGGCGCCCACTGTCCGGGTGGCGAAATGGTAGACGCGCTAGCTTGAGGTGCTAGTGCCCTTAACGGGCGTGGGGGTTCAAGTCCCCCTCCGGACACTCGCCAGAGACAGCGACGATGAGGGCCCCGACCAGCGGAGACGCACGGTCGGGGCCTTCGTCGTGCGCTGGCCGTCTGAGCGCTCGGCCCGCGCCGAGCAACTACGGCTCTACCGGACGATCAGTCTTGGGTGGCGTGACGTGGAACTGACCGGCGCGCAGCAGCCCAAGGACCGGTGCGGCAACGCCGAGCCGGGCTGCCGTCGTGAGGATCGACTCGCGCAGGAACGGGAAGACGGCCATGACGCCGACCTTCTCCACGAACTCCGCAAGGATCTCCTCCGGGACGGAGAGCCGCTCCCGAAAGGTGTACAGAACACCCACGTCGGCGCGAAGGTCGGCCTCGGGAGTGTTGACGGTCATGAGTACGCGGGTCTCGAGGCGCCCCGCGTCCCCCTTGACCATGACCTGGAGGTCTTGCTCGGTGTCGTCAGGTCGCTCTTCCTCCGCTGCCGCGCGGACCCCGACAACCTGGTAGGTGCGGATCCCGGTCAGCTCCGAGGCCTCAAGCAGGTCGACGACCGAGGTGACCGGCCGCTCTGTTGGGGTGGCAGTCATGCCGCGAGGCTGAAGTCCGCCGGGCCTGAGTCCGGAGCCGTCAGGAGGATCTGACGCGCCTGGTCCCCGGGGTGCACCGTGAACGAGAGACGGCTGCTTGAGATCGGGGTCCAGCCGCACTGCACCTCGATTCCGTCCCTCGTCACGGAGTGCGAGACGACGACCCCGACGGCGTGGGCGTAGCGTCTGACGGTCGACAACCGGGGATCGTTGTCGTACCGCTCGAAGGCGGCAACAGTCGGTTGTGTCACGCCGAGACGATCCGCAACCTGCTGTTGGGACATGCCTTGGTCGCGCCTGGCCTGGAGGAGCGCCGCGTGCAGCATCTCGTCTGCCTCGGCGAGGGCCGCGGCTCTCCGGCGGGATGGGGAGTCGGGGTCACGGGTGAACCGGGGACCGTCTGCCATAGACTTGAACCTATACCACATGTACTAGTCGTCCAGTCCTGGTCCCGGGTGAAGTGGAGATGCCTGGTAGCGATCGGCAGCGTCGGCCATCTCCGCATCCTGGGCGGCATCGATGAGATCTTGGGTTGCGAGCTCGGTTTGCTTCCAGTGGTACTTGAGTGCGAGAAGCAGCTCGGGCCGCTTCCTGGGTTCAGCGTGGTACATCCGGAGTTGCCTGCGCCCGAACGTCCAACGGATCTCCCAGAGGAGCGGTTGGCTTCGAACAGGTAGGGCCGCATCTGCGTCGGGTGGAAGTAGCCGTCCGGCGGCTGCCCTGATCTTTCGCGCCTCGACTTCTGCGCAGCGCACGTCGTACTCGGTCTGGGTTTCGCAGCCTGTCATCAGGCAGCGGTCGAGCTCGTTCTCGACAACCCTTTCGCCGTCTCGCGCGACGAAGTCCTCCCAGACGTAGGGAGCGCCCTCGACTCGGGCGGTCCGGGAAATGCGCCTTCGGGCCACCGACCCGTCCTCCAGTCCTGATCTGCAGAGGACGCTAGCGAGGTCCTCCGACATCCAGATTGGGCGCGATCCGGCTCCGTGTTGCCGACGGCGGCAGTCGTTCCTGGAGATCGAGCTGGGTTGGGTCGGGGGAGTTGAGCTCGAAGCCGCGATGGGGGCGGCGGTCGGCGGGCTTCGTGGGCCAGCGGACGCCCGAGGCGCGCAGGTCGTCCACGGTGAGCAGCGGACCGGCGAGGATCCGTTCCAGCAGGTCGGCCTGCGCGGGCTCGAGCTCGACGAGCCGCGACAGGACCGTTAGCAGGTCGACGAACTCCGTGGTCCAGTCCGGGTCCCAGGCGTCGACGTGGATGTAGTCCAGCGGTGACGTCTTCTTGCCGCCGGGCACCTTCTTGCGGTAGTTGAACCACGACTTCAGCACGTTCCGGCCGCCGACGGCGTACTCCCACGCCTCCGGGAGCACCGGCCCGAACTCGCCGTCGCCGAGGGTCACGACCGCCCGCGCCGCGTCGTAGGTCATCACCTCGGGCATCTGCGTGATAGCGGTGAGCGACTGCGGTTGGCGGGCGTCGCCCCTGGGGTAGCGGACCGACCCGGCAGGCCGGTCTGAGCCGACGAACGCTTCCCCGTAGGTGTGCAGCCAGACCACCCGCTCGCCGAGGGCGACCGCCTCGGCCCACAGGTGGGCGTCCGAGGTGATCGGGACGCGGATGCCGGGGGTGGTGAGCTCGTCGGCGAAGGTCCGCGTGAAGGCGGGATGCGCGACGACGCCGGCGATGTACGCCAGCACGTCGGGTGCGGTGGCGTCGCGGTCGAGCCGGGCGGAGAGGGCGCGGACGAGGTTGGGCGCGAGGTTCGGGGAGCCGTCGGGGTGGAGGAACGGGAGGGCGCGGCC
>CAYGGX010000093.1:0-7271 GCA_964349585.1 uncultured Actinotalea sp.
CCTCGAGGGGCGGCTCCTCCTCGAGGGGCGGCTCCTCCTCCGGCGGTGGCTGCTCCTCCGTGGGCTCCGGGACCAGGTGGATCCGGAAGTGGGAGATCGAGTCCTTGCCCGGGTAGTCGACGAGAACCGAGCTGGCAGGCGGCGCGACCGGAATGATGAGCGCGTCTGGACCGGCCTTCACGCAGTACATGTCGACGAGGAATCCGTCCGGCGCCTCGTAGAGGAACGTGTCAGTCCCCGGGTCGCCGAACTTGTCGGTCCAGCCGGCTGCAGGTGTGACGATCCCGTTCGGGTGCGTGGTGTCATCGCAGGTGGTGGCTGCGGATACGGCCGAGGCGCTCGTAGCGAGCACGACCAGGCCAGTGACGCCCATCGCCACTGCGGCGGCGGATGCAACGAGTCCACGCATGCGGGATGGCCGCCGCGCGGTGTCGCGAGTGTGCTTCATGGGGAACCCTTTCGTGAAAGCAGTCGTGTATGCGGGGGATAGAAACGGACCGCATCGGGACAATAGTCCCAATTGACCCGGTCGGACAAGGGTTAAAGTGGGTTGCGGAGGATTGGGCGTTGGAGCCGGTTTGGTCAGGTTGAGCACGGTGAGCGGTATCGAATCGATTCGCGCCGAGGCGAAACTTCACCCGCTCACCGGGGGTGGACTCGGGGTCGAACAACTCGGATGAGCTCCGGCCGCCGTGCCGATACGCTGGGCAGCGTCAAACGTCCGCGCACCGCGCCCGTCGCTGTGCTCTCAGTCACGCAGAGGTCCCAGTGCCAACCGGCAAGGTCAAGTGGTTCGACGCCGAGCGCGGCTTCGGGTTCATCGCCGGCGACGACGGCGGTGAGGTGTTCCTGCACGCCTCCGCGCTCCCGGCCGGCGTGACGGCCCCCAAGCCGGGCACCAAGGTCGACTTCGGCGTGGCCGACGGTCGGCGCGGTCCCCAGGCCCTGTCCGTCCAGGTGCTCGAGCCGGTGCCCTCCGTGGTGCGGTCGCAGCGCAAGCCCGCCGAGGACGTCGCGATCATCGTCGAGGACCTGATCAAGGTGCTCGACACCGTTGGCAACAGCCTGCGCCGCGGGCGGTATCCCGAGCAGAAGCGGCTGTCCCAGATCGCGAACATGCTCCGCGCCGTCGCCGACGACTTCGAGGCGTGATGGCCACCGCCACGAAGGACGCGGTCCTCGCCTCGGCGGTGGACCTGGCGCGGGCCGCGGCCGAAGAGGTGGCCGAGCACGCTGACCTGGTCGGCGACCACCTGGGCGTCGTCGTCGAGGGTGAACGCCTGATCTCCCACCGCTTCGCGTCGAAGGCGACCGGGTACCGCGGCTGGCACTGGACCGTGACGCTGGCGCGCCCGCCCCGCGCGAAGGCCGCCACCGTGTGCGAGGTCGACCTGCTGCCGGGCGACGACGCGGTGCTCGCGCCGCCCTGGGTGCCCTGGGCCGAGCGGGTCCGCCCCGGCGACCTCGGGCCGCACGACGTCCTGCCCCTGATTCCGGACGACGAGCGCCTCGAGCCGGGCTACGCGGCGGCCGGTTCCGATGCCGACGAGCTGGCGATCTACGAGCTGGGCCTCGGCCGGGAGCGGGTGCTCTCCCCGGAGGGCCGGACGATGGCCGCCAAGCGCTGGTACTCCGGCTCGCGTGGTCCGATGGCCCCGACCGCCCTTGCCGCCGGCGCGCCCTGCTCCACCTGCGGCTTCCTGATGCTGCTGGCGGGTTCCCTACGCACCACCTTCGGGGTGTGCGGCAACGAGTGGTCTCCCGATGACGGCCGGGTGGTGAGCATGGACCACGGTTGCGGCGCGCACTCGCAGACCGACGCGGTGGACACCCCGAGCGACTGGCCGGACCGGGCGCCCTCGATCGACGACGCCGACCTCGAGATCGTTCGCCTGGACCCGGCTGAGGAGTGAGCCTGGAGGCGTTCGGCGCGGCGCGGCTGCGGGAGGCGGCGCTCGCGGCCTGGACGCAGCACCCCGGCAGGTTCCGGGAGGACGCAAACGCCGAGGAGGACCACGCCCGCGGCTTCTACCGCGACCGCGTGGTCGTCGAGCTCGCCCAGAACGCCGCCGACGCCGCCGCCCGGGCGGGCGCTCCCGGGCACCTCTCGTTCCGCCTGCTCACGGCCGACAACCTGCTGGTGGCGGCGAACACCGGCGCCCCCCTGGACGACGCGGGGGTGGCCTCGCTGGCCTCCCTGCGGGCGTCGGCGAAGCGCGACCAGGCCGGCGTCGCCGTGGGCCGGTTCGGGGTCGGGTTCGCCGCGGTGCGTTCCGTGGCCGACGACGTGACCGTCGCCTCCGTGAGCGGCACGGTGCACTTCTCGCTCGCCGCCGCCGCTGCGGTCCTGGCCGGGCCCGGCCGCGAGGTCGGGGAGCTGGGAGCGGAGCTGGCCCGCCGCGGCCCGTGGATTCCCGTGCTGCGGCTCCCGTTCGGCGGCCCGGCGACCGCCCACGCACGCGGCGTCCCCGAACTGACCGACGGCTGGGACACCGCCGTCGTGCTCACCCTGCGCGACCCCGACGCGTTGGACCAGGTGCGGCGGCAGCTGGACCTCGACGACTCGCTGCTGCTCGCGCTGCCCGCGCTCTCCCGGGTCACCGTCCGGGTCGACGACGACCCGCCGCGGGTGATCGAGGACGTCGCGGACCGCTGGGTCGTCGCCACCGGCAGCGGGACCCTCGACCCGGGGCTCCTGACGGACCGCCCGGTCGAGGAGCGGGAGCGGACCGGGTGGCAGGTCACCTGGGCCGTGCGCCGGTCGGCCGGACCGGCATCGGCCGGCGTCGTGCACGCCCCGACGCCGACCGACGAGCCGAGCACCCTGCCCGCGCTGCTGATCGGGACCTTCCCGCTGGACACCACCCGTCGGCACGTCGCCCCCGGCCCGCTCACCGACGCACTCGTCGCGTCGGCCGGCCGGGTTTGGGCCGACCTCCTCGGCCGGTGCGGCGCGGACCCGGGAGCGCCGGACCCGCTCGACCTGCTTCCGGGCGGCCTGCCCGCGGGCGGGCTCGACGCGGCGCTCCGGTCGGCCGCCGTCGCGGCGACCCGCAGGACCCCGCTGCTGGCCCCGGCCGGGGGCGGACCGCTGCGCGCGCCGCAGGACGCGACGGTTCTGCGCGGCCCGCTCGGCGGGGACCGCGCGGTCGTCACGGCCCTGGGCACCCGGTGGCCGGACCTGGTCCACGCGCCGCCGCAGGCGCACGCGGTGCGGCTGCTCGGGATCGCCGAGGTCGAGCTGTCCGAGCTGGTCGAAGGCCTCCCGGACCTGACGGCGGCCGAGGCGCGAGAGTTGTACGAGGTGTTCGGGTCGGTCGACACGGCCGCACTCGAGGAGCTGGTGATGCTCCCGGTCCCGCTGGCGGACGGGCGTACGGTCCGCGGCGTGCGGGGCCTCGTGCTGGCCGACCTCGATCCCGAGATCCTGCGCGCGCTCGGGCGGTGGGGGTTGCGGATCGTGCACCCCGGCGCCGCGCACCAGCTACTGGTCCGTCTTGGCGCGCGACCCGCGGACGCGGCAGACCTGCTCGACCACCCCGTGCTCCGGGCGAGGGTCCTGGAGGGCGACGACACCGCCGCCGACGAGCCCGTCCTTCCGCCCGCCGAGGTGATGCTCCGGCTGGTGCGGGCCGCACTTCCCGGGGAGCTGCGCCGGCAGGAGTGGTGGGGCGAGGTGCTGCTCCCGGCGCACGACGGCGACCTGCTGCCGGCCCGGGGACTCACCGTCCCGGGCTCGGACGCCGCCGCCTGGTTCGACCCGGAGGCGCTGCCCGCTGCCGACCCCGACCTGGTCGAGCGCTGGGGGGTCGACGTGCTCGAGGCGCTCGGGGTGCGCACGTCGGTGCGCACGGTCGCCGCCGACGATCCCGACCTCGGCGAGCTGGACGGCTGGGACGACTACCGCGAGGACGTCCTGGCCGGCGCCGAGGAGGCGGTCGACGATCTGCTCGCGGTGGCCGACCTCGACGCCGTCCGACCCGACGCCTGGGCGGACGTGCTCGGGCACCTCGCCGCCGGGCCCGGACGCCGGGCCCTCGAACCGGTGCGCCTGCGCGGTCGGCCCCGGCCGGTCCCGTCCTACGCCACGTGGTGGCTGCGGCGCCGGGCCGGGATCGGGTTGGGCGGGCCGTTCGCGCTCGCTGCCGGGCCCGAGCACCACCTGTCGGAGGTCCTCCCGCCCGCCCCGGAGGTCGTCGCCGACCTCGATCCGCAGGTGCAGCGCTGGCTGGGCGGCGTGGGCGAGCTCTCGGAGCTCGATCCGGACGGGTGGGCCGACCTGCTCGCCCGCCACCGGGTCGGCGACCAGCTCCCGTTGGCCCTCGCTGCGGCCGCCTGGCGGGCGATCGCGGCGAGCGTTCGCGCGGGCGAGCCCTGGGACGTCGAGGCGTTGCCCGCCCTGGTGGCTCCCGGGCGCGCCGAGCTTCGCCCCGCCGCCGACGTCGCCGTCGGGTCGCCCATGTGGGCCCAGCACCCCGGCGCGCTGCCCCTGGTCGCGGTACCGCGCGACGACGTCGAGGCGATCGCCGACGCCCTCGACCTTCGGTCGGCCGACGAGCTCGTGCCCGGCAGGGTCACGTCGACGGGCGAGCGGGCGGACACCCCCGAGGCGGTCCGGGCGGTGTTCCCGACGGCCCCGGTCACCTGGGTGGAGCACGACGACCTCCGGGTCGACGGCGAGCCGGTGGACTGGTGGGTCGCCGGCGAGGTGCACGCCGCAACGACCGCCGGCCTCGCCCGCGGCCTCGCCGACGTGGCGGGCGTCCACGCCGGGCACGTGGAGCGCCTGCTCGGCGACCCCTCGGCGGTCGCGGCGG
Source organism: uncultured Actinotalea sp. (assembly GCA_964349585.1). Taxonomy (GTDB): domain Bacteria; phylum Actinomycetota; class Actinomycetes; order Actinomycetales; family Cellulomonadaceae; genus Actinotalea. Next base: position 4,818 of record CAYGGX010000093.1, read on the forward strand.
TGCTGCTCGACCTGGCCGGTGAACAGCGCTGAACCGCCCGCTCGTCGTTGCGGCGGCTTCCGCGCTCGGCTCGCTGGCGCGGTGGGCACCGAGGTGGTCGGTCCATGCCAGCGGGGAAAGCCGTCGTCGTGCGCGGGAGGCCGGACTGCTCGACTAGGTCAGATCTCCGGGGTCTCGGTCGGTCGCTTCCGGAACCGCCACCGCTCCCAGCCGAGGGCGACGAACCCGAGCGCGAAGCCAGTGGCGCAGATCACGACCGTCCGGCCCTCGATGTGTCCGAGCAGCCCGATCGCCGAGGTCACGGCCAGGGCGACGGCCCACAGCCCGGTGATGACCCAGAACACGCGGCGGAGGTCCAGCTCCAGGGGCGCGATCGTGCTCGGGTCTAGCAGCGAGGGGCGTTCGGGCACCCCGTCAGCGTAGTGCGGGGCGACGTCGCGGGCGGTCGCGCCGGGACGGAGGTCCCGAGACGCGGGTGCGACCGATCGGTTGGCGGGAACCCACAAGAGAAGGGAGGGAACTTGCGCGCGAGACCTGCCCCCACGCGACCGGGGTTTCTGCCACTCTGTGCGCCATGGCGCAGACCACCACCCCCACCGAGGCGCGGCCACTCTCCCGTCTCGACAGCTATTTCAAGATCACCGAACGAGGCTCCACCGTCGCCACAGAGATCCGCGGCGGCCTGGTGACCTTCTTCACGATGAGCTACATCATCGTGCTCAACCCACTCATCATCGGCACCGTCCAGGCCAGCGGCGGGGAAGGCACCTTCCTCGGCGGCGGGGCGGGCCCCAACCTCCCGGCCATCGCGGCGGCCACCGCCCTGGTCGCCGGCGTGCTCTCCATCCTGATGGGCGTGATCGCCCGGTTCCCGATCGCGCTCGCGGCGGGCCTGGGCCTGAACGCCGTCGTCGCGTACTCGATCGCGTTCCTGCCCGGCATGACGTGGCCGGACGCCATGGGCCTGGTGGTCCTCGAGGGCCTGATCATCCTGGTGCTGGTGCTCACCGGGTTCCGGCAGGCCGTGTTCCGCGCCGTTCCCCGTGAGCTCAAGGTCGCGATCGCCGTCGGCATCGGCCTGTTCATCGCCTTCATCGGCCTGGTCGACTCCGGGTTCGTCCGGATCCCGTTCAGCCAGGCCGTCCCGGTCGAGCTGGGCGTCGGCGGGTCACTGGCCGGCTGGCCGCTGCTCGTGTTCGTGATCGGCCTGCTGCTCGCGATCGCGCTGATGGTGCGCAAGGTCAAGGGCGCGCTGCTGATCTCCATCGTGGTGGCCACGATCACCGCGATCGTTATCGAGGCGATCGCCAAGGTCGGCCCGATGAAGGACGACACCGGCGCGGTCGTGAACCCGACCGGCTGGCAGCTGAACAGCCCGGCGTTCCCGGAGGAGGGGATCGCGCAGGCCCCCGACCTGTCGCTGCTCGGGCAGTTCTCGCTGTTCGGCTCGATCGAGAAGATCGGGATCGTCGCCGTCATCCTGCTGGTCTTCTCCCTGATGCTGGCCGACTTCTTCGACACCATGGGCACGATGGTCGCCATCGGTGGCGAGGCGGACCTGCTCGACGAGGAGGGCAACCCGCCGCGGACCAAGGAGATCCTGATCGTCGACTCCATCGGCGCCGCCGCCGGTGGTGCCGCGAGCGTCTCGTCCAACACGAGCTACATCGAGTCGGCCGCCGGCGTCGGTGACGGTGCGCGCACCGGGCTCGCGTCGGTGATCACCGGCATCGGCTTCCTGCTCGCCGTCTTCCTGGCGCCGCTGGTCGACATGGTGCCCTTCGAGGCGGCGACGCCGGTGCTCGTGGTGGTCGGCTTCCTGATGGTCATGCAGATCTCCGGCATCGACTGGAAGAACCTCGAGATCGCGATCCCGGCGTTCCTCACGATGGTGCTCATGCCGTTCACCTTCTCGATCACCGTCGGGATCGGCGCGGGCTTCATCGCCTTCGTCGTGATCAAGCTCGTGGTCGGCAAGGCGAAGGCCGTGCACCCGCTGATGTGGGGCGCCGCGGCACTCTTCGTCATCTACTTCGCGCTCGGCCCGATCAAGGACCTGCTCGGCGTCACCTGAGCGAGGGCGTGACCGGAGGGGCTCGCGGGCGGTCGCCCGCGGGCCCCTCCGGCGTTCCCGGCCTCCAGGTTCTCGTGTCGATCACGCCGGCGGGCGAGTCCGAGGTGCGCGAGACGCATCGCCGCCGCGACGAGTGGCTGGCCGGGCGGCTGGCTACGCTGGATCCCGAAGAGCGCGAGCTGCTGGCCCGGGCCACCGTGCTGCTCTCCAGGCTCAGCGAGTCGTGAGCCCGATGCTCGGATCCCTGCGCTTCCACAACTACCGGTTGTGGTTCATCGGCGCGCTCGTGGCGAGCATCGGCACCTGGATGCAGCGGGTCGCCCAGGACCCGAGTTCGCTCATTTGCCTTGGTGCGTGACGCCGCGGCCGAGGATGGCGGT
>CAYGGX010000094.1:0-7232 GCA_964349585.1 uncultured Actinotalea sp.
CCGCCGGCCGCCCCCCAGGTCGACGCGTCGAACTGGTCCCCGGCCACCCCCGACTGGTCGACGCAACGTGCGACGCCCGCCGCGCCGCTGCCGGCGGCCCCCGAAGCCCTGGTCCTGTCGGTCTCGGGTCAGGTCTTCGCGCCCCAGGCACAGGCCCGGACGTTCGACGACGAGATGACCAACATGCTCGCCCAGCGGGCGGACATCGCTCAGCAGGCCCTCGCCGAGCTGAGCCAGCTGTCGACGTACCGGCCGCAGGCGGTCAGCGGCGGCGGCTCCGGCGCGCTGGTCCGGCGTACCCCGGCATCGGTCCCGTCGGCTCCGGAGATCGGCACGACGGCGGGTCAGCCCCAGCGGCCACGTGATGCCGCGCAGGTGCGGTCGCTGCTGTCGAGCTTCCAGCAAGGCACCACCCGTGGTCGCGAGATGGCAGAGCAGGACACTGCCGGCGCGGCCCCCCAGACAGCCGGCGACAACGGCCTCGCCGGTCGTGAGGCAGGTCCGGACGTCGACAGGGGTTATCCCGTGACGACGCCGGACACCGACCTGGATCCGCGGGGGACCACATGGTGACCCGCGCCCCCAACCCAGCACAGGCCGGCTACCTCAAGGAGGACACGTGACTGAGATCAGCTCGGAGGCCGCCAACTTCGGCTGGCTTCTCGACAACTTCGTAAGGACGGTGCCAGGGGCCCGACACACGCTTGTCGTGTCGGCCGACGGGCTTCTGATGGCCATGTCGGACAACCTGGACCGCACCAGTGGGGACCAGCTCGCGGCCATCGTCGCGGGCCTCTCCAGCCTCACCCGGGGTGCCGCGCGCCAGCTTCAGGCGGGTGACGTCAGGCAGGCGATCGTGGAGATGGATGAGCTGTTCCTCTTCCTGATGAGCGTCTCCAACGGCTCCGTCCTGGCGGTCGTCGCAGACACCACCTGCGATGTCGGCCTCATCGGCTACGAGATGGCGATGCTCGTCTCCCGTACCGAGAGCACCCTGACTCCGCAGCTCGTCACTGAGATGCGCGGTCACCTGCCGGTCGACGGCGCGGTCCGAGCGGTCGGGTGAACGTGTCCATGACCAGCGACCAGCCGTTCGGGGGAGCGCACCGCGCGCCCCTCGCGGACGGGGAGGCGGAGGAGGCTCGCACGGTCCGGCCCTACGCCGTAACCGGTGGCCGGGTTCGCTCCGCGAACTCCGACCTGCCCCTGGAGGCGCTGGTCGAGGTGCACCCCAGCTCCCCGGGCAGTCAGGGCCTCCCGCCGGAGAAGCGAGCCATCCTCCAGCACGCCGCCCACACCTTCGTGTCCGTCGCCGAGCTCTCCGCCCTACTGCGGATGCCGATCGGCGTCGTACGCATCCTGGTCACGGACCTGGCCGACACCCAGCACGTCCGTGTCCACACGTCAACGCCGGTGAGCGTCCACACCGGCCAGTCCCCCGCCCTGTCCCTGAGTGTGCTGGAGAGTGTTCTAAATGGCATATCAGCCCTCTGACACCGCTGTGACCGACCGGTCGGCGGCCGGCGGGGGTGCTGCGCCCACCGTCGTCAAGATCGTCGTCGCCGGCGGATTCGCAGTCGGCAAGACGACGTTCATCGGCTCGATCTCCGACATCGAGCCGCTCAACACCGAGGCCGCGATGACGGAGCACTCGGTGGGGGTCGACGACGCCGGAGGCGTCACCGATCGCAAGACCACCACGACCGTCGCGATGGACTTCGGCCGAATCGCACTTCCGGGCTCCCTGTGGCTGTACCTCTTCGGTACGCCCGGTCAGGACCGCTTCCTGTTCATGTGGGACGACCTGGTCCGCGGGGCCATCGGCGCCGTCGTGCTGGTCGACACCGAACGCCTGGACCAGTGCTTCCCCGCCGTGGACTACTTCGAGAGCCGGAGCATCCCGTTCGTCGTGGCAGTGAACTGCTTCGACGGTGTCGCCCGGCACCAGCTCGAGGACGTCCGGGAGGCCCTGTCGGTCCCGGCACACGTCCCCCTCATGTACACCGACGCCCGCTCGCGCGCTGCAACGAAGCAGACGCTGATCGCCCTGGTACAGGTCGCGATGGAGAGACTGCGCAGCTGACGCTCGACGGCGGTGACGCGAGCCTCCTCCTTCGCGTCGCCGCCGTCCTGCGCGCGGCAGCCCACGTCCGGTTCGGCGGCGCCGGTCGGTCGGGCATCGCCCTGGGAGAGGCCGCCGACGCACGGGCGGCTACGCTCGCCTGAACGGGAGGAGGGACGGCGTTGGCCGTGGTGCCGCAGGACAAGCCGAACATCCGCCAGGTCGCCTCCCGCGCCGGTGTCTCCCCCATGACGGTCTCGAGAGTCCTGAACGGGTCCCCAAGGGTGCTGCCGGAGACCCGGGAGCGGGTCCTCGCGGTCATCGACGAGCTCAACTACCGACCGAACAGCGCGGCCAGGGCCCTGGCCACCCAACGCACCCGGCGGATCGGCGTGCTCATGGACAGCGGTGCGGAGTACGGCCCGACCAGCACCTTGATCGCCATCGAGCTCGCTGCCCGTGAGGCGGGCTACTCCGTGACGTCCGTGTCCATCCGGGACGAGGCGCACCTGTCCCCCAAGGACTCCGTGGCGCACCTGACGGATCAGGGCGTCGAAGCCCTGTGCGTGGTCGGCCCGCGCTCGTCGTCGGTCTCTGCGATCCGAAAGATCAACGTCCGGGTGCCGGTTCTCGTCGTCAAGCCCGAGCGGGACGCAGCCTTCCTGACCGTGTCGGTCGACCAGCAGCTCGGGACGCTCCTGGCGGTCGATCACCTGGCGTCGATCGGCCACAACGACATCCTGCACGTCGCCGGACCCCTCGACTGGCTGGATGCGCGGAGCCGGGAGCGGGCATTCCACGCGCGGACGCAGTCCTGGGGGATGCGCGAGCGGCCCATCGTCGTCGGCGACTGGTCGTCGGACTTCGGCTACGACTTCGCCCGTGGCCTCACGACGATGCCCGAGTACACGGCGATCTTCGTCGCGAACGACGAGATGGCGCTCGGCGTGATCCACGGGCTGCGCGAGAACGGGATCCGGGTGCCCGAGGACATGAGTGTCGTCGGGTTCGACGACCTGCCCATGTCGAGGCACTTCGACCCCCCGCTAACCACGGTCCGGCAGGACTTCCAGGCGGTCGGCCGCAAGGCGATGGAGGTGCTCCAGGCCGCGATCGAGGGCAGACAGATCCCCCAGCGGGTGAAGATCCCCGTCGAGCTCGTGATCCGCGCCTCGTCCGGTCCGCCGCGGGGGTCCCGATGAAGCCCCGGCCGATCGTGGAGATGCGCGGGGTCTCGATCACGTTCCACGGCGTCCCGGTCCTCACGGACGTGGACCTGACGCTGCACCCCGGTGAGGTTCACGCGCTGATCGGGGAGAACGGGGCGGGCAAGTCGACGCTGATCAAGGCGCTGGCCGGGGTGTACTCCCTCGACAGCGGGGAGATCCTGATCGACGGCGACCTCGTTCGACTGCGCGACGTCCCGGACGCCCAGAGGTTCGGAGTAGCGGCCGTCCATCAGCATGAGCTCGGGCTGTGCCGCAACCTCACGGTCGGCGAGAACGTCATGCTCGGCAACGAGGTGCGCGGGCGGTGGGGGATCGACTGGCGTCGGACGCATGAGACGGCGGTCGAGACGCTCGCCATGCTGGGCCTCGACGATCTCGACTCCCGGTCTTCCCTCTCCGTCCTGCCGGATGACACCCAACGACTCGTCGCGGTCGCCCGGGCGATGGTCGCCCAGCCCCGGGTCCTGATCCTCGACGAACCGACATCGAGCCTTGAGCAGCCGGAGGTCGACCGGCTCTTCAGCGTCGTCCGACGGCTACGCGACCGCGGCGTGGCGATCGTCTTCGTCTCCCACTTCCTTGGGCAGGTCTACGCCATCAGCGACCGGGTCACGATCCTGCGGGACGGTCGTCGCGTTGGCGAGTTCCGGCTGGACGCGCTGGACCCCGCGGAGCTGATCTCCAAGATGCTCGGCAAGGACATCGCGAGCCTCCAGGCGATCGGGTCGAACCGCAAGGCCCACCGCCGGGAGCCAACGGGTCCGCCGTTCTATCGCGCCACCGAGCTCGGTCGCCGCGCGACGATCAAGCCGACGAACCTCGAGCTCTACCTGGGCGAGATCGTCGGTCTCGCCGGCCTGCGCGGCTCCGGACGCACGGAGCTCGCGCTGCTGCTGGGCGCGGCGGTCACCCGGGACTCGGGTCAGGTCTGGATCGATGGCAAGCGCGTGTCGATCACCCACCCGCGCGCCGCGCTCCGGCACCGGATCGCGCTGCTGAGCGACGACGGGCACGACGGCGGGGTGGTGGGCGAGCTGACGGTGAGTGAGAACCTGCTGCTCTCGCTCCAGGCGCTTCGCGGCTGGGCGCGCCCCCTGTCGAGGCACGAGCGTCGGTCCTTGATCGCGACCTACCTCGAGGCGCTCGCGATCAGCCCGCCAGATCCGGACCTCCGGGCGAAGTACCTGTCCGGCGGGAACAGGCGGAAGCTGGCGCTCGCCAAGGTCCTGGCCACCCGGCCTCGCCTGCTGATCCTCGACGAGCCGACGGCGGGCGTGGACGTCTCCTCCCGGGTGGACATCCTGCGCCTGATCGCGCAGTCCGCCAGGGACGGCAGGGCCGTCGTCTTCGTCTCCTCCGAGTTGGAGGAGCTCGTGCGCCTGAGCGATCGGATCGTGGTGCTGAAGGATCGCCGCAAGATCGGCGAGCTCAGCAACGGGCCGGCGATCAGCGCGGACACGATCGTCGAGATGATCGCAGGGGAGGGCCGCAACGAGGACTGAGCCCACGTTTGCCAGACGGACCCGACGGGGCGTGCCGCTGACTAGGCTCTGGTCGGTACCCCCAAAGCCCAGGACGGACCCATGCTCATCTACGCCGACGGCTCGGCCTTGAGCCGGTTCCTGGCGAGTGAGCCCGAGTCCCCCGAGTGGCTGCGCTGGGCCGAGGAGCACGCGGATCGGCTCGTCACGTCACGACTGGGATTGACGGAGCTGCGGCGGGCCGCCAGCAAGCTCGACTCGGCGGCGCGCCTCGCGGCCCACGACATTGCCGACGCGTTGACCGTGGTGCGGATCTTCGACCAGTCGCTCAAACCGGCGTCGATGGCGACCTCGGTGCTCAGTCCGTTCGCTGCGCTGCACCTGGGGATCGCCGTCGCCCATCCGGGAGTCCATGCGGTCGCGACGTACGACCAGGCGCTCGCCCAGGTGGTGGCCCTGCACCGGCTGGAGGTGGTCTCCCCCGGGCGGCCCGACAACTGGTGGTCCGCCTGACCGGGGCTGGCACAATGGGCGGGCGCCGGCACGGCGCATGGAGGGCTGGCTGAGCGGCCGAAAGCGACGGTCTTGAAAACCGTTAGTGCGGTGACACCGTACTCAAGGGTTCGAATCCCTTGCCCTCCGCTCTCGGGGCGCTCCTGCTGGCCCGATCGTTGACCTCCTCGATCGCCTGGCCTGAGCCGACCGCATCAGCGCGAGCGAACATCGGTCCCAGGCGTCCGGCGGCGGGACGCGCCAAGATATGGCCCATGTCCCACTCCGGACCCCAGCCCGAGCGCCGCGACGCGGATCGTCCAGGGCGGCGCGCCGACGACGCCCGTGAACCGGTCGAGCTGATCCGCCAGTCGGGGGTCGTGCTGCGGGTGGGCAAGGCGATGCTCGCCTCCGGCACGGGCAGCTATCGCGTGAAGTCGGCGATGCAGCAGGTGGGGCGGGCGTTCGGGCTGGACCGGCACGAGGCGCACGTGACGCTGACGGAGATCACGACGACGTCGCACCGCGGCCCGGTCTTCCGGACCGAGGTGGCCGAGGTCCGGTCGATCGGAGTCAACGCCCACCGCCTCGGTGAGCTCACCACGCTGACCAACGGTCTCCAGCCGGGTGTGACCGTGGACTCCGTGAGCGCGGAGCTCGACCGGATCGAGCGCCTCCCGGCGCTGCACTCCCCCCTCGCCAACGCGTTGTTCGCCGCGATGGCGTGCGGCGCGTTCGCGTTCCTGAACGACGGCGGCGTGGTCGAGGTCCTCGGGGCGTTCGTCGGGGCCGGCGCAGGACAGGCCGTCCGCCGCTACCTTGCGGACCGGCGGTTCAACCAGTTCGCGATCACGATGCTGGCGGCCGCGATCGCGTGCCTCGGCTACCTGGGCTTCGTCTCCGTCCTGGGGCTCACCGCGCTCGGTGGGGGGTCCGCGCACCAGGCGGGGTTCATCTCCGCCGTCTTGTTCCTGGTGCCCGGATTCGCCCTGGTCACCGGGGCCCTCGACCTTGCGAAGCTGGACTTCTCCGCGGGGGTCGCCCGGACCACCTACGCGCTGATCATCCTGCTGTCCGCCGCCCTCAGCGTGTGGACGGTCTCCCTGGTGACGGGCATGTCGGCGGATCCTGCGGCGGGCCCCGAAATGCCGCTGGCGCTGCATGTCGGGCTGCGCCTGGTGGCCAGCGCGCTCGGCGTGCTCGGCTTCGCCCTGATGTTCAACTCGACGATCCGGATGGCCCTGGGTGCCGCGGCCATCGGGATGGTCGCAAACGTGCTGCGGCTCCAGCTCGCGGACACCGGGCTCGCGATGCAGGCGGCGACCATCGTCGCGACCCTCGTGGTCGGGTTGCTCGCGGCCTGGGTGGCGCCGCGGCTCAACGTGCCACGGATCACCCTCTCGGTCCCGGCCGTTGTCATCATGGTGCCGGGTGCCGCCGTCTACCGGACGGTCGTCGGACTCAACAACGGGGACGTCGAGGTCGCGGTCACGTCGGGTGTCCAGGCGGTGTTCGTGGTGATCTGCATCGCGATCGGGCTCGCGGGGGCCCGGGTGCTGACGGACCGCGCCTGGGCCTACGAGAAGTGAGCCGGACGGCGCCGTCGGGCGGGGCTCCCGGCGACCATGCCCGGCGGGATCCACCGCTCCGCCACGCCTTTGCCCGTCGGTCGGCCCGGCGGGTACCCTTGCCGACACTGGGAGACGTCGCATAGTCCGGCCTAGTGCGCGGCCCTGCTAAGGCCGTGAAGGGGGTAACCCCTTCCGTGGGTTCAAATCCCACCGTCTCCGCGCGTGGCCCGGCTGCCCGCGCCCCCTGGGCGCCGGGCCCCGCTCGCGAAGTGCACCGCCGGGCGGGTGGGCATGTATCCTCATGGGCGGCCCTTGTGGCCCTGCGCCCGTAGCTCAACGGATAGAGCATCTGACTACGGATCAGAAGGTTGGGGGTTCGAATCCCTTCGGGCGCGCA
>CAYGGX010000095.1:0-7172 GCA_964349585.1 uncultured Actinotalea sp.
ACCCACCACTCCCGCCGTCGCGCCCGGCCCACCCCCGCCGTCGCGGACTCATGCGCAAGTCGCCTACATCCGTAGTCTGCGATCTGCGCACATGTACGCGGCCTGTGCGGGCGCGCGCCGCAGCCCCGGTGCGGAGGTGAGGCAACCATGGGGTGACCCGGTGCGTTCTCTAGGGTGTGAGCATCATGGCGAGCACCTCGCGCGACCGAGCTCCGGTGACCCGTGAGGACACCGACGTCGCGGTCGTGATGGTCGGCGATCGGGCCCGCCCGGGCGACGCGGAGTTCACCGCATTCGTCGCTGCCCATCAGGCCGACCTGCTCCGCACCGCGTGGCTGCTCTGCGGTGACGCGCACCGCGCCGAGGAGCTCACGCAGCAGGCTCTCGTCCGGACCTACGGGGCCTGGTCCCGTGCCGGGGCGGGCGATCCGCTCGCCTACGCGCGCCGCGTGCTGGTCAACCTCCGGATCGACACGTGGCGCAGGAGGCGCCGTGAGGTGCTGCTGCCACCGGACGACATGCCCGACGAGGGTCACCCCGGCACGGCACCGCACCGGAGCGCTGCCGACCAGCACGCCGACCGCGACCAGCTGGTTCGCGCCCTCGCGACACTCTCCGCCCGCCAACGCCGCGTCGTCGTGCTCCGGCACCTGGTGGGCATGCCGGAGGTCGAGGTGGCCGCCGACCTTGGCGTGAGCGTAGGCACCGTGAAGTCCACGTCGTCCCGCGCGCTCGCCCAGCTGCGCACCTCGCTCGCGATGCCCGACGACGCCGTCCCCCCAACCTCCCAAGCCGCTCCCTCCGAGAGGAGCCCCCGATGAGCCCGACCCAGACCGACGACGCCCTGGTCCGCGAGCTTCGCGAGCGCACGGAGTCCGCGGTGCCTCCGATGGAGCTGAACCCCGACGCCCTGCTGGCAGACGCCCGCCGCTACCGCCGCTGGCGCGCAGCGAGGAACTCGGCCGCGGGAGCGGTCGGCGTCGCCGTGATTGCGTTCGGCGTTGTGAGTCTGGCGGACGGGCGTGACGGGTCGGGACTGACCACGGCCGCTCAACTCGTCGGCGTCGGGGACTTCACGGTGATCGCGGCAACGGAGGCCCTTCCGGTGGATCCGGCGGCCGAGCCCCGCCCGGGCACGCTCGAAGTGCGCGGCAGCCTGTACGACACGGGCGTCCCGGTCGACCCGGCAGATCCGAACGGCGCGCGGTGGGTGCTGGAGCATGTCGTGCTCGACCCGGAACCCGGGATGGTCAACGACTTCCTCGCGGCGCGGGTCTACGACCCGGCCACGGGTGAGGTTGGCGAGTCGCTGCCCGGCGCCAGCACCGTGCGGGGAGACGGCTTCAGAGAGCCCGAGGTGGACGCAATGGGAACGGAGTTCGGTGACACCCTCATCGCCTTCGGTCTGGCGGGCCGAGGCTACCGACCGGAGATCTACGTCTCCGGGGCCCGCGTGCCCGACGCCTCCGCCGTGGAGAGCCGCGTCCTGCTGCCCACGTTCATCGTTCCCGGGGTCGAGGGATACGTGTACTTCGTGCAGGTCGCCGGCAACCAGCCTTGGCCGCACATCTCGGTCTACCCCGCGGCGAACATCTCGCTCCAGCTGAACTGGGATCCCGACCCCAACCCCCGGGGCCTTCCCTAGCAGCCGATCAGCCGCTGCGCCAGGTAGCCCGCCACCTGGCCGAGCGCCACACGCTCCTGGGCCATGGAGTCCCGTTCGCGCACGGTCACGGCCTGGTCGTCCAGCGAGTCGAAGTCGACCGTGATGCAGAACGGCGTGCCGATCTCGTCCTGGCGGCGGTAGCGGCGCCCGATCGCGCCGGCGTCGTCGAAGTCGACGTTCCAGCTCTTCCGCAGCTCGACCGCGAGGTCCCGCGCGACCGGCGACAGGTCCTCGTGCCGGGACAGCGGCAGCACGGCGGCCTTGACCGGGGACAGCCGTGGGTCCAGCCGGAGCACGGTGCGCTTGTCCACCCCGCCCTTGGCGTTCGGCGCCTCGTCCTCGGCGTACGACTCGACCAGGAACGCCATCAGCGACCGGGTCAGGCCGGCCGCCGGCTCGATCACGTACGGCACCCAGCGCTCGTTCTTGCCCTGGTCGAAGTACGACAGGTCCTGCCCGGAGTGCTCGGTGTGGGTCTTGAGGTCGAAGTCGGTGCGGTTCGCGATGCCCTCGAGCTCGCCCCACTCCGAACCCTGGAAGCCGAACCGGTACTCGATGTCCACGGTCCGCGTCGAGTAGTGCGAGAGCTTCTCGGCCGGGTGCTCGTAGTGCCGCAGGTTCTCCCGGGCCAGCCCCAGGTCGACGTACCAGTCGGTCCGGGTGTCGATCCAGTACTGGTGCCACTCCGCGTCGGTGCCGGGCTCGACGAAGAACTCCATCTCCATCTGCTCGAACTCGCGGGTCCGGAAGATGAAGTTGCCGGGCGTGATCTCGTTCCGGAACGACTTGCCGATCTGCCCGATGCCGAACGGCGGCTTCTTGCGGGCGCTGGCCATGACGTTGGCGAAGTTCACGAAGATGCCCTGTGCGGTCTCCGGGCGCAGGTAGTGCAGGCCGGACTCGTCCTCGACGGCCCCGAGGTACGTCTTCAGCATCATGTTGAAGTCGCGCGGCTCGGTCCACTTGCCGCGGGTGCCGCACGACGGGCAGGCGATCTCGGCCAGGCCGCCCTCGGGCGAGCGGCCCTTCTTCTCGGTGAACTCCTCGATCATCTGGTCCTCGCGGAACCGCTTGTGGCACGAGAGGCACTCGGTGAGGGGGTCGGAGAACACCGCGAGGTGCCCGGACGCGACCCAGACCTGCTTGGGCAGGATCACCGAGGAGTCGATCCCGACGATGTCCTCGCGGCTGGTGACCATCGCCCGCCACCACTGGCGCTTGATGTTCTCCTTGAGCTCCACGCCGAGCGGTCCGTAGTCCCAAGCGGACCGGGTGCCGCCGTAGATCTCCCCTGACGGGAAGACGAAGCCACGGCGCTTGGCAAGGCTGATCACGGCATCAAGTCGGGAGACCAACGGAAAGCACTCCTCGGGCAGGGCCCGCACGTGGCTCGCGCGGACGACGGCGGCTTGCGCGCACGGGGACGCGCCGCGGGCCAAGGCTACCGGCGGGGACCCGGGACCAGCGGCAACGTCCCAAGCGCGAGACTCATTTGACAATCGTTCTCAACATTACTGAGAATGGTCCCCATGTTGCCTGGACTCCTACGCGCCCCGCTCCTTGTCGGAACCGCTGCCCTCGCCCTCACGATCGCGGGTTGCACCGCCGAGGCGCCCGAACCGGAGGTCGCCGACGACGCGGTCACCGTCCCGGAGGAGAGCCGCATCACGGTCCTCACGGCCGTGTACCCGCTGCAGTACGTCGTCGAGCAGGTCGGCGGCGACCTGGTCGAGATCACGTCGGTGGCCCCGTCCGGCGACCCGCACACCGTCGAGCTGTCCCCGCGCCAGCTCCGGGACTTCTCCGACGCCGACGTGGTGGTCTACGTCTCGGGATTCCAGCCCGCGGTGGACGATGCCGTGGCCGAGCGCTCACCCGCGCACGTGGTCGACGCGGCCGACGTGGCCCGCCTGGTGCCGTTCCTTGACGACCACGGACACGCAGACGAGGACGAGCACGCAGACGAGGAGGCCGACGAGCACGCCGACGGCGAGCTCGACCCGCACTTCTGGCTCGACCCGACCCGCCTGGCGGCGGTGGGCCATCAGGTCGCCGAGGCCCTTGCCGCGGCCGACCCCGCCCGCGCCGACGACTTCGCCGCGGGCGCCCTCGCGCTGGAGGCGGACCTGCTCGCACTCACCGAGGAGTTGCTCGCGGGCCTGGCCGAGTGCGAACGGGACACGATCGTCACCTCGCACGCGGCCTACGGGTACCTGACCGAGCTGACCGGGCTGAAGCAGCTGGGCGTGGCGGGCGTCGACCCCGAGGGCGAGCCCTCACCGGCCCGGTTGCGTGAGGTCCGCGACCTGATGACCGGGTTGGGCGTGACCACGTTCTTCACCGAGCCGATGGCGGATCCCGGTATCGCCGCCAGCCTGTCCGCGGACCTCGGCGTCGAGATCGCGGTGCTCGACCCGGTCGAGACGCTTGTCGACTCCGCTACGGACTACCGTGGCGTCATGGAGTCCAACCTGACCGCCCTCCGCGCGGGCCTCGGCTGCAGTTGACCTTCGCGATCGAGGCGTCGGGCACAACCGTCGCCCTCGGCGGCGCGCCCATCGTCAGAGACGTCGACCTCACCGTCAACGCCGGTGAGGTCGTCGCGCTGCTCGGCGCGAACGGCTCCGGCAAGTCCACCCTGGTGCGCGCCCTGCTCGGCGTCGTCCCGCTCGAGGGCGGCACGGTCCGCCTGCTGGGCGCACCGCTCGGCCCTGCCGTCCCGTGGGAGCGCGTCGGCTACGTCCCCCAGCGGGTCAGCGCCGTCACCGGGGTCCCGTCGACCGCCTGCGAGGTGGTCCTCTCCGGAACCCTGCACGGCCGACACGTGCTGCCGCCCCGGGGTGCCCGGGCGCGGGCACGCAAGGCACTCGCCGACGTCGGCCTCGACGGGGTCGCCGACCAGGCGGTCCGGACCCTCTCCGGCGGGCAGCAGCAGCGCGTCCTGATCGCCCGCGCCCTGGTGCGTCGGCCGGACCTACTGTTCCTCGACGAGCCCGTCGCCGGCGTGGACCTGCCCAGCCTGAGCGCCTTCGCAGACACCCTGTCCGCCCTCGCCGGCGAGGGGACCACCGTCCTGGTCGTGCTGCACGAGCTGGGCACGCTCCGCCCCCTCGTGCAGCGCGCCGTCGTGCTGCGGCATGGCGCGGTGGTGCACGACGGCGCTCCCCCGCCCCCGCACGGAGAGCACGCAGACCCCGAGCACGTGCACCTGCACCCGCACGACGGCGACCTCCAGGCCGAGAGCATCGCCCCCAGTGTGCGGTGGCGGTCATGATGGACGAGCTCGCCGGGATGCTCACCGACCCGTTGATGCAGCGGGCCCTGGTCGTCGCCACGCTGGTCGGTCTGGTGGCGCCCGTGATCGGCACCTACCTGGTGCAGCGCCGCCTGTCCCTGCTGGGGGACGGGATCGGGCACGCCGCCCTCACCGGCGTCGCGCTCGGCTGGCTGGTCGGCAGCACCGTCGGGCTCACCCCGAACGACGTGCTCGCGATCCCGGGCGCGGTGGTCGCTGCCGTGGTGGGAGCCGTCGCCATCGAGGTCGTGCGGTCCCATGGGCGAACCAGTGGCGACGTCGCGCTCGCGATGCTCTTCTACGGCGGCATCGCCGGCGGCGTGCTGATCATGTCCCTGGCTGGGGGGACCAACGCGAACCTCGTCGGCTACCTGTTCGGCTCGATCTCGACCGTCTCCAACCAGGACGTGGCGCTCACCGTCGCGCTCTCGGTCCTGGTCCTCGCGGTCGGCGTCGGCCTGCGTGCCGCCCTGTTCGCGGTGTGTCACGACGAGGAGTTCGCCCGCGCAACCGGGCTCCCGGTCCGGGCGCTGAACATCACGATCGCGGTGGTTGCCGCGCTCACCGTCACGGTGGCGATGCGGGTGGTGGGTGTGCTGCTGGTCAGTGCGCTGATGATCGTGCCCGTCGCGGTGGCCCAGCTCGTCGCGTCCTCGTTCCGGCGCACGATGGCCGCCGCGATGTCGATCGGGGTGGTCGTCTGCATCGCCGGGCTCACCATCACCTACTGGCACGACGCCTCGCCAGGCGCCACCATCGTCGTCCTCGCGATCGGGCTGTACGCTCTCACGACCGCCGCCCGCCCGCTGCTGCGACGAGCCGCGCGCCGCCAGTGGCGCGATCCGCACCCGGACGTGGCGGACGACGTCGTACTCGTCGCAAGAGGTGAGCAGTGATCCAGCGGATGACCCGGCAGCGGTCGGCGGTCGCCGACGCGCTGGCGCACGTCGACGACTTCCGCAGCGCCCAGCAGCTGCACGAGCTGATCCGGGTGCGGGGCGAGGAGATCGGGCTGGCGACGGTGTACCGGACGCTCCAGGCGCTGGCCGAGGGCGGTGAGGTCGACGTCCTGCGCACGGCCGACGGGGAGTCGGTCTACCGGCGCTGCGAGCGCAGGGAGCACCACCACCACCTGGTGTGCCGACGGTGCGGCACCGCCATCGAGATCGACGGGCCCGGCGTGGAGGCCTGGGCGTCAAGGGTCGGCGCGGCGCACGGCTTCACGGAGATCGAGCACACGATGGAGCTGTTCGGCACCTGCGCGCAGTGCCGCGAGGACGGCGCCGTTGGCGGGGTGGTCTGAGTGCCCCAGTGGGTCCAGGACGGACCGTTCGCCTTTCTCTACTTCTTCCTGCTGGTGGTGGTGTTCTTCCGCGCCCAGGGGACCTACTGGCTCGGCCGCGCGGTCGCGGCGGGGATGCTCCGCACGAGGTGGTCCAGGCACTTCACCGGCCCCCGGGTCACGAAGGCGATCGGTTCCATCGAGCGGTGGGGCTGGCCGATCATCCCGCTGTCGTTCCTGACGATCGGCTTCCAGTCCGCCGTGAACGCCGGGGCGGGCGTCATCCGGATGCGCTGGATCCGGTACACCCTCGCGATGATCCCCGGCTGCATGATCTGGGCGCTCGTCTACTCGCTGGGCGGACTAGCGGCCTTCCAGGCGGCGTTGGCGCTCGCCGCCAAGTCCCCGTGGGTGCTCGCGGCGGTGATCGTGCTGCTGGTCATCGTCGTGACCGGAGTCGTGCTCCGGGCCCGGCTACGCCGCGCGGAGCGCGAGTCCGTCGAGGCCCTCGCCGCTCAGGCGGACCACGCCGCAGCAGGAACCGGCGACTGACCCGAGGTCAGTGCTGGGACACGCAGAACTGGTTGCCCTCCGGGTCGGCGAGGACCAACCACGAGAAGCCCGAGGTCTCGTGCCGGGCGACCTCGAGCGCCCCCTCGGCAAGCAGCCGCTCCACCTCGACCTCGCGGTCGGCTGCCGTCAGGTCGAGGTGGACCCGGTTCTTCCCGGGCGTCGGCTCGGCTACCCGCTGGAAGCCGAGGCGCGGCCCCCCACCGCCCGGGGCGACCATCACGAACTCGTCGCCCTCGAAGCCGCCCTGCACCTCGCCACCGGTCTGCCGGGCCCACCACTCCGCCAGGGACCGCGGGCTGCGCGCGTCGAACGTGACCATCTCGATCTGGATCATGCGGCCGACGTTACCTCGCTAG
>CAYGGX010000096.1:0-6932 GCA_964349585.1 uncultured Actinotalea sp.
GCATCCGGACGGCGAGCGGGGCGTTGCTCCCGACGCCGGGCAGACCCTCGGTGGTCGAGGTCGCGGCGTCGAAGAGATCCATGCGGGCAGCCTACGCACGGTGCCGGCCTGCCCCGGCAGACGCGGTAGGCTCCCTGGAGCAACGTACAAGGGGGCGGTTAGATGCCGGTCGAGCTCCAGTGGCTGGAGGTGGCGCGGGCGCTGCAGTGCGTGGTCTGCGGGTTCGAGGGCACGGGCGTGCAGGTGGCCGAGGTGAACGCGCTGGGGCGAGTGGGCATCGAGGTCGTCAGGTGCCCCGTCTGCGCATCCGTCCGGATGAGCGGCGAAGTGGGTGACGTCACCCCCGACGACGCCTCCGTCGACGCCTACATCGAAGCCGGCGCCGGTATCGAAGCCATCGCCGCCGGTCTCGCGGTTCCCCAGCCGGAGCGGGCCCGGCGCATGCTCGACGTCGGCTGCAACTACGGGTTCGGGATGGACCTCGCCCGGCACCTGCACGGGTGGGAGACCGTGGGGGTGGAGCCATCCCTGGCGGGTGCCCGTGGCGCCCGGGAGCTCGGCCTGGACATCCGCGCCGAGTACGTCACCGACTCCACCGAGTTCGACGAGCTCTTCGACGTCGTGCTGGCGTCGGAGGTGCTTGAACATGTTCCAGACCCCGCGGCGTTCCTGCGCACTCTCGCCCGGCTCCTGACACCCGACGGCATCCTCGTCCTCACCACTCCCGCCGCCGAGGCCGTGGACCCCGGCAACGCCGACGAGATGGTCCTGATCGCCCTCTCGCCCGGCTTCCACGGCTTCCTGACGTCGATCGAGGGCCTTGAGCGGCTACTCGCCGCTGTCGGATTCGCCTCCGTGAGCGTGCGACGTGACGGGGGCACGCTGCGGGCCCGCGCCGCCCTCGCCCCGGGTCTCCCCTTGGAGACCGACGACGAGGTGGACCGGCTGGGGATCGAGGGGTACTACGACGCCCGGGCCGCCGCCGCGCTCCCCGGCAGCGCTCTCGCGAACGGCATGGCCACTCGGCACCTGCGGTCGACCGTGAACCGAGGCGACTGGGGCGCCGCCGAGCTGAGCGCCACCCGCGCCATCGCTGCGCTCCGGGAGCGGCACGGGTTCGACCTCGAGGAACCGGGAGCAGTGACGGCGGCCCTCCGCTCCGGCGCCGTGCCCGCCTGGAACCTCGTCGGCGCCACCTACTCGCTCGGCATGCTCGAGCTGGTCGGCCGGGAGCGACCGGACCGCGCAGTCGAGTACTTCGACCTCGTCCTCGTCGCGATCGGCGCATGGCGGGCCCACGCCGGCCTGTTGGACGGCGACTCGGCGAACCTCCGCCCGCACGCCGCCCGGCACCGCGCCATCGCGATCGCCAGGTCCCGACCCGCCGATGCCACCGCAGCGTTCCTCGACGCGGTCGAGCTTCTCGACGAGACAGGGACCACACTCCTCCGGCAGCAGTTGTTCGTGGAGCTCGTCACCGCCGGTCAGCACACCGCGGCAACCCCGCTCGTAGCCGGGGTCAGCGCCACGGCGCAGGCGACCGCGTCGTCGGGCGACCCGGAGCTACGGCGCTCCGGACGGGATGCGCTCTACTGCTTGGCAACCTCCACGGCCACGGCAGGCGACCTCACCGCGTCCCGGGAGTGGTCGCGGCTCGCTCGGGCGGCGCTCGACGACGATTTCGTCTCCGACGTGCTCCGGGCCGGCCTCGACGCGCACGACGCCACGCTCGCAGACCTCCGTGCCGCGGCCTCGTTCGACCCGACGCCCGAGCAACCCGTCCCGCCCGCACACGGGCTCGAGACGTACTGGGTGGACGCAGGCGGGCTCTATCTCCAGGGCTGGGCGCACCACGGCCGGGAGGAAGTCACCAGCATCGCGCTGCACCGTCGAGACACCTTTGTCCGTCAGGCGCCGACGCCCCGGCCCGACCTCTCCCAGTTCTGGCCCGGCGTGCCCGCCGTCGTGCAGTCCGGGTTCGCGTTGTACCTGCCGGGGACCCCGGACGGTCCCGTCGACCTCGAGGTCAGAACGGCAGAGGGGGCGCTGCGCGTCCGCCTCCAGCTGCCCGACGGCCCCCTCCCCTCGCCCGGCTGGGAGGAGCCGACAATCTCCCCCGACTTCCTTGCGACGCTGGCCCGAGAGGTCGCTGCAGCACCCCCGGGTCCCGTACTGGCGATCGGCCTGCGGGGTCACGACACCGCGCAGACGGACGATCTGCGCGCCTTGCTCAACGGGCGTCAGCTCGTCGTGGCGGACGTCCACCCCGGTCCAGGTGTCGACGTCCTGGCGGACGCCCACGACCTCGCAACGGCGTTCGGCGCGCACAACTTCGCCCTCGTGTGCTCGCAGATGCTCCTTGAGCACCTCACGGCGCCCTGGCTCATGGCAGCGCAGACGAACCACGTGCTCGCGGTCGGTGGGATCAGTGCCCACGTGGCCCCCATGGCGTGGCCTGAGCACGCGCAGCCCAACGACTTCTGGCGGTTCACGACGAGCGGCTTGCGGGAGCTCTTCGGCCCACGGACGGGCTTCGAGGTGGTCGCGGACGGGGTGAGCGCCGACGTCCGCATCCACCCGACGGGCGCCTGGTCGGCGCAGCACCTCGGCATGCCTACGCTCCCAACGCCGGGGTGCGCTTGGTTGATCGCCCGGAAGGTGCGCGACCTGACGGACGACGAGGTCCGCTGGCCGTACACCGCCGAGGAGGGCATGGCCGCAGCGCGACGCTACCCCGTGGACGGCCTGGCCCCGACGGAGTCTCTCGTGCGCCTCGTGGTGCCCGTGGCGGACGAGGGCACCCTGAGCGGGCGGGGCGAGGCACGCAGCAACGAGGCGCACGCCTCGACGGAGCCTCGAAGCGCCGCGGGGCCCGCGCAGCCGCCCTCCCAGGCCACGCGGGAGCACCCCGGCTCCCCGTTGACGGAGGTCGCGCCCGCGCCCACCGCCGAAGTGACAGTCATCCTCCCGATCCACAACGGAGCCCGGTACGTCGCCGACGCCGTCCGGTCGGTCGCCGCTCAGACGCTCCCGCCGGTGCAGCTGGTGGTTGTCGACGACGGCTCGAGCGACGGAGGCGCCGACGTCGTGCTGGGCATGGATCTCCCGTTCCCGCTCACCGTCATCACGCAGCCAAATCAGGGCCAGTCCGCGGCTCGGAACGCGGGGATCGCCGTGGCCACGGGCGACCTGCTCGCGTTCATAGACCAGGATGACCATTGGCGCCGCACGCACCTCGAGACCCTCGTACCGCTCCTGACTGCCGATCCGGAGGTGGGATGGGTCTACAGCGATTTCGACGAGGTCGACGTCGAGGGGCGCACGGTCACGCACGCCTTCATCCGTGAGCTTGGCATCCCGCAACCCAAGAACTCCCTGATGGCCTGCGTGTCCGGTGACCTGATGGCCCTGCCGTCGGCCAGTGTGCTCCGCCGCGAAGCGGTGACTGCTGTCGGTGGGTTCGACCCAGCACTCCGCGGATACGAGGACGACGACCTGTTCGTCCGAATGTTCACGGCCGGCTGGGACCACCGCTTCGTGCCCGCGGCAACCACTCGGTATCGCGTGCATGCCGACGGGTCGAGCTCAGACCTCTCCTTCCTACGCAGCCGAATGCACTACCTGGACAAGCTCGACCGCATGCTCACCGTCGACCATCGCCTGAACCGCGACCTGCTGCACGACGTCGTGCTCCCCCGCTTTTTCAAGTCGACACTCAACGAGTACAGCCAGGCGATCGCGATGCGGGAGTACGGCCGGGCGCTGGCCCTGGCCGAGGCGTTGCGCACGATCGCGGGCATGGAGCAGAAGCACGGCTGGCGCCGGACAGCCGCGTTGCGACTCATCAGCCACCCGCGACGGATGCGTTGGCTGCTGTTGCGGGTCGCCCGGCTACCGCGCTGGTTCCAGCCGCGCATCAGGCTCACCCCCGAACTCGACCTGCGGAACCGCACCGCAGTGCGAGCGGAGCTACGGCACCGCTGACCGCCACGGGGCTGGGCGCCCGGTCCCGGAACGTGCTGCCACCGATGTGCGACATCGGGTACTGACCTGGGATGCTGCAGGCGTGTTCGACTCCCTCGGCCGTGCGATCGCCCGTGCCCCGAAGCGGACGATCGCCGTCTGGGCGGCGTTCGCGACGGCCTGCATGGCGCTCGCCATCTTCGGCGTGGGCGGTGAGACGCTCTTCGAGCGACTCACGACGGGCGCGCCATCGGTCCCCGGGTCCGAGAGCGAGACCGGCCGTGAGCTGCTCGCCGAGCACTCATCCTCGGGGTCTGCACTGACGCTCGCGGTGCGCGGCGTCGACGTCGCACGCACCGACGTGTCCCGTCCGATCGCAGCGGCCCGGACCGAGCTGCTCGCCATCGACGGGGTCGCCTCGGTGATCGACCCGTACGTGGTGCCGGACGGCCCGGGCAGCCCCGCGGCCGCGCCGCTGGTCGCCGCCGACGGGGACGGGTTCTTGGTGGTGGTCGACCTCCACCCTGACCTGACGGAACAGGCCGAAGCGGCTGCCCTCGGCGACGTGGAGCGCGTCCTGCGCGCCCTCCCGGAGCGCCTCCAGGTCGTCGAGGCCGACGCAACGGGCCGGGTGGGCGGAACCTCGCTGATCGTCGCCGAGATCACCAGCCAGGTCGAGGATGACCTGACCACCGGAGAGATGATCGCGCTGCCGATCGCCCTGCTCGTGATGGTGATGGTCTTCGGCGGCTTCATGGCTGCCGCGATGCCCATGGCCGGGGCCCTAGCGTCGATCGCCGGTGGGGTGGGCAGCGTCTTCCTGCTCTCCCACGTCATGGAGATGGACGCCTCGGTGGTGAACGTCGTCACGGTGCTCGGGCTGGGCCTGTCGATCGACTACGGCCTGCTGATCGTCTCCCGGTTCCGGGAGGAGCTCACCCGGCTCGTGGAGACCGACGAGGGCGAGTCGGTACGACGGCGGCGGGGCGACGGCGCGGTGGAGGCCGCCCTGCGCACGACCATGCAGACCGCGGGCCGAACCGTGGCGTTCTCCGCGGTCACCGTCGCCATCTCGATCTGCGGGTTGCTGGCCTTCACCCCCGAGATCTTGCGGGCGTTCGGCGCGGGGGGCGTCGCGGTGATCCTGATCGCCGTCGCCACGGCACTGACGCTGGTTCCTGCCCTCCTGCGCCTGGGGGGTCGCCACCTGATTCGGCCGGGGCTCGTCGGACGCATCCCGGGGCTCCGATGGCTCCTCGCCCGGACCGGCGACGTGAGCCACAGCGAGGGTGTGTTCTCCCGCTTGGCCGGGTGGGTCCAGCGGCGGCCGTGGCGGGTGCTCGGAGGGACGATCGTGGTGCTGGGGGTCCTGGCGCTTCCGCTCGCCTCGATCGAGCTCCGCAACTCGACGATCGAGCTGTTGCCGGACCGTTCGGCCCAGCGGGCCTACGTGCAGGAGATCGCGACCCAGTACCCGGGGTCCGCCTCGCCATCGGTGCTAGTCGTCGCCGAGGGCCCGGTGGACCAGGTCGCGGGATGGGCGAACCGGCTCCGGGACGTGGCGAATGTCGCGGCGGTCGACCCGGTCGCCCCCGTGGGGCCCTACGTCGTCGTCGGCATCCGACCCGACACCACCGACCAGGGCGGCCCCGTGGCGCGCCAGGTGGTGCGGGACGTCCGGGACATGACCACGCCGTTCCCCACCTGGGTCACCGGGCCCGCGGCGAACCAGGTCGACTTCACCCAGGCCCTGGCCGACCGGGCCGGCTGGGCGGCCGGGATCGTCGCCCTGGCCACCCTCGTGCTGCTGTTCTTGATGACGGGCTCAGTGGTCATCCCGATCAAGGCGCTGCTCACCAACGCGATCTCACTGTCCGCCTCCGTCGGCATCCTGGTCTGGGCGTTCCAGTACGGACACCTCTCGGGGTTGCTCGGCTTCACCCCGACCGGGGGGATCGAGACCTACGTGCTGGCGCTCGTCGTGGCTTTCGGCTTCGGGCTGGCGATGGACTACGAGGTCTTCCTGCTCTCCCGGGTCAAGGAGCTGTACGACGCCGGCGCGTCGAACAACGACGCCGTACGCCTGGGCCTGCAGAGATCCGGACGGATCATCACCTCCGCGGCGCTGATCATCATCGTGGTCTTCGCCGGGTTCATCTTCGGCGAGCTGCTGGTGATCAAGGAGGTCGGCTTCGCCCTCGCCACGGCCGTGTTCATCGACGCCACTCTGGTGCGGATGCTGCTGGTCCCGGCGACGATGACGCTGCTCGGCAAGTACAACTGGTGGGCGCCGAAGCCGCTCAAACGCTTGCACGACCGGATCGCGATCGTGCACTGAACGCCTCTCCCGAGCCCGTCGTCTCGTGCGGTGACATCCTTGCCGACATGCCCGGCGCCCTCCTGCAGTTCGTTCAGCTCCTGGTCCCCGTCGTCGCGGTCGGCTCCCTGATCCGGGCGCTCATGCCCCGCGGCACTCAGGACGCCCCTGCGTTCCTGGGCCGACGTGCCCAGTGGCTGACGGTCTCGAGCACCGTCGTGGCCGGGTACCTGATCGCGCTCGTCGTCCTCGCCCGCACCGGCCCCGATGGCCCCAACCGTTTCGGGTTGATCCCGTTCCTGGTGCTCTGCGCGCACCTCGCCATCTCCTGGGCCGTGCTGCACAGCGCCTGGGTCCGGTTCGCTGAGGCTCGCGCCGATGCAGCCGACGGGGAACGACTCCAGCAAGGTCTGCCACGGATCGAGGGGGCGGATGCGCCTGCGCCGCCACATCGCGGGCTCTCCGGGGAGGTCGAGCCGCCACGGCGGTGGTGAGCACCTTGCGCTAGGTCCTGGTCGCCCGGCGCTATGGCACCAGCAGGACGAGCGCCCGTGGAGGGGTCAGGTGCTCGATGCCGCTTGCGGGACGCCGTCCACGCCGGCCTCCTTGCGCTGCCGGGCGGTGATCGGCGCCGGCGCGCCGGTGAGCGGGT
>CAYGGX010000097.1:0-6787 GCA_964349585.1 uncultured Actinotalea sp.
GAGGCCCCGCCCCTCGAGGAGGCCCCGCCCGTCCAGGAGGCACCCCCGGTCGTGACGCAAACCCTTGCTGAAACCGGCTTCGGCCTCGAGTTGCTTGCCCTGGCCGGCTCCCTGTCGCTCGTCGGCGGTGGCCTGCTCAACGGTCGACGGGTGCTGCGCTCCCGGTCCTGACCCCGGCAACGCGTCCCTGACGCGTCAGTCGGACCGCAACAGGCCCGGATCTGCTTTGGCGGATCCGGGCCTGTTCACCCGCGCGCCGGCCGTGCGGGTCTGGGCTGGACATGGGCCGAGCGGGTGATTCTTCCACCGAAATCGGTGCAATCGGGTCCAACCCTGCCAAAGCGGACTATTCTCTCGTTTGTAGTCCGTCTGTATCCCCCATGACCTGAGAGGTCTCCATGAGTAAGCACCTGAGTTCGTCGCGGCGCGCCCGCGGCCTCGTCGCATCCTTCGCCGCTGTCGCCCTGGGCGTCACCGGCCTCGTCGCGCTCGCCACGAGCGCATCCGCCGCCGTCGCACCGTGCGTGCCACAGGATGCCTGGACGGAGACGGTCCCCGCCCAGGGCACACCGACCATCGAGATCGACAACCCGGACTACGTCCCGGCGTCCACAATCGAGCACCCGGAACAGACGGAGGACTACAACGTCTGGATCTACAGCAAGTGGACCCCCGGACAGGGGTGGCGGTACAAGGAGTTCCCGCAGACCGCGAAGCCCGCTGACCCCGGTCAGGGGTGGATCTTCTGGAAGCTGGAGGTTCGCACGCGCGTCGTGACCGAGGCGTGGACCGAGACGATCCCCGCCGTCGGTACGCCAAAGATCACAGTCGCGAACCCCGCCTACGTGCCCGAGCGGGTCATCGAGCACCAGGCTGTGGTCTGTCCCGTCACCGAGTGGCACACCTGGCAGACCTCGCTCAAGCCCGGCGTGACCACGCCTGTCAACGGCAGCCACGTCACCTGGCCCCAGGCCTACGTGGGCGCCGGCAAGATCGCCCCGACACAGTGCGGGGTCTGGTACCAGCAGGATCTGTACAAGGGCACCAGTTCGGCGATCGCCGCGCTCTACGCGGACGGCCTCCTCACGGAGCTCGCTCCCGGTGTCTACGAGGACGCCGCACTCGTCGCGGCGGCCGGCTACCAGTGGAAGTTCATCTACGGCGGTGACTGCGTCGATGAGCAGCCCGAAGAGGTCCCGGTTGACCCGGCGGTCTTCACGGCTCCCACGTGTGATGCACCCGGCACCCTCGTCGGAGTCGACACGGAGTACTACGAGTGGGTCGAGTCCGGGTTCCCGAGCGAGGCGACACTCACCGCGGAAGAGATCGGCGAGGTGATCCTCACAGGTCAGACGGTCTTCGGGCCGCACGACCTGACGCAGCTCACCGGCGCGGCCTGCCTCTCCGAGACGCCTGTCATCCCCCAGACGCCAGTCGTGCCCACGGCACCCGTGGTGACGCAGGCGACACTGGCCGAGACCGGCTTCCCGCTGCTCGGCGTGCTCGGCCTCGCGGGCTCGTTCTCGCTGATCGGCGGCGGGCTGGTCAACGCCCGACGCCTGCTCCGCAAGAGCGCCTGACCCCGACCGCGCGGTAACGCGCCACGTCGGACCGCAGAGGCCCGGATCTGCTGCCGCAGGTCCGGGCCTCTGCGCGTGCCTGCGCATGGACCGGGGCCCGCGGGCGCCACGAGTCGGCAACTACGCCATACGGGCGGTTCCCCGACCGATCTGGTCCGAACCACGCCAAATCGGACTATTGTAACGGTGCGGTTCGTTTCTATACCGACCTGAGGGAGGTCGTCATGAGGAATCACACTGCGCGCCGGGCCAGAGGGCTCGTCGCATCCTTTGCCGCTGTCGCCCTGGGCGTCGCCGGCCTCGTCGCGCTCGCCACGAGCGCGTCCGCACACACCGCGACGCTCACGGGTGTGGCCACGTGCACCGACCGAGAGGGCAACTTCTCGATCGCGTGGACGTTGAAGGGTGACGTCCCGACCAAGACGATGACCGCGTGGTGGAGCAACGAGACCACCTCGGGTCTGGACATCGTCGGCGGCGGCCCCGCGTACCTGATGGCTGCGGGGAACATCTTCACCGGCTCGTACAACGGTGGCTCGACGCAGAACGCGACGACCTACCACAACCTGTCCGAGGTCGGCGCTTCCGTCACGTCCGAGGGCAAGGTCATCTGGAACAAGGGCGTGAACACCGGCCCACCGCAGAATCGGCAGTACAAGGTGTCCGTGAGCCTCTCAGTCCCGGTTCCGTCCGGGTGCGAGGTCCCGGTTGTCCCGGCCGTCTTCACCCCACCCACCTGCGAGGCGCCCGGCACACTCGAGGGAATCGACACGGACGACTACACCTGGGCGCGGACCGGGGCGGACAACGCAGCGGTCCTCACCGCTGAGCCTGTCGGCTTCGTGACGCTCACCGGGCAGACGGTCTTCGGGCCGTACGACCTCACGCAGCTCACCGGCGAGGAGTGCCTCTCGGAGGAGCCGCCCATCGAGGAGGAGCCGCCCATCGAGGAGGCCCCGCCAGTCGAGGAGGAGCCGCCTGTCGAGGAGGCCCCGCCGGTCGTGATCCAGAGGCTCGCCGAGACCGGCTTCCCGCTGCTCGGCGTACTCGGCCTCGCCGGCTCGATGGCCCTGATCGGCGGCGGGATGCTCAGCGCCCGACGCCTGCTGCACAAGAGCAACTGACCACCACGGCGCGGTAACGCGCCCCGTCGAACCGCGACAGGTCCGGATCTGCCCCCGCAGGTCCGGACCTGTGCATGTCTGAGCGGCCCCTCCTCTACGGCTGCGACTGGTTGCAGACCAACGGCCCGGATCCCGACAAGTGCCAACGGAGTATCCCGGAGAGCGCCGGTTCACCCGTTGGAGTGTTTATCCCGGGCTGGAGCGGGTGAAAAACGGCCCCGCGCGGCACTACGCCTACTCCTAGGACCAACGTCCTGCTACGTTCCGGTGCCGGATCCCCCCAGGTTTCCCCCGAGACCAGATCCGGCACGTGACCCCGAAGCACACCCGACTACAGACAAGGGCCAACCGGCCCACTTCGACGCGCCCGCGGGTGCGTCGAGCACGCCTCGTCACCCCCAAAGAGGTTCATCATGAGACCAGCTACACAGGCGCGCCCTCGGACGTGGGCACTGCGCACCTCCGCCTCCATCACCGCCCTTGCCATCGGTGCGATCGGCGTCGTCGGCTTCGCCTCCGCCGCCTCCGCCGACCACGGCGAGTGCACCCCCTCCGACGCCGTCACCCACGAGGAGCACACGTACACGCGCACCCTCACGCAGTGGGCGAGCTCCAGCCCCGGGGACGGCTGGGAGCCCACCGGGGAGGAAGAGGTCCTCGTACCGGCGGTGCTTGAGTACCAGGCGAAGAAGTGGGACTGGAAGCCCGGGACACACGGCCAGCTGAAGACCGATCAGAACGTCGGCAACACGCTCTACGGTTCGTGGGACTACAAGTGGTTCAGCCACGAGCACGACGCCGACGGCAACGGCAGGGACTGGACCTCGACCGGCGTGACCCAGGTCAAGACGCCTGCCGTCATGGAGTTCGCCTTCACGAGGACCGAGACGACCGGCTGGCTGACCGAGAGCCCAGGGAACAGCTGGACCATCAGCGACACCCGCACGGTCACCGACGCCGAGGCGGTCGTGTGCGACGACGCCGACCCCAGCCTCACCGCCAGCGGGCTCCGCTTCCGGCCGGGCCAGACCGTAGACCTGCTCGCCGAGGACTTCCTGCCCGGCGAGGACGTCGACTTCGTGATGCACTCCAAGCCGGTGCACCTGGCCAGCGGCAACGCCAACCAGGTCGGGACGGCCGCGGTGCTACGTGTCGTGATCCCGGCGAACGCCCCCGCCGGCTGGCACACCATCGTCGCAACCGGCCTGACCTCGGGTCGGACGGCAAGCACCCCAGTTGAGGTGCTCCCCGCCGACGGCGTCCCGACCACCCCGGCTGACACGGCGACGCCCGCCTCGAGCACGGCTCCGGCGGCACCCGAGGCAACCGGGCTCGCCGAGACCGGGAACGAGAGCCTCGCGCTGCTCGGCCTGGCCGGCTCGCTCGCGCTGATCGGCGCCGGCCTCGTCGGCATGCGGCGGATGCCTGCCCAGATCTGAACCGGGCACACTCGGCACTAGCCGAGAGATGACGGCGGCCCCGGTCCGCGACGTGCGGGCCGGGGCTTCGTCCTACCTGTCGCGCTGCCTACCAGATGACGGCGATCGCCACGTTGACGACCGCGAGCCCGCCCACGGCGGCCCACACGGCCGTCGGGGCCGGACGCTTCTTGCGGTAGACCCACGCGAGCACCGTCACCACGAGCGTGATGAGCAGCTTGACGCCGATCTTGCCGTTGTCGACGTCGTCGTCAAGGGCATGGTTCAGACCGACCAGGATCACGCCGGTGACGAGCTGGGTCAGCGCGCCGTGCAGCATGGCGGAGTGGATCGTCTTCTGAGCGGCCCTGGTCTGCACCAGGAACCCGCCGATGATGGCCGCGAGGCCGATGAAGTGCAGGATGAGTACGACGTCCTTGAGGATCTCCAACTGATCTCCTGATGACTCGGGTCCGATCATGGTACTCCGAGCCTCGTCGGACCCAGTCGGTCCCGAGCCACCCCCGGCGCCCCGTATCGTTGTGCGGATGGGCTTCACCCAGCACCTCCGCGAGCGAGGTGAGTCCGGACTGACCGCTCTGCTCGACGTCCGCCCCGATCTCGCATCCCCGCCCCCCTCGTCGGTCCCGTCGCTCGCCGCGCGCGCGGCGAGCCGCGCCAGCCTCGATCGCGCGCTCGCCGACCTGGACGCGTGGTCCCTGCAGGTCCTCGAGGCGGTTCTCGCGCTCGACGACGGCGTGCAGGGCACCGCCCTCGCGACGGCCATCGGGGCGGGGCGCGACGAGGTCGAGCCCGCCCTCCGGGTCCTTTACGAGCGGGCTCTGGTGTGGACCGAGGCCGACCCGGTGCCCGACTCCCCACTCGGCGAAGTCCCCCTGGCCGCCGCTCCGGGACTCGGCGACGTGCTCGGCCCCTACCCGGCGGGTCTCGGCCCCCCACTGGCCGCCACCCTCGCCCGGCGAACCCCGGCCGCCCTCCTGCGGTTGGCCGAGGACGTGGGCCTCGCCGACCCGAAGCCGGACTCGGCCGCGCTGGCCGAGCGACTGGTCGAACACCTCGCCGACCCCGCGACCGTCGCCGGCCTACTCGATCGCGGCCCGGGCGCCGCCCGCCGCGTGCTGTCCGCCCTCACCTGGGGCCCGCCCGTCGGACACTCCACGGGGGGCGACGACGCCGCCTCCCCGGTACGCGGAGCGATCCAGTGGCTGCTCCGGCACGGCCTGCTGGCCACCAGCGACGCCCAGCACGTCGTCCTGCCCCGCGAGGTCGGCCTCGCGCTCCGCGGCGGGCGCACCCATCGCGAGCCGGCCCGGCAGCCGACCCCGGCTGCCCGACCCGGCGACCGGCAGCGGGTGGGCGCGGATGCCGTGCGGCACGCGGAGGAGATGGTTCGGCTGGTCCGCGACCTGCTCACGCTCTGGGGAGAGCAGCAGCCGGCCGTCCTGCGCTCGGGCGGGCTCGGGGTCCGCGAGCTCCGCCGACTGGCAGCCCACCTCGGCGTCAACGAGGAGGCGGCGACGTTCGTGGTCGAGGTGGCAGGCTCGGCCGGCCTGGTCGCCGACGACGGGCAGGCGCCGCCGATGATCGCCCCGACCACCGCCGCCGACGACTGGCTCGCCTCCGGAGTGGGCGATCGGTGGCAGCGACTGGCGGCCACATGGCTGACGTCGGAGCGGGCGGCCTGGCTCGTCGGCACCCGCGACGACAACGGCGTGCTCCGCTCCGCGCTGGACCCCGAGCTCCGCCGGCCGTGGGTCCCGAGACTGCGTGCCGCGGTTTTGGGCGTGCTCCGGGACGGGGACGGCGGCTTCGATCCGCCAGCGGTGCATGAGGTGCTTCGCTGGCGGGCGCCAAGGGCCGCGCCAACCGTGCACGCCATCCAAGCGATCCTCGGCGAGGCAACCACGCTCGGCGTCGTGGGTGCGGGGGCGCTGAGCAGCCCCGGGCGTGCCCTGATCGACGGTGACGACGCCGCCAGGACCCTCGAGGGCGCCCTACCCCGAGCAGTCGACGAGGTCCTGCTGCAGGCCGACCTGACGGGCGTCGTCCCCGGGCGGCCGACGCAGGAGCTTGCCGACGTGCTGGAGGCGGCTGCCCAGGTGGAGTCCCGGGGCTCGGCTCTCACGGTCCGGTTCACCGAGGCGACGGTGCGCGCGGCGCTCGACGCCGGTGTGCTCGCCACCGACCTGCTCGACGGGCTCGCCCGGCACTCCCGGACCGGCGTGCCGCAGCCGCTCGAGTACCTGATCGGTGACGTCGCCCGGCGGCACGGCCGGCTCCGGGTCGGGATGGCCGCGTGCTACGTGCGAAGCGACGACTCCGCTCTGCTCGCGGGCCTCGTCGCCGACCGCGCCCTCGCCGACCTCGGTCCCCTGCTCCTCGCCCCGACGGTGCTCGCGATGCACGCGCCGATCGCGGCGGTGCTTGGCGCGCTGCGCACCCGCGGGCTCTCGCCCGTCACCGAGGACGACGCCGGCCAGGTCGTCGTCGCAGGCTCCCGACCCCGACGCATCCCGGAACCCGCGGGCGCGCCGCCGGCCGAGTCGCCGGACGAGGAGGCCCGCACCCGCCGGCTCCGGGCGCTCGCCGCGGACCTGCTCTCCGCGGAACGGCGCGCCCCGCCCGGCCCCGTCCCGGCACCGGC
>CAYGGX010000098.1:0-6738 GCA_964349585.1 uncultured Actinotalea sp.
GCGCACAGGTGGGCGGCGGGCGGCGATGGGGTTGGATGGCGGGGTGCTGATCGCCACCGTCAACGTCAACGGGGTCCGGGCGGCGTTCCGCCGGGGCATGGGGGAGTGGCTGGCGGCTCGCCGGCCCGACGTCCTGCTCCTCCAGGAGACCCGAGCCGGCGAGGAGCACCTGCGCGAGCACCTGGCCGCCGGCTGGCACGTCGCCCACGCCGAGTCCGTGACCAAGGGGCGCGCGGGCGTTGCGATCGCGTCGCGGTTGCCGGTGCGGGCCGTGCGGATCGGCCTGGACACCGCGGCCAGCAACTCGGGCCGCTGGATCGAGGCCGACCTCGAGCTCCCCGGCGGAGCCGACCTCACCGTCGTGTCCACCTACATCCACTCGGGCACGCTCGAGACGCCGTCGATGGCCGAGAAGTACGCCTTCCTCGACCTGATCAGCGCCCGCCTGGGCGTCCTGCGCGACGCCGGCGGGTACGTCGTCGTCGGCGGGGACGTGAACATCGCGCACCGGGACGTCGACCTGAAGAACTGGAAGGGCAACCTGCGGGCGGCGGGCTGCCTGCCCGAGGAGCGCGCATACCTGGACCGCTGGCTCGCCGCGGGCTGGGTGGACCTCGGTCGCAGGCTCGGCGGCGAGGGCCCCGGCCCCTACACGTGGTGGTCCTGGCGCGGCAAGGCGTTCGACAACGACGCAGGGTGGCGGATCGACTACCAGATCGCCTCGCCGGAGCTCGCCGCGCTCGCCGTCAGGGCGGAGGTGGACCGGGCGGCGTCGTACGCGGAGCGGTTCAGCGACCACGCGCCCCTGGTGGTCTCCTACGGCCTCGCCGGCACGACGGCGTCGCTTTCCGCCTAGGCGGTCCGGTGGCCCGGGCACGGCGAAGCAGGCGGCGCGCGCGGACCTGATCGGCCGGATCTCGCCCGGTGACTTTTGTACGGATTCGGCACGCCGCGCGCCGATCTCCGCCACAATCGACACCTGGCCCTGCAGGACGAGGAACGGAATGCGTCGATGATGCCCCCTCAGCTGAGCCCCCGGCCCGGGCGCGGCGGTCGGTCGTGAGCACCGAGACCGACGCCGACGTCGCCGCGCGCGCGGGCGGCACCACGGTCGGCTCCCCAGCCTCCGGCGCAGCGCCGACGGCCAACGCGGCGGAGCTGGCGGCTGGGCGCGCAACCCTCGACCCGTCGGGGGCGCGCGGCCCGGGGCCCGGCCCGATGGCGCAGCGGACCGAGAAGGCGCTGGTCCGCGGCCTGGCCGCGGTGCGGGTCGCGCAGTTCGCGTCCTTCGGCCCCGCGGCGTTGACCGCGAAGTCGAACGCGTACCACTGGGGCGACCTGGCGTTGTGGCTCTATGGGGCGGCCTGCGTCTGGTCGGTCGTGCTCTACTGGCACGGCCTGCGCAGGAACGGGTTCGGGCAGCGCTGGGTCGTCGCCGACGTCCTGTTCATCTCTGCCTCGGCGGCCTTCGTCGGATTCGCATGCCTGCCCGGCCGCGCATTCACCTGGGACAACTGGACAACCGGTCCGGCGACCGGCGCCGCGGTGCTCGCGGTCGTTTACGGCCGCCGCTGGCTGGCCGTCACCGGCCTGGCCCTCCTGCTCACCGCCCACCTGGTGTCCACCCGCAGCGACATCGGCGTGCCGGGTGCGGTCGGCTCGATCACCGCGCACACGGTCAGCCTGGTCGGGTTCTCCCTCGCGGCGGCGCTGATGGTCGGCTCGCTGCGCGCGTCGGCACGCCGTAGCGACGAGCTCGCGCTGGTGGCCCTCGAGGCCCAGCACGCGGAGTCGTCCATCCGCGCGCGGATGGACGAGCGCACCCGGCAGTACCGCCTGCTGCACGACACGGTGCTGTCGACGCTCAGCGCGATCAGCCGCGGGGGGCTCGACCACCGCACCCGCGCGGTCCAGGAGCGCTGTGCCCGCGACGCGGCCTACCTGCGCGGGCTGATAACGGGCGGCGAGGACGACACCCCCACCGGCCTGGGCGCCGCACTGTCGACGGTGATCCGCGAGCAGGAGGCGCTCGACTTGGACGTCCAGCCGCACTTTGACGGCCTGCCCAAGGACGTGCCCGACGACGTCGTCGAGGCGATCTCCAGTGCGGTCCGGGAGGCGCTGAACAACGTCGCCAAGCACGCGGGCACCAAGCACGCCTGGCTCATGGCGATCGGGTCCGAGGACGGCTCGCTCTCGGTGAGCGTGACCGACCGCGGCGCGGGGGCCGACCCGAGCGAGATGTCGGGCGGGCTCGGCATAACCGGGTCGATCCGCGACCGGATGGCGGAGATCGGCGGTACCGCGGTCATTCACAGCGCCGTCGGCGAGGGCACCACCGTGGAGATCACATGGCCGAAGTGATCACCGTCGCCGCGATCGACGACGACCGGATGCTGCTCCAGGGCATGGCCGCGTGGCTGGCCCCGGTCAGCGACATCCGGCTGGCCGCGTCCGTCACCTCCGTCGCCGAGTTCGAGAGGTCGGACCTCGAGGTGGACGTCGCGCTGCTGGACCTCAACCTGCGCAACGGCTCGCACCCGGCGGACAACGTGCGCGCACTGCTCGATCGCGGCTCCCGGGTGCTGGTCATGTCCGTTATCCCGGACACCGAGCACGTGATCGCGACGATCGAGGCCGGGGCGTCGGGCTACGTGACCAAGTCCAACGACCTCGACGCGCTCACCGCTGCCATCCGCGAGGTGGCGGCCGGCGGTTCGCCGATCACGCCGGAGCTCGCCTTCGCGCTCAGTCGGGACATGCGCCCGCGGCGTCCCGGCCTGTCGCCCAAGGAGCGGTTGGTCCTGACGCACTACGCGGCGGGCATGACCCTCGAGGCGGTCGCCCGTCGGATGGACATCAAGCCCGGGACGGTGCGCGAGTACCTGGCCCGGATCAAGCGCAAGTACGAGGCCATCGGCAGGCCGGCGTACACGAAGCTCGAGCTGGCGCAGCGGCTGCGCGAGGACCGCCTGGAGCTCGACCAGCTGCCCGATTAGGCGCCTGACCTGGGCGGGTGCAGCCGCTCGGCGTGTCAGTCGAACTGCTGACAACCGGGTTGGTCCCAATGACCCGCGTCCCCGCTAGCGTTTCTCGGCGAGGGCATCGGCCGGATGGGGTCGCCATGAGACACGTGTTGTCCGCCGTCAGCGGTGGTGCAGCAGTGGCGCTCGTCATCTGGCTGGTGAGGGGGATCGCGATCCCGGCCCACGTACTCCCCGTGGTTGGGATCGCGATCCTCGCAGTCGTCTGCACCATGCTCGCTTCGAGGATGCACGAGCGAGTTGGTGTGAAGTAGGGGGTCACACCAGCCCGCGGTCTCGGAGCGGTGGGATGGCGGGTCGGCATTGGCGTCCTACTCCCGACGCCCTGCCTCAGTGGTCGGGGCTGCTCCCAGCAACCCCATGGCTGGTCCCCCGGCGGCCCCGACCACTGCTAGCCGGCGCGTCCCGCACTCAGCCGAGGTCGTCGTCGTGCGCGTCCTCGGGGCCCGGCAGGTCGCGCATCCGGATGAGCGGAGAGATCGCGACGGGCAGCGCCGCTAGCAGCGCGGCACCCACGGCCCCAAAGCGTTGCGACCGGGCCGATCTGCGTCCCGAGGATCCCGCCGAGCAGCCCACCGATCGGCATCATGCCGAAGACGATGAACCGCACGGAGGCGTTCATCCGGCCGAGCAGCGCGGGCGGGCACAGCCGCTGCCGGAAGCTCACCTGCGTGACGTTGTAGCCGACTATCGCGAAGCTGGCGAGGCTCCCGCCCGCGACCAGCGTGACTTCGGCCGGGACGCCGGCGTCGGCTAGCGGCAGGGCGAGCGGGGTCAGGGCGAACGCCGGCACCCAGGCCAGCGCGGAGACTGCCACCGACCGTCCCTCGCCCACCCAGCGGGCTATCTGGTTCGCGGACACCGCGCCGAGGATCCCGCCGACGCTCGCCGCCGAGAACACCAGGCCGAGGGTCGCGGCGCTGAGCCCGAGGACGCGCAGCGCGTAGATGACCAGCAGCGCGTTCGAGATCGAACCGGCGAAGTTGCCGAGCGACGTGCAGGCGACGATTCGGCGCAGCAGCGGCTGGTGCACGACGAAGCGCAGCCCCTCCGCGATCTCGGCGCGCAGGGGCCGGCGGTCGGCCTTGGCTGGGAGCACCTCGTCGTGCCGGATGCGCCCCACGGAGAACGCCGACACCAGGTAGGTGACGGCCGTCGCCGCGAGCAGGGCGGGGGTGGTGATGATCCGCAGCAGCGCCCCGCCCACCGCGGGTGCGACGACCGCCGCGACCGACTGGGTCGCCTGGAGCTTGGAGTTCCCCTCGACCACGTTCGGCAGCCCGACGAGGCCGGGGATGTAGCTCTGGTGGGAGATGTCGAAGAACACGGTCGCGCAGCTCATGACGAGGGCGGCCGCGTAGAGCAGGGCCATCGAGCCGTGCCCGGTGAGCGCGGTGACGACCACCGCGGCGAGCACGGCCGCGCGGACCAGGTCGGCGACGATCAGGGTGCGCCGCTTGCGCATCCGGTCCACCCACGCGCCGGCCGGGAGCCCGATCACCAGGAACGCGGCCGTCTCGGCGGCGGTCAGGGCGCCCATCTGCCACTCGGTCGCCTCCAGGTGCACGACGGCGTAGATCGGCAGGGCGAGGATCGCCAACTGTGCGCCGAACTGCCCAAGCGCGTCGCCGATCCAGAGCTGGCGGAAGTTGCGGTGGAACGCCAGCGACCGGCGCCGGGGGGTCGGGGTGCCGGCGGCCGGTGTGGTGCCGGGTGGCGCCTCGGCCGGCGGCACCGCGCCCGGGGTGGACGACGACGACGGCGGCGGTCAGTACCGGATGGCGTCGATGACCTTCACCCGCACCGCCACGATGGCCGGCAGCAGGCCGGCGAGCGTGCCGACCCCGATGGCCGACGCCATGCCGATCAGGGCCGCCGAGATGGGGAACGGCGGCGTGTCCTGCAGGGCGTACCCGAACATGGCCTCCATCGGGATCGCCTTGATCACCGCCACCGCGACCACAACCCCGACCGCCCCGGCCACGAACGTGGCGACCACCGACTCCATCAGCACGCCGAAGAAGACCCTTCCCGACGTCGCCCCGAAGCTGCGCCTGATGCCGATCTCCCGGATCCGGTACCGCACGGTGACGAGCGAGATGTTGACCAGCCCGAGCCCGCCGAGCAGCAGCACGAAGCCGCCGATCCCGATGATCACCCACTGGGCGCCGCCGTCGAGCGCGCTCCAGCTCTCCGAGTTCGGATAGACCTCGACCTGCATCCCGGGAAGCGCGGCGGCGATGTCCCGCCGGGCGAGCTCGGTGATCTGGTCGCCGAGCTCGGGCGGCACCCAGACGTAAAGGCCGGGCATCATCGGCCCCCACTCCTCCGGCGGCGCGGTTCCCCACCGCTCGTAGTGGTCGAAGAGCATGATGGCCGCCGGCGGCTCCTCGGACCAGAGCGTGGCGCGCACGCCGATGATGGTGCAGCGCACCGGGTGCTCCCCGCCGAGCATGACCGTCGGGTGGTCGGTGAGGTCTTCGACGCCGAGCCGTGCCAGGAATGCCTCGTTGACGACCAGGGCCGGGGCGTACCTGTCGACGTCGTCGTCCGTGAACCAGCGGCCCTCGATCGGCTGGATCCGCCGGATCACCCCGAAGTCGGGATCCACCACCTGGGTCTCGGCCATCATCGAGCCGTTCGGGAACCGGAAGGTGGACTGGAGGTACAGCTCTCGGGTCGAGTACTCGATCTTGTACCGCTCGACGAAGTCGTCGAACGCCGCCGCGTAGCGCTCCGAGCTGGGCATGGCCTCCATGCCCATCGGCCACGCGTTGATGGCCAGCGTCAGGTCGCGCCCGCCGCCGCGTTCAGCCTGCTCGCGCAGCGCCTGCGTCATCATCTGGGTGGCGGCGGTGATCCCAGTGATCGCGCACACCGCGACCGCGACGCCGATCAGGGCGAGCAGCACCCGCAGCCGGTGGATCCGCAGCTCGTCCCACGCCTCGACGGCGGTGCTGAACAGCCCGCTCACGTCGCCACGCCCAGACTCGTCGGGACGTCGCCCACCCAGTGCGTGGAGTCGGACCCGTCGAGGCTCATCGGGTGCAGCACGCCGCCGGCGAGGCGGTAATGGCGCTGGGCCCGGGCCGCGACCGACAGGTCGTGGGTGATCGCGATCAGGGCGGCGCCCGTGTCGGAGGCGATCTGGTCGAGCAGGGACATCACCTCGGCGCCGGTGTCCACGTCGAGGGCGCCGGTGGGCTCGTCGGCGAGGATCACCCGCGGCCGGCGCACCAGGGCGCGGGCGATGGCGATCCGCTGCTGCTCGCCGCCGGACAGCTTGTCGGGCATCTCGTCGATCCGGTCGCCCAGCCCCACCATCTCCAGCACCTCGGCGGCCCGCCGGAACCGGGTCCAGAACGCCCGGCCCCGCGCGTACATCAGCGGGGCGGCGACGTTCTCCAGGGCCGTCCGCCCGGGCAGCAGGTTGAACTGCTGGAACACGAAGCCGAAGTCGTCGCCGCGTCGTCGTGCCCGTGCGCGGGCCGACAGCCGGCCGATCGGCACGCCCTCCAGCAGGTACTGCCCGGAGGTTGGCGAGTCGAGCAGGCCGAGGATGTTCAGCAGGGTCGACTTGCCCGTGCCCGAGCGGCCGACGATCGAGATGTGGTCCCCGGGGTCGAGGCTGAGCGTGACGCCGGTGAGGATGTGCAGCATCCGGTCGTCGGGCAGGCGGACCGAGCGGGTGACG
>CAYGGX010000099.1:0-6564 GCA_964349585.1 uncultured Actinotalea sp.
TCTGGGGGTCGCGCGTCGTCCGGGTCCGGCTCGTCTGGGGGTCGCGCGTCGTCCGGGTCCGGCTCGTCGGGCGCGCTGTCCAGCCGACTGCGTCGCGCGCTCCTGGACATCGTCCTCCTCGGGTTCGGTGGGTTACGCGTCCGTAGGTTACCGCAGCGTAGGTAGCGGCGGGCCACGGTCGGCGCCACTCCTGGACGCCCCCTAGCGGTACCGTAGCCAGACGGTTCCCGCCGAACGCTCGAGGACTCACGCATGCACCTGCCGCACCCGTTGTACGGCCTGTACGAGCGTCGCCTCGCCGCATCCCTCCCGCGGGATGCAATCCCCCGGCACATCGGCGTGATCCTCGACGGCAACCGGCGGTGGGCTCGGACGGCCGGCCTCGACCACTCCTCCGGGCACCGGCGCGGAGCGGACCACATCGCCGAGGTGCTGCGGTGGTCCGAGGAGGTCGGCGTCGAGGTGGTGACGCTGTGGATGCTGTCGACGGACAACCTCTCCCGATCACCGGAGGAGCTCGCCGAGCTGGTCGGGATCATCGTGGACGCCGTCGGTGACCTCGCCGCGAGCGGCCTCTGGCGGCTGCAGGTGATGGGGTCGCTCGAGTTGCTCCCGCCCGGTGCGGCCGACTCGCTGCGCGCCGCCGAGCAGCGGACTGCGCACGTCCGCGGCCTGCACGTGAACGTCGCGGTCGGCTACGGCGGGCGGCGGGAGATCGCCGACGCCGTGCGGTCGTTGCTGCGGGAGCACGCGGGCAACGGGACGTCGCTCGAGGAGCTCGCCGACACCTTCAGCGTGGAGCACATCGCCGAGCACCTATACACGAAGGGCCAGCCGGATCCGGAGCTGGTCATCCGCACCTCCGGCGAGCAGCGACTGGGCGGATTCCTGCTGTGGCAGAGCGCCCACAGCGAGTTCTACTTCTGCGAGGCGTACTGGCCGGACTTCCGGCGCGTCGACTTTCTCCGGGCCCTGCGGTCCTACGCCGCCAGGGAGCGCCGACTGGGCCGTTAGCGCATCACCCGGACCCGGGTGTGTCGTGCACGGGACCGCGGCATCCGCGGCGTAGCGTCGAAGCGATGACACCCGTCGTCCTCGGGAGGCCAGCCCATGGAGCATCCGCTCCGGGAGGAGGGCCGGTGACCGGCCCCCTCGGCCGGCCGACCGGGCCCGTCCCGCAGGGCGTCGGCTTGGCGCCCCACGTGCACCGCGGCGCTGATGCGCCGGGGGGAGGCCCCGTGACCCGCACGTACGTGCTCGACACCTCAGTCCTGCTGTCCGACCCGCGCGCGATCCTGCGCTTCGCCGAGCACGACGTCGTGCTCCCGGTCGTGGTGATCACCGAGCTCGAGGGAAAGCGCCACCACGCCGAGCTCGGCTACTTCGCGCGCAGCGCCCTTCGGATGCTGGACGACCTGCGGGTGGCGCACGGGCGCCTGGACCACCCCGTTTCGATCGGCGACTCGGGCGGGTCGCTAAGGGTTGAGCTCAACCACGTCGACCCGGCGGTGCTGCCCGCGGGCTTCCGGCTCGGCGACAACGACACCCGGATCCTCGCGGTCGCCAAGAGCCTTGCCGACGAGGGCAACGACGTCACGCTCGTGTCGAAGGACCTTCCGCTACGGGTCAAGGCCGCGGCCGTTGGCCTGGCCGCCGAGGAGTACCGCGCCGAGCTCGCGGTCGACTCGGGCTGGACGGGGATGAGTGAGATCCACCTGTCCGAGGAGCAGATGGCCCAGTTCTGGCAGGACGAGGGTGTCGAGCTCGCCGACGTCGACCTCACCGGACAGGATGTCGGGCCGCTGCTCTGCCACACCGGCCTCGTGCTGCACTCCCCGCGCGGCTCCGCGCTCGGCCGGGTCACCGCCGACAAGCGCGTTCGGCTCGTGCGGGGCGACCAGGACGTGTTCGGGGTGCACGGCCGCAGCGCCGAGCAGCGGATCGCGATCGACCTGCTGCTGGACGAGGAGGTGGGCATCCTCTCGCTCGGCGGTCGCGCGGGCACCGGCAAGTCGGCCCTCGCGCTGTGCGCCGGTCTCGACGCCGTGATGGAGCGCCGGCAGTACCGCAAGGTGATGGTGTTCCGGCCCCTGTACGCCGTCGGCGGCCAGGAGCTCGGCTACCTGCCCGGCACCGAGGCCGAGAAGATGAACCCCTGGGCCGAGGCCGTCTTCGACACGCTCGGCGCGCTCGTCTCGCGCGACGTCGTCGACGAGGTCGTGGGCCGGGACATGCTCGAGGTCCTTCCCCTCACGCACATCCGTGGGCGCTCCCTGCACGACGCGTTCGTGATCGTCGACGAGGCGCAGTCCCTCGAGCGCAACGTCCTGCTCACGGTGCTGTCCCGGATCGGGCTGAACTCTCGCGTGGTGCTGACCCACGACGTGGCGCAGCGCGACAACCTGCGGGTCGGCCGGCACGACGGCGTCGCCTCGGTCATCGAGACGCTCAAGGGCCACCCGCTGTTCGCGCACGTCACCCTCACCCGCTCCGAGCGTTCCCCGGTTGCCGCCCTGGTCACCGAGATGCTCGAGCGGATCGAGGCTTAGCTCAGGTCAGTCAGTCAGTCAGCCGGGTCATCGACATCACGTCGAGCGCCGCGTCAAGCTGCTCCTCGCTCACCTCACCCCGCTCGACGAAGCCCAGGTCCACGACCGCCTGCCGGATGGTGATGCCCTGCGCGACGGCGCGCTTGGCGATCTTCGCGGCGGCCTCGTAGCCGATCACGCGGTTCAGCGGGGTGACGATCGACGGTGAGGACTCGGCGTACGCCCGCGCCCGCTCGACGTTCGCGGTGATCCCGGCGACCGTCCGGTCGGCGAGCAGCCGCGACGCGTTCGCCAGCAGCCGGATCGACTCCAGCACCGCGTGCGCCATGACTGG
Organism: uncultured Actinotalea sp.; assembly: GCA_964349585.1. GTDB lineage: Bacteria > Actinomycetota > Actinomycetes > Actinomycetales > Cellulomonadaceae > Actinotalea. Next base: position 2,884 of record CAYGGX010000099.1, read on the forward strand.
GATCTGCACATTCAGCTCGAACGAACCGCTGGCACCGGCCCAGGCCGTCGTCGCGTCGTTGCCGACCACCCGGGCGGCCACCATGAGCACCGCTTCCGGCACGACCGGGTTCACCTTTCCCGGCATGATCGACGAGCCCGGCTGCAGGTCGGGCAGCGCGATTTCGCCCAGCCCCGTGTTCGGCCCCGAGCCCATCCAGCGCAGGTCGTTGCAGATCTTCGTCAGGCTCACCGCGATGGTGCGCAGCGCGCCGGAGAGCTCAACTAGCCCGTCGCGCCCGCCCTGCGCCTCGAAGTGGTCCCGAGCCTCGGTGACGGGGAGCCCGGTGTGCTCGCCGACGACCTCGATCACGCGGGCGGAGAAGCCGGGTGGGGTGTTGATCCCCGTGCCGACGGCGGTACCGCCGTCGGCACGGGGATCAACACCCCACCCGGCTTCTCCGCCCGCGTGATCGAGGTCGTCGGCGAGCACACCGGGCTCCCCGTCACCGAGGCTCGGGACCACTTCGAGGCGCAGGGCGGGCGCGACGGGCTAGTTGAGCTCTCCGGCGCGCTGCGCACCATCGCGGTGAGCCTGACGAAGATCTGCAACGACCTGCGCTGGATGGGCTCGGGGCCGAACACGGGGCTGGGCGAAATCGCGCTGCCCGACCTGCAGCCGGGCTCGTCGATCATGCCGGGAAAGGTGAACCCGGTCGTGCCGGAAGCGGTGCTCATGGTGGCCGCCCGGGTGGTCGGCAACGACGCGACGACGGCCTGGGCCGGTGCCAGCGGTTCGTTCGAGCTGAATGTGCAGATCCCAGTCATGGCGCACGCGGTGCTGGAGTCGATCCGGCTGCTGGCGAACGCGTCGCGGCTGCTCGCCGACCGGACGGTCGCCGGGATCACCGCGAACGTCGAGCGGGCGCGGGCGTACGCCGAGTCCTCACCGTCGATCGTCACCCCGCTGAACCGCGTGATCGGCTACGAGGCCGCCGCGAAGATCGCCAAGCGCGCCGTCGCGCAGGGCATCACCATCCGGCAGGCGGTCGTGGACCTGGGCTTCGTCGAGCGGGGTGAGGTGAGCGAGGAGCAGCTTGACGCGGCGCTCGACGTGATGTCGATGACCCGGCTGACTGACTGACTGACCTGAGCTAAGCCTCGATCCGCTCGAGCATCTCGGTGACCAGGGCGGCAACCGGGGAACGCTCGGAGCGGGTGAGGGTGACGTGCGCGAACAGCGGGTGGCCCTTGAGCGTCTCGATGACCGAGGCGACGCCGTCGTGCCGGCCGACCCGCAGGTTGTCGCGCTGCGCCACGTCGTGGGTCAGCACCACGCGAGAGTTCAGCCCGATCCGGGACAGCACCGTGAGCAGGACGTTGCGCTCGAGGGACTGCGCCTCGTCGACGATCACGAACGCGTCGTGCAGGGAGCGCCCACGGATGTGCGTGAGGGGAAGGACCTCGAGCATGTCCCGGCCCACGACCTCGTCGACGACGTCGCGCGAGACGAGCGCGCCGAGCGTGTCGAAGACGGCCTCGGCCCAGGGGTTCATCTTCTCGGCCTCGGTGCCGGGCAGGTAGCCGAGCTCCTGGCCGCCGACGGCGTACAGGGGCCGGAACACCATCACCTTGCGGTACTGCCGGCGCTCCATCACGGCGTCGAGACCGGCGCACAGCGCGAGGGCCGACTTGCCGGTGCCCGCGCGACCGCCGAGCGAGAGGATGCCCACCTCCTCGTCCAGCAGCAGGTCGATCGCGATCCGCTGCTCGGCGCTGCGGCCGTGCACCCCGAACACGTCCTGGTCGCCCCGCACGAGCCGAACGCGCTTGTCGGCGGTGACCCGGCCGAGCGCGGAGCCGCGCGGGGAGTGCAGCACGAGGCCGGTGTGGCAGAGCAGCGGCCCGACATCCTGTCCGGTGAGGTCGACGTCGGCGAGCTCGACACCCTCGTCCTGCCAGAACTGGGCCATCTGCTCCTCGGACAGGTGGATCTCACTCATCCCCGTCCAGCCCGAGTCGACCGCGAGCTCGGCGCGGTACTCCTCGGCGGCCAGGCCAACGGCCGCGGCCTTGACCCGTAGCGGAAGGTCCTTCGACACGAGCGTGACGTCGTTGCCCTCGTCGGCAAGGCTCTTGGCGACCGCGAGGATCCGGGTGTCGTTGTCGCCGAGCCGGAAGCCCGCGGGCAGCACCGCCGGGTCGACGTGGTTGAGCTCAACCCTTAGCGACCCGCCCGAGTCGCCGATCGAAACGGGGTGGTCCAGGCGCCCGTGCGCCACCCGCAGGTCGTCCAGCATCCGAAGGGCGCTGCGCGCGAAGTAGCCGAGCTCGGCGTGGTGGCGCTTTCCCTCGAGCTCGGTGATCACCACGACCGGGAGCACGACGTCGTGCTCGGCGAAGCGCAGGATCGCGCGCGGGTCGGACAGCAGGACTGAGGTGTCGAGCACGTACGTGCGGGTCACGGGGCCTCCCCCCGGCGCATCAGCGCCGCGGTGCACGTGGGGCGCCAAGCCGACGCCCTGCGGGACGGGCCCGGTCGGCCGGCCGAGGGGGCCGGTCACCGGCCCTCCTCCCGGAGCGGATGCTCCATGGGCTGGCCTCCCGAGGACGACGGGTGTCATCGCTTCGACGCTACGCCGCGGATGCCGCGGTCCCGTGCACGACACACCCGGGTCCGGGTGATGCGCTAACGGCCCAGTCGGCGCTCCCTGGCGGCGTAGGACCGCAGGGCCCGGAGAAAGTCGACGCGCCGGAAGTCCGGCCAGTACGCCTCGCAGAAGTAGAACTCGCTGTGGGCGCTCTGCCACAGCAGGAATCCGCCCAGTCGCTGCTCGCCGGAGGTGCGGATGACCAGCTCCGGATCCGGCTGGCCCTTCGTGTATAGGTGCTCGGCGATGTGCTCCACGCTGAAGGTGTCGGCGAGCTCCTCGAGCGACGTCCCGTTGCCCGCGTGCTCCCGCAGCAACGACCGCACGGCGTCGGCGATCTCCCGCCGCCCGCCGTAGCCGACCGCGACGTTCACGTGCAGGCCGCGGACGTGCGCAGTCCGCTGCTCGGCGGCGCGCAGCGAGTCGGCCGCACCGGGCGGGAGCAACTCGAGCGACCCCATCACCTGCAGCCGCCAGAGGCCGCTCGCGGCGAGGTCACCGACGGCGTCCACGATGATCCCGACCAGCTCGGCGAGCTCCTCCGGTGATCGGGAGAGGTTGTCCGTCGACAGCATCCACAGCGTCACCACCTCGACGCCGACCTCCTCGGACCACCGCAGCACCTCGGCGATGTGGTCCGCTCCGCGCCGGTGCCCGGAGGAGTGGTCGAGGCCGGCCGTCCGAGCCCACCGCCGGTTGCCGTCGAGGATCACGCCGATGTGCCGGGGGATTGCATCCCGCGGGAGGGATGCGGCGAGGCGACGCTCGTACAGGCCGTACAACGGGTGCGGCAGGTGCATGCGTGAGTCCTCGAGCGTTCGGCGGGAACCGTCTGGCTACGGTACCGCTAGGGGGCGTCCAGGAGTGGCGCCGACCGTGGCCCGCCGCTACCTACGCTGCGGTAACCTACGGACGCGTAACCCACCGAACCCGAGGAGGACGATGTCCAGGAGCGCGCGACGCAGTCGGCTGGACAGCGCGCCCGACGAGCCGGACCCGGACGACGCGCGACCCCCAGACGAGCCGGACCCGGACGACGCGCGACCCCCAGA
>CAYGGX010000100.1:0-6444 GCA_964349585.1 uncultured Actinotalea sp.
TGCGTCAGCCTGACGCGCATCGTCCACAGGCTGCCTGACGCGTCCCGTTGTCCACTGATTCGGGAGCATCAGGCATTTGTCGAAGCACGCTGAGCAGCCTCAAGGAGTCAGCACGACTCCTGGAGGTCACCATGTCCCTCTACCCGGAACCGACGGACCGGCCGACCGCGAACACCCTGCCCAACGTCGGCCAGAACCTGCCGACCGCGAAACCGGGCGAGCCACGCGACCCCGGCATCCTGCGCGCCATCCTCGCCCAGATCGACGCGGAAGGCTGGGCGGGTCCCTCGGGTACCGCGCTGCTCGCCTACGTAAGGGAGACGATCGTCCGCCCCCTGACAGTCGACCTGGGAATGCGCGGAGCCGCATCAAGCCAGGCTGAGGCCTCGGCGTGGGAGGACGTCTGGATGCTGCTGCGCGAACCGGGACTACGCGCCGCGGAGTCACCTTGGGGCATGGTCTGGTGGGTCGCGCGGCGCGCGGTCCTGACCGAGGCCGTCTGCGCGCGGTTCCCCACTTCACCACGTCGGGCATGGCACCTAGCGAAGGCCCAGGCCGAGGGTCTCGCCGAACCGGTCGTGCGCCTGGACGACGTCCCGAGGGCCGCACTACCCGCCGTCGGGCAAGACGGCGCTCCGCCGCGGTCGATGGATGCGACGGACACGGCGATCGAGGCGCTGACCACGGTCGGCTGGCCCCGCGAACAGGCTGCTGCGATCGTCGAGGACGTCCTGCACGACACCCCCACCACCCGCAGCACGAGGTGGACGGCGCGCGCCCACGGATGGACCAGCTACGGATGGCGGACAATGGCCGAACGCCTCGACCTGCCCGCATGGCAGGCGCGACGCCTGGTCATCGTGCTACGCGGAAACGCAGACCGCCCAGGCCTCCTCCCGCGCATGATCCTCACCGGTGGCGCCCTGACGATCGACGCCGAGTTGCACGCAGCGCTCGCGTCAACTCGGATCCGGAGCCGGCCCTCGCCTTTGCTCCGAGAGCTCGACCCTGAGTGCTCCGACGCGCTTCAGGAACGCGCCAGCTGACCCGCGGAGTCGCGACGGAGTCTTGGGGCGAACCCCGTGTTGGTCGCCTTCGCGCACCCGTACATGTATGGGGTGTGCACACCGCAACCGAGTCAACTCGCTCTTCACTAGTTGTGACGACTACTTGCACAATCCCGGCGAACGGGGGTTTCATGTGATCTTCCGACCCGGGACGTGCATTACGGGGCGCGTCGCGAGGACAGGCGGCCCAACATGCGGCTGAACAACTCGTCCAAGGTCATCGCGGGGGCGCTCCTCCTGTCCGCCGCCTCCCTTTCGACAGCCTGCACCCGGTCAGGGGAGGACCCCGCACCCCCGACGCCGTCGGTAACACGCAGCGCCGCCGCCACGGCACCCGACTCCCCGACACCTTCGGCCGATCCGGCCCTGGCCGATGCCGAGGCCGCGATCCTGGACGCCTACCGCGGCTACTGGGCAGCCAAGGTCGCGATCCTCGCGGACACGGCGGTCGACCCCGGCGCCGATCTCGACAGGTACGCGGTCGACACGGCCCGCGCGGGCGTCTTGGAGACGCTTCTCACGTATCGCACGAACCGCATCGACATGGTCGGCGAACCAGTCCTTCACCCCGAGGTCTCGGACATCAAGCCGGGCGACGAGGGCACCGCGACCATCGTCGACTGCGTCGACGTGGCGGACTGGCAGCCGGTCTACAGAGACACCCTGGACCCGGCGGCCGCCCCGGGTCAGGCAATCCGTGTCCTGGCGACGTCGTCGGCATTCTTCTTCGACGGGCACTGGACCATCCGGTCCTACGAGGTCGATCGGGAGACGCCATGCTGACCCACCTCATAGTCGCCGGTCTTGCGTTCACGACCGCGGTGCCGGCCGCACTGCCGTCCGAGGTCATATGTGGTCAGCACAGCGAAACCTGCATCGTCATCGTGAAAACGCCTCCGACGACGGCTCCACCAGCGAGCGACACGACAACGACGGGAACCGCCCGCGTCTGCCGCAACCTTGCGGGCGAGGTCCTACCCTGCTTCTCCGAGACATTCGGCTGGTTCAACGACGAGGACCGCTGCTACTACCAACCCGCCGAGCCCCCACCACCCAGCACCGATCCCGTGTGGAACGGTCATCACCCCGACGGCATGGTCTGGTCCATCGTCTGTACGGACCGCATCCCCGGCGTCGGCGGCGGATGGCAATGGCTCCCGTCCCCACCACCCGGCTACGGCGACGCGGGCATCACACCGGCCCAGCTCGCCCGTCGCGCGGTCGACCAGATGCGCCTGACTGGTCCCGCGATCCACCTCACCATCGAGGCGCCGGACACCGGCTTGATCGGGATGCCCGTATGGCTCTGGACCGATGTGACACCCACGACCTGGGGACCCAACTCAGCGACCGCTTCGGTCCCGGGCCTCTCGGTGACCGCCACGGCGCGAGCCACCGAGATCCGGTGGGACATGGGCGACGGCGGGACACGGGTATGCACCGGCCCAGGAACCCCCTACACCCCAGGGGCCGTCCAGTCCCCGACGTGCGACTACGTGTACCAGCGCTCGTCCGCCGGCCAGGCCGGCGACGCCTATCCCGTCACCGCGACCGCAACCTGGCAGGTCACCTGGTCCGGAGGCGGCACGTCCGGGTCCCTCGTGGTGACCCGGACCTCAACCACGACGGTCCGCATCGGGGAGTTGCAGGTGCTGGTGACCGGCTGACCGCGGCAACGAGCGAAGGGGCAGGCCCATGGCGAGCACCACCCAGACCACACCGGTCCGGCGCGACACCCCTCCACGCGACGGTCGCATCGCGCCCGCCCGCCCCCGACGACGGACCGGGATGATGGCGGGCGGGATCATGCTTGCGGCGCTGGGTGGGCTCTTGGTCGCCTGGATGATCGGCTCGGCTAGCGACCGAACCGACGTGCTGGTCATGGCCCGCGACGTGCCGTACGGGCAGGCGATCGCGCCCGAGGACCTGACCGTGACCGCAGTGGCGGTCGACACCCTGGTGGACACTGTGCCCGCGGACCAGCTCGACGCGCTCGTCGGGCAGGTCGCCGCCGTGCATCTGCTCACAGGCTCCCTGCTCGCTCCCGGTCAGGTCACTCCCGACACGCCGCCAGGACCGGGCGAAGTGCTGGTGCCACTGCCCGTAGCGGCGGATCGACTTCCGGCGGGCGGCCTGTATGCGGGTGACCGGCTCCTTGTGGTCGATGCCCCGTCGGCAGGTTCGGATCCGCCGATCACCGAACCGAAGACGTTCGGGGTGACGGTCGTGCGGATCGGTGAGCCTGACCTCAATGGCGTCAGGACACTCGACGTCGCCGCCCATGCGTCGGACGGCCCCGGTTTGGCGACCCGCGCGGCGTCGGGCCGCTTCGCCCTCGTCTTGCTCGATAACGGGGGTGGGCCGTGACCAGCGTTGTGCTCTGCTCGGCCTCGGGCGCCCCAGGTGTGACAACGGCGGCGCTCGCTCTCGTGTGGGTCTGGCCGCAGGTCACCGGCGGGCGTCGCGTCGTCCTCGTCGACGCCGACCCGTCAGGCTCCGGTCTGCTCGGCGGCGCACTCCAGGCTCGTGTGGCGATCGAAACGGGCTTGCTCGCCCTCGCTGCTGACACCCGGGCGCCCGACGTCGACGACCTGCTGGCCCACTCGGTTGCGCTCGACGGCGACCGGCGGCGGTTCATCCTGCCGGGCATCAGCGACCCGGTGCAGGCCGGGTCACTCGCCCCCCTGTGGGCATCGTTCCCCGACCTCGCGATCGACCTGCACCTGGCCGAGACGGATCTCGTGGTCGACGTGGGTCGGCTTGGACACCGCGACGAGCCATCAGGGCTCATCGGCGACGCCGACATCCTCACCGTCCTACAGGCTCCGACGATCCCGGCAACGGTCGCGACCGCCGCCATTGTGCGACGCCTGTCCGCGGCCCGGGCGCCACGCTCGGCCCCCGCCCCGGTCGTCGTCGGCGAACGCCGCCCGTACACCGTGCGCGAGGTCGAGCGTGCGCTGGGCGTCCCCTGCCACGCGCTGAGCCTCGATGTGCGAACGGCCGAGGCACTCGGTTCCGGCGACGGTTCGAGCGGTCGCCTGGACCGGTCGCTGCTCCTGCGCTCGGCGCGGTCCCTCGCCGAGTCGCTCCTCGCCGGGCTACCCGCGGAGGTCAGGTCATGACCAGCACAGACGAGAGCCGCTCCCGCCACCGCGGCTCAAGCGATCCCGCAGCGGCCGCACGCGCTCTCCACGCCGTCCCCGCACCACCGGACGATCCTCCCGACCCCGCAGTCGTTGCCGACGTGCGACGCGTCGTCGCCGAGTCGCTGGCAACCCGCCTGCAAGCCGAGCCTTTGGCCGACGAGTCGGCGCGACGGGAACTAGCCCGTGGGCTGATCTCCGCCGAGCTGGCCGAGCGTCGCCGCGCGCGTGTCCGCACCGGTGAGCCGACCAAGTCCCGTTCCGCCGAGCTGCGTACCTCCGCCGCGGTGATGGCCGCGCTCTTCGGGGCGGGCCGGCTCCAACCACTGGTCGATGACCCGGACGTGGAGAACATAGAGGTCGACGGGCACTCCAACGTGTGGGTCTGCTACGCCGACGGGCGCGAGGTCGAGCACCCGCCGATCGCCGACTCCGACGAGGAGCTCATCGAGATCCTCCAACTGCTCGCCGCGCGCTCCGGCGGTGCCGAGCGGATGTTCTCCCCGGCCCATCCGGCCCTTCACCTGCGTCTCCCGGACGGGTCGCGCCTGGCGGCGATGGCGTGGACCACCCGCCGACCGCAGGTGGTCATCCGCCGACACCGGGTGCGGGACGTCGACTTGGACGACATGGTCCGGCTCGGCACCCTCGACACCGTCCTGGCGGCGTTCTTGCGGGCAGCGGTCCGATCCGGTCGCAACGTCGTCGTCACTGGGTTGCAGAACGCCGGCAAGACCACCCTCATCCGCGCGCTGGCCAACGAGTTCGGGCCCAAGGAGCGGTTCGCGACCATAGAGAAGGAGTACGAGCTCCACCTCGACGACCTACCCGAGCGTCATCCGCGGGTGGTGCCGATGGAGGCGCACGAAGGCTCGGCGGAGACCGACGGCCGCGGTCACCGAGCTGGGGAGGTCACACTGTCGGACCTGGTAACCGACGCACTGCGGATGAACCTGCGGCGGATCATCGTCGGCGAGGTCCGCGGCGTCGAGGTACTGCCGATGCTCGAGGCGATGTCAACCGGCGACGGATCGCTGTGCACACTCCACGCACGCTCCGCGCAGCACGGGATCGACCGGATCGTGACGCTGTGTCTTTCCGCCGGCGTGCAGATGACGGAGACCTTCGCCTACCGGCTGCTGGCCGGATCGGTGGACTTCGTCGTGCACATCGAGCTACTGGACGACGCCGCGGGCAAGCACCGATTCGTTTCGCAGGTCGTCGAGGTCAACGGCCTGGGCGAGGGATCGCGCCCCACGACGACGGTGGTGTTCGGTCCCGGCGAGGACGGCCGTGCGGTACCGCTGCATCATCCGGAGAGCCTCGCGCGCCTCGTCCGAGCGGGCTTCGAGCCGAGTCTGCTCAGCCACCGCGGGGGCACCTGGTCACAGTGGCCACTGCAGCGGGGGGACCCACGATGAGGCCCCTGCTCGGTGGACTGGCCGGGGGGCTCACCGTAGTCGGGGCGCTGATCGCGGTCGCCGGCTGGCGCGGCACCTCGGGCCAGCTGCGCATGCGTGCACGGCGCTCACGCCCAAGCCGGACGCCGACGGCATGGGCACGCTGGCGCTGGCCGGTAACGATCAGCGCCGCCGCAGTGGTCTGGACAATCACGCGGTGGCCGGTGGCCGCCGCCCTGACGGCCACCGCGGTGCTCGGCCTTCCGGTCCTCCTGGACACGACGCGAGTCGCCCAGGCGCGAATTGCGCGGGTCGAGGCGATCGAAGAGTGGACCCGTCGACTCTCCGACGTCCTGACCACGGGCGCCGGGCTCGAACAGGCGATCACGACCACGGCACGCTCATGCCCCGCCCCGCTGCGCGCCGAGGTCGGGGCACTGGTCGCTCGGCTCGCGGCCCGTTGGCCGATCGACCGCACCCTTCGCGCTTTCGCCAAGGACCTGCACGACCCCGCGGGCGATCTGGTGGTTGCGGCGCTCATACTTGCCGCACACCGGCGTGGTCCGGGGCTCGCCTCGGTCCTGGCCGGAGTTGCGGGATCGGTCGCGGAGGACGTCGCCGCACGCCGTCGGATCGAGGCCGAGCGCGCTCGGCCTCGCGCCACAGCGAAGGCAGTCACGCTGATCACCCTGGGTGTGCTGGGAGTCGGGGCGCTCAACGGGTCCTATCTCAGCCCCTACGGCGACCCGCTGGGCCAGATCGTGCTGGCCGTCATCGCGGGCGGGTTCGCCGGATGCCTCCTGTGGATGCGGCACCTCACTCTGCCCGCGC
>CAYGGX010000101.1:0-6280 GCA_964349585.1 uncultured Actinotalea sp.
CGACCCGCTCGGGCGCCGTCCTCCCTACGCTTGCGGTGTGACCATGCCCATCCCCCGCGTCCTGGCCGGCATCACCGTTGAACCCGGTCGTCCGCGTCTCACCTGGTACGACACCGACGAACGGGTCGAGCTCTCCGGGCACGTGCTCGACAACTGGGTGATGAAGGCCGCGAACCTGCTCGTCGAGGAGTACCAGGCCGGCCCCGGGACCTGCGTGCTGATCGACCTTCCGGTGCACTGGCGGGCCGTGGTCTGGGCGCTGGCCGCGTGGCGGGTGGGCGGCTGCGTCGTCCTGCCCGGCGAGGAGCACACCGGCTGCGACGTGGTGATCACCGACCGACCCGAGGGGTATCGGGGCACCGAGCTGGTCGCCGTCGCGCTGCCGGTGATGGCGCGCCGGTTCGACGGCGAGCTGCCGCCCGGCGCCCTGGACGCCGCCGAGGCCGTCATGACGTACGGGGACGTGCTCACCTGGATCCCGGAGCCCGACCCGCAGGCGCCGGCCCTGGTCGCCGGCGGTCAGGTGGTCCTGCACGCCGGCCTGCTCGCCTGGGCCGACGAGGTCGCGGGTCCCCGGGAACCTGCGGCGCGGGTGCTCCTCGAGCCAGCCCCGGACGACGACGTGCAGTCGGTCCTCGCCCGAGTGCTCACCGCCTACGTCGCCGACGGTTCGGTGGTGCTCTGCTCGCCGCAGGAGGCGGCGGCGCTCGGGGCGGACCCGGCGCGGCGCCAGCGGCTGATCGACGCCGAGCTGATCACCGTCTGAGACGCCCTCAGCAAGCCGCCGGGCGCACCGCCGGAGTGAGGTCCCCGATCACCGCAGGACTCAGGACCGCACGTCGAGCTGGTTGGCCAGATACCAGTCGACCGTCTCGCGGAGACCGTCGTCCAGGGAGACCTGAGGCGACCAGCCCAGCGCCATGAGGCGGCTCACGTCGAGCAGCTTGCGGGGAGTCCCATCGGGCTTCGAGTCGTCCCACATGCTTCTTCCCTGATAGCCGACCGCGTCCGAGATCTTCGCCGCGATCGCGGCGATGGACAGGTCCTTGCCCGTCCCGACGTTGATCGTCTCCGGCGAGTCGTAGTTCTCCATCAGGAAGGCAATCGCCGAGGCGAGATCGTCGACGTGCAGGAACTCCCGCAGCACCGAGCCGGTGCCCCAGTTCACCACCTCCGGCGCGCCCGACTGCTTCGCCTCCACGTACCGCCTGATCAGGGCCGGAAGGACGTGCGAGCCGTTCGGAGAGAAGTTGTCGCCCGGACCGTACAGGTTCGTGGGCATGGCCGAGATCCAGCTCAGGCCGTGCTGCCGGCGAACGGCCTGCACCTGGATGATGCCGGCGATCTTGGCGATGGCGTACGCGTCGTTGGTCGGCTCCAGGTACCCGGTGAGCAGGTACTCCTCCTTGATCGGCTGCGGAGCCAGCTTCGGATAGATGCAGGACGAGCCGAGGAACACGAGCCGGGGAACACGCAGCTCGAGGGCGGCGTCCATCACGTTGAGCTGGATGCGCAGGTTCTCGGTCAGGAAGTCCGCCGGGTACGTGCTGTTCGCAAGGATCCCACCAACCTTGCCCGCCGCGAGCACCACGTTCTGCGGCTCGATCTCCCGGAACGCCGCGAAGACGGCATCCCGATCGAGCAGATCGAGCTCCGCCGACGTCCGGCCGACCAGACGCGTGTACCCGTCCGCGGCCAGCCTTCGCCAGATCGCTGAGCCCGCAAGCCCGCGGTGGCCGGCGACGTACGTCGTCGCGTTCCTGTCGATCATGCTGGGTCTCCCCCACTCCGGGCGAGCGCAAGGGCCCGCTTGTTCACACTCCTTGCCGCCACGCTCGCCGCCCACTTGACCGGCTGATGCCACAACGGGCTCACGGGTCGCAGGATGGCCGGTAGGTGCCGCGCCTTGACCCGGGCGGCCTCGTTGCTCGAAGGCACCCGGTTCGCCACCGTCAGCGAGTCGGAGTGCCACCGAAATGCTGACACGGGTTGCCGCGTGCAGACGAATGCGCCCCGTTTCCGTAACTTGAGGAACGCGTCGAGGTCCATGGCGTACTTCAGCTCGGCGTCGAAACACCCCACGGCGCGGAGGGCCTCGAGACGGATGAGCGAGCCGGGGTGCGGAATCAGGTCGGGACCCCACGGAAGTAGCCACTCGGCAGCGCGGCCTGCTCGGGAGGTCCCGATCACGCGGCCGGACGGGTCGATGTAGTCGCAACCTCCGTAGGCGACGACCGCGTCCGGCCTCGCCTCGATCAGGCGCCGGAGGGTCAGCAGCCCCCCCGGGCGAAAGAGGTCATCATCACCGATCCACGCGTAGTACTCCTCGTCGGTGGCGAGAGCGATGCCGGCGTTGATCGCCTCGGAGATTCCGCGGCGGGGGTCCTGGGCGACCACCGCCCCGTGGGCGACGGCCAACGCGCGCGCTTCGGTCGCAGACCCGGGCAGCACGACGGCCAGCGTGAGATCAACCTCGGTCCGCGCGGCGTCCACCGTGGCGAGGGTTTCGCGAAGGTGCTCGATTCGGTCGCCGAGGGTGGGAAGGACGACGAGGATCTTGCCCGTGCTCAACAGGACTCGACCTGACCCCTACGCTCGTGGGCCCCGGACCGGGTGACTGACAGGTGCTCGCGGGGGATCCCGGTCACCGTGCCGTCCAACGGGGCGCATCGACTGTCGCGGCGGGTTCGCGCGACCGCACAACTGTACCCGGAACCCGTATCAGGCCGTCTGCTACCACGACGCCACGCGGTCCGACCAGCCGTCGGCCAGCACGCCCGCTCGGACGGCGTCGACGAACTCGGGCCCGACTATGACGACCACATCCGGGTCACCCGCGAGGAGCACCCTCGCGGCGGCGACGGCGGCGTCCGCCGTCTGATCGGGAAAACCCGGTGTGTTGCGCGCGAGGCCATTCCCCCGCTCCGTGAGACGCCAGGTCAGAGCATTGAGCCACTGCGCACTCTGCATCGAGTGGGCGGTCGAGTCGGAGGGAAAGGGCAGCAGCACGACTGGCACCGGACCTTGGGCCTGCGCGACGTCGACGGCGGCGAGCACCGTTGCCGCAGTCGGCCCGGGCTCGGCCAGGGTCGCGACGTGCTCGAACCGAGCCTGAGCACCCGGAGCCGCCGCGGAGTACAGGCCACCCCGCGGACCGGCAAGTGCCAGGCCGTGACTCTGGGAGACGGCCAGGCCCAGGCCGATCATGCCGACCATCTGGAGCACCCGCCCCCATCCGCGCACGACAGGTGGCCGCCGGAGCAGTGCCACGACGGCGATCACCCCCACCACTGTTGCGACCAGCTGCAGCGCGATCACGTACTTCCAGAAGTAGTACTGCAGGCCTCCGGTCTCACGGATCTGGAGGTAGCCGATCGCCCCCGCAACCAGGGCCCCGACGCCGAGCAGCAACCCGATCGACAGTGCCCGGATGCGAGCTGAGGCGTCCAGCAGCGCCGGCCGGGGCTTGGCGGCGGCCGCGAGGAGTACCAGGCCACCCCCTGCGGCCATTGTGATGACGACCGGTGCGAGCGGCGGCAACGAGAGGCCGCCGCCGATCACGAGCGTCTCGGACAAGCTGATGTGCCCCCGCATCATCTCCAGGGCGGCGGCCACGCCGAGCGCCATGGCTATCGAGATCGACACGGCCACCACCAGGCCCCGGGTCGTAGCCGGCCACCTTCGACGACGCACCGGCAGGCACGCCAGCACGACGGCCGGTCCGGCGAGGGTGAGCAGGAGCATCCAGTTGTGGGCGACCCCGATCGTTGCGGCGCCGAGAACCGTGAGCTGAAGCGGCGCACCCGGTCGGTCCATCGCAACGACGAGGAGTGGGATCGTCGCAAGCAGCGCGCAGGCGACGAGGAAGTTCGGGAAGCCGTTGTCCAACAGGCGGCCGCCTGGCCCCAAGGTGAAAGCGGCCAGGACGAGTGCGACCAGAGGAGTCGCGAGCGCTGGTCGCCGTCGAAGGGCGGGGAGTGACACGACCGCGGCGACGACCAGGGCGACGGAGACGACGGCGCACATCACCAGGGCGTTGCCGTATGCCACCAGCTCTGCCGCGGGCGCCCCGACCTGAGGGCCGATCAGCACCTCCATGAGAGTCGCGGCACTGGTGTGGAATCCCTGTGGGTAGGTGGTGTACGACCACTCGCCCATCGGTCCCACCGGCGCGTTGTTCAGGCCCACTCCGGCCCGCCGGATCATCGTTGTGATCGCGAAGTGCGCCGAGTTGTCCCAACCCCGCATGAAGAGCGCCAGCACCCGTGCCGGGTCGCGCTCACCCAGCAGCGGCGCGTTCAGCCATGCCACCCAGAGCCCGGCGAGGAGGACCAGGCCGTCGGTGGGGCGAACCTTGGGCACGATCCGTCGCGCGCGGACCCGCGGGTCGGCCGCGACCCAACCGGCGAGGCCACCCGCGAGCAGCGCCACCACGAGAGCGACGCGGCCGACACCACCCGGAGCCGGCCACCACCAGAGCAAGGCCGTGGCCCCGAAGAAGAGGCAGCCGGCGGCGACAACCCGCCGGGAGAGCTCGGCCGAGAACGGGACCGCGAGGACAAGGAGCGCAGCCACGGCGAGGAGAGGCACACCCGTCAGTGCACCGCTCGCCACGAGCCAACCCGCGACCACCGAGGTCCCGATCGCCAGCGGTACTGCCAGTTGCCACCTGCGGCGCGTCGATGCACCGCCCTCGCGGGAAAGACCCTGAGACACGACGGGGTCCTCCACTGGGTGCGGCCCAGCGACACCGATGGGCATGGGCACGACGCCTCTCCCGCCTGCTACCCGACGAGAGCAGCGCTGGGCAGTGTAGTGGCCCAGGCGGAGCCCATCGACGTGCCTGGTGGACGCTGCTACGGCACGTCAGCCTGGATGAGCGTGCCGTGCCCGCTGACGGTGAGAGCTCCCAGGGCGGCCGGGACGAATGCCGTCGCACCCCGCCCGAGGACGAGGCCCTCCTCGTCCGAGGCGACCGTCAGCTCGCCATCCAGGCAGAGCAGGATTCGCGGCCCGGTCCCCGGCAGGGTGTGGCCGGCGTCGTCGTCCAGGGTCGTGACCGAGAGCTCGAAGTCATCGACCGGGGCCCTGAAGACGAGGGAGCCGCTGACCGCCTCCGGCACGATGCGGTGTGGCGGACCGGACGTGCAGTCGATCGTCGCGAGCAGCTCGGGGATCGCCAGGTGCTTGGGCGTCAAGCCGGCCCTGAGCACGTTGTCCGAGCTGGACTGGATCTCGATGCCGACCCCCTGCAGGTACGAGTGCACGGCGCCCGCCGGGACGAACAGCGCGTCCCCGGGCCGGAGCGTCAGGTGGTTCAGCAGCAGGGACATGACGACCCCCGGGTCGCCCGGATAGGCCTCCGCTAGTAGCGCCACAGTCCGATAGGCGTCCGGATCCACGGCGGACTCCGGCCGAGCGAGGCACGCCAGCACGACGGCGTCGACCTCGTCGGACGACGGACGCTGCGCCCCGTCCAGCAGACGAATGACGGCGGCGCGGATTCCGCCGCTGGACTCCAAGACGGCGCGCAGGGAGTGCGCGAGCGGCGCATCGAGCCCGGCGAGCAGCTCCGCCGCCTCCAGGGGCGGCCGGAAGCCGCAGAGGGCCTCGAAAGGGGTGAGCGCGTACAGGAGCTCGGGCTTGTGGTTGCGATCCTTGTAGCTGCGGTCCGGGGAGTCGATCGGGACGCCGGCGGCCTCCTCGGCCTCGAAGCCGGCCTCGGCCTGGTCGCTCCGCGGGTGCACCTGGAGCGAGAGCGGGGCATCTGCGGCGATCACCTTCAGCAGGTACGGGAGCGCGGGACCGAACCGCGCGTGCACGGCCGAACCGAGCATCCGCTCGGGGTCGTCACGCACCAGGTCGTCGAGGCGGACGGGGCCGGTGTCGGTGATCGCACGGGAGGGTGCGCTCGGGTGGGCACCCATCCACAGCTCGGCGACCGGGTCGGAGGTCGCCGGCGACCCGAGCATCACGGGGATCGCGTCCGGAGAGCCCCAGGCGTAGTCCTGGGTCTGGTTGGCGAGCCTGAGCATGTGTCCCCTTCGGCCGACTGCGGTCGCCGACGATCGTAGCGACAGGCGCGCCGAGAGGCGGCGGGGCCCCGCGCGTGTGCGCACAGTGCACTATGCGCCAGACTGAACCACCATGCGAGGGATCATCCTGGCCGGCGGGTCCGGCACACGGCTCCACCCGATCACCCTGGGCGTGAGCAAGCAGCTGGTACCCGTCTACGACAAGCCGATGATCTACTACCCGCTGTCGACGCTGATCCTGGCCG
>CAYGGX010000102.1:0-6269 GCA_964349585.1 uncultured Actinotalea sp.
CGGAACGGAGCACCAGTGCGTCCAGGCGGCTCTCGAGCGTCTCAACCAGGGCCTCACCGGTCTGGCCGTGCACCTTGCGGGCCTCGGCGAAGGCCCGGACCAGCTGCGTCTCGCGCAGGCCGTACTGGGCGCGCAGGCGCTGCTTCTCGCGGAGCCGGACGGCGTAGTCGGACTCGGTGCGGCGACGGGCACGACCGTGCTCGCCGGGTGGGTAGGGCCGCTTCTCGAAGTGCTTGACAGCCTTCGGGGTGAGGGCAAGGCCGAGGGCGCGGGACAGCCGCACCTGGCGGCGCGAACGGGTCACAGATGACACGGGCGAGCTTCCTGTCTGTCGTGGCACATCCCACGGCGCAGGGATCTGCGGTGGGTGTGGGACCAACCTTCGTGTTTCGGCTGAGGTCCCCAGGTTGGTCACCTGCGGGCAGGCAACCGGTCGAGTCTAGCGCCTCCTCACGGGAGCCCGGCTCACCCCCGTCGCCTCCCCCGGAGGTTTCGCGGCGTTCGCGGCTTCCGATGCCCGAGTCGCCGCGAAACCTCGGTGACGTCCGGACGGGCGCCCGGCAAGGCAGTCGGCCGCTCCACAGCCGTCCCCCGCCTCGACAGCATCCACCACAGATGCAGTCGTGCGCCGCCGAGGCCCGGGGTGGGCGGCCACCCTTGCCCCATGCCGGCCCGCGTCGTTCGGGACTGGGTCCCGCCAGAGGCCCATCGCCAGTCGGGACTCTTCACCTTGCAGCAGGCGCGTAGCGCGGGCATGTCGCCCGATCAGGTCCGCCACCGCATGGCTGCCGGGTACTGGCGGCGACTCGTGGGCGACGGCGTGACTCTTGCTTCCTCTTCACCGAAAGTCTGGCTGCGCGCTCAGGCTGCAGCCCTCACTTGGCCCGACGCCGTGGTGTGCCTGGGCACCGCGGCACTCCTGCACCAGCTCCCCGTACCGGACGACGGGTCTGCCCACGTCGTCGTCGAACGTCACCGGGACTCCGGCCGTGGGCTGGTAGTCCACGAGTACCCGCTCAACCCAGGAGACGTCGTCCGCGCGGGTCTCGCCCGGGTTACCACCATCCAGCGCACGCTTGTCGACTGCATCGGGCGACTGGACCACCACCAGGCCGAACACCTCTTGACCTGGGCCGGCACGCGCGAGCTCATCGACTCCGACACCCTCGCACTCGCAGTCGAACGCAGGCACGGTGCGTGGGGGAACGCGCAACGACGTCGCGCCGTGGCCAGTCTCGCTGAAGGGGCCTACAACCCAGCCGAGCGCCGACTGCACCGCATTCTCAGGGGCGCGGGAATCACCGGATGGCGCGGGGACCAGCGGATCGACCTTCCCGACGGTGGAGTGGCCAGGGCCGACGTGTTGTTCCACCGGCAGCGACTCGTCCTGGAAGTGGACGGCCGAGCTGCCCACGGAGTCGCCGCGTTCCAGGCCGACCGGACCCGGCAGAACTCGCTGGTCGGTGCGGGGTACTCCGTGCTGCGCTTCACGTGGTCTGACCTCGTCGACCGCCCCAACCAGGTGGCGCACCAAGTCCGCGCGATGCTTGCGCGGCTCGATGGGTGAGGTTTCGCGGGTGGTCGGGCATTCAATGCCCGCCCACCCGCAAAAACTGAGGGGCCGCAACGGCGACGGCCTGGTCGGGCGGCAGGGCCCGGCGGCCGGTCAGGAGCCGTCCAGGATCTGCCTGATCCGCTCGAGACGGGCCGCCACGTCGCGCTCGAAGCCACGGTCGGACGGGTGGTAGTAGCGCGCGCCGACCAGCTCGTCCGGGACGTACTGCTGAGCCGCGACCGCGTGCGGCTCGTCGTGCGCGTACCGATAGCCCTCGCCGTGTCCGAGCCGCTCGGCACCCGCGTAGTGGGTGTCCCGCAGGTGCGCCGGGACCGGTCCGGCCTTGCCCGCGCGCACGTCGGCGATCGCGGCGTCGACGGCCAGATACGACGCGTTCGACTTCGGCGCGGTCGCGACGTGCACCACCGCCTCGGCGAGGATCAGCCTCGCCTCGGGCATCCCGATCAGCGCCACCGCCTGCGCGGCCGCTACCGCCGTCCGGAGCGCCGAGGGGTCGGCCATCCCCACCTCCTCGGCGGCAGCGATGATGATCCGTCGGGCGATGAACCTGGGGTCCTCCCCCGCCACGACCATCCGGGCGAGGTAGTGCAGCGCGGCGTCGACGTCCGAGCCCCGCATGGACTTGATGAACGCGCTGGCGACGTCGTAGTGCTGGTCCCCGGCCCGGTCGTACCGGACCGCGGCCACGTCGACGGCGCGCTCCACGGCGGGCAGGTCCACCGTCGGGGCCTCCGCGCCGGGACCGGGCACGCCGGCGGCCTCGAGCACCGATGCCGCCGCAGCCTCCAGGACGGTCAGCGCGCGTCGGGCGTCCCCGCCGGCCAGCCGGAGCAGGTGCGCCTCGGCGTCGTCCGCGAGCCGCACGGTGCCGCCGAGGCCGCGCTCGTCCGCCACCGCCCGCCGCACCAGGGCGCGGATGTCCTCCGCCGACAGCGGCTGCAGGGTCAGCAGCAGGGAGCGGGAGAGCAGCGGCGAGGTGACCGAGAAGCTCGGGTTCTCGGTGGTCGCGGCGACCAGGGTGACCCAGCGGTTCTCCACGCTCGGCAGCAGGGCGTCCTGCTGCGTGCTGGAGAACCTGTGCACCTCGTCGATGAACAGCACCGTCTCCCGGCCGCCGGTCGCAAGCCGGCGGCGGGCGTCCTCGACCACCGAACGGACGTCCTTGACCCCCGAGGTCACCCCGGAGAGCTCGACGAACCGCCTGCCGGACGACGTCGCGATGAGGTAGGCCAGGGTCGTCTTGCCGGTGCCCGGCGGACCCCACATCACGACGGACGTCGGAGCGGCGCGCCGCGAGGCCTCGTCGGCCGGCTCGACGAGGCGCCGGAGCGGCGAGCCCGGCCCCAGCAGGTGTCCCTGGCCGGCGACCTCCGCCACCGTCCGCGGCCGCATCCGGACGGCGAGCGGGGCGTTGCTCCCGACGCCGGGCAGACCCTCGGTGGTAGAGGTCGCGGCGTCGAAGAGATCCATGCGTGCAGCCTACGGAGACTCACCCGTTCGCAGGTCAATGATGTGCGGCACCGGGCACGGACCTGGGATGCTGCAGGCGTGTTCGACACCCTGGGCCGTGCGGTCGCCCGCGCCCCGAAGCGGATGATCGCCGTCTGGGCCGCATTCGCGGCGGCCTGCGTGGCCCTCGCACTCGCGGGCGTCGGCGGCGAGACGTTGTTCGAACGGCTGACCACCGGCGCGCCATCGGTGCCCGAGTCCGAGAGCGAAGTCGGCCGGGAGCTGATCGCCGAGCACTCGGCCGCCGGCGCGACCCTGACCCTCGCGGTGCGCGGCGTCGACGTGACGCGCACCGACGTCTCCCGGCCGGTCGCGGCCGCCCGGGCCGAGCTGCTCGCCATCGAGGCGGTGGCCTCGGTGATCGACCCGTACGTGGTGCCGGACGGCCCGGACAGCCCAGCGGCCGCGCCTCTCGTGGCCGCCGACGGGGACGGCTTCCTGGTTGTGGTCGATCTCGACCAGGGGCTGACGGACGAGGTCGAGGCGGCCGCCCTGGGCGACGTGGAACTGATCCTGCGGGACCTCCCGGAACACCTCAGGGCGATCGAGCCGGACGCCACGGGTCAGGTGGGCGGCATCTCGCTGATCGTCACCGAGATCACCAGCCAGGTCGAGGAGGACCTCATCACCGGCGAGGTGATCGCGCTGCCGGTCGCCCTGCTCATCATGGTGATGGTGTTCGGCGGCTTCATGGCGGCCGCGATGCCCATGGCGGGAGCGCTGGCGTCGATCGCGGGCGGGGTGGGCAGCGTCTTCGTGCTCTCCCACGTCATGGAGATGGACGCGTCAGTCGTGAACGTCGTGACGGTGCTCGGGCTTGGGCTCTCGATCGACTACGGCCTGCTGATCGTGTCCCGGTTCCGGGAGGAGCTGACCCGGCTCGTGGCAGACGATGCTGGCGAGTCCGTCCGGCGCCGGCGCGGCGACGGTGCCGTCGAGGCCGCGCTGCGCACGACGATGCAGACCGCGGGACGGACCGTGGCCTTCTCCGCGGTGACCATCGCGATCTCGATCTGCGGGTTGCTCGTGTTCACCCCCGAGATCCTGCGGGCGTTCGGCGCAGCCAGCGTCGCCGTGATCCTGATCGCCGTCGCCACCGCCCTGACGCTGGTTCCCGCGCTGTTGCGGCTGGGCGGTCGCCGCCTGATCCGCCCCGGGCTGGTGGGCCGGGTCCCCGGGCTGCGGTGGGTGCTCGCCCGGACGGGGGACGTCACCCACGCCGAGGGCGTGTTCTCCCGGCTGGCCGGCTGGGTCCAGCGACGCCCGTGGCGGGTGCTCGGCGGCACCCTGCTCGTGCTCGGCGTCCTGGCGCTTCCGCTCGCCTCCCTCGAGCTGCGCAACTCGACCATCGAGCTGCTCCCCGACCGCTCCGCGCAGCGGGCCTACGTGCAGGAGATCGCCACCCAGTACCCCGGGTCGGCGGCGCCGGCCGTGCTGGTGGTCGCGGAGGGGCCGATCGACCGGGTGGCCAGCTGGGCGAACCGGCTTGGGGAGATCGACGACGTCGCCGTCGTCGACCCGGCCGCACCCGTGGGGCCGTACGTCATCGTCGGCGTACGGCCGGACACGACCGACCAGGGCGGTCCCGTCGCGCGTCAGGTGGTGCGGGACATCCGGGACCTCGACGCCCCGTTCCCGACCTGGGTGACGGGTCCCGCGGCGAACCAGGTCGACTTCACCCAGGCCATCGCCGACCGCGCCGGCTGGGCGGCCGGAATCGTCGCACTGGCGACACTCGTGCTGCTCTTCCTGATGACCGGCTCGGTGATCATCCCGATCAAGGCGCTGCTGACCAACGCGATCTCCCTGTCCGCCTCCGTCGGGGTCCTCGTCTGGGCCTTCCAGTACGGGCATCTCGCCGGGTTGCTCGGGTTCACGCCGACCGGGGGGATCGAGACGTACGTGGTCGCGCTGGTCGTGGCGTTCGGCTTCGGGCTCGCGATGGACTACGAGGTGTTCCTGCTCTCCCGGATCAAGGAGCTGCACGACGCCGGGGCCTCGAACGACGAGTCCGTCCGGCTGGGCCTGCAGCGGTCGGGGCGGATCATCACCTCGGCCGCCCTGATCATGATCGTGGTCTTCACGGGGTTCGTCTTCGGCGAGCTGCTGGTGATCAAGGAGGTCGGGTTCTCGCTGGCGATGGCGGTGCTCATCGACGCGACCCTGGTCCGCCTGCTGCTGGTCCCGGCGACGATGACGCTGCTCGGCAAGTACAACTGGTGGGCGCCGAAGCCGCTGCGTCGGGCGCACCAGAGGGTGTCGCTGAGTCACTGATGGCCGGCGGTTGCCGGCGGTAGCATCCGGACCCATGACGCAGACAACCACGCGTCCCGCCGAGCGCGCCGTCCTGGACCGGTACCACGCCGACCTGTCGCGCTACCAGCGAGGGGTGCGCATCCAGCGAGCCGTGCTGATCGTGCTCCTGGTGTGGCTGGCGGCCTCCCTCGTCGCCCCCGTGATCGCGGTGACGAACAGGACCCAGGTGCCCTGGATCCTCGGTGTGTCCCCGGTGGTGGTCCTGGCCCTCTGGTTCCTGCTCCGCTCGCGGGTGCAGGACGCGCTCGGCGGCCGTCACGAGCCCGCGTTCCCGCAAGGCCCTCTTGAGCTGGCACGGTCGCAGGACGACGCCGCATCCCACCCGCGGGAGTTCGGCACGGTCCCGGACGGGATGCGGACGTACCGACCGGAGAACTGGTGACCGCATACCTGATCAAGCTGGTGCTGGCGGCGCTGCTGGGGATCTCCGTCCTCCGGGCCGCCTGGCCACGCACTGCCAACGAGGTCCACCGCCATCAACTGCTCCGGCGCCGTGCGGAGTGGCTCACCGTGGCGGTCGGCGTCGTCGCGGCGTTCTTCCTGATCTCGAGCGCCTTCGCGCTGCCGCGGGGCGACCGAGGGCCCAATCCGCTCGGGACCCTCGCCTTCCTGGCCTTCTGGGTGGTCGTCGCCGCGGGGTTCGCGGCGCTACGCCCGCTGTGGCGCGCGGCGCGGCAGGAACGCGCGCGGCACCTCCGTTCGCTCGGCGCCGGTCCGGACGCGGGCGTCCCGGATTCGCCGCCCGCGGCGCACCTGGGCCTCTCGGGGCAGGAGCAGCCGCCGACCCGGTGGTGAGTCTCAGGACGCGGCGGGGCCCTCGGGCGCGGGCCCGGAGGGAGGCACGGAGTCGACCCCGGCCTCCTTGCGC
>CAYGGX010000103.1:0-5940 GCA_964349585.1 uncultured Actinotalea sp.
GTCCCCGTCTCGGCCGGTCTTCGAGCACCTTCGGGAACTGGTCGCATCCGAGACACCCGGAACGGAACGACTATGAGCACCCACCTCGCTGTCGCCGCGGGCGGTCTGCTCGCCGGCGGGCTGACCATGATCGTCCTTGGTTTCGTCCCGGCGCGGCCAGATCTGGCCGCCGCAGTCAACCGGCTCCTGCCGCCCGACGACGCCCCAGCGGCCGAGCCCTTCGGCGAGGGCGCCTCCGGTCTACGCGGATGGATCTCTGGTGTCCTGTTGCCCCAAACTGCCGAGCGACTGTCCCTGCATCGGTTCGGCTCCGATCTGCGGATGCTCGGCAAGACCGTTGACCAGCTGGCGGCCCAGAAGCTCGGGTACGGACTGATCGGGCTCGCCTTCCCGACGGTGCTCGCCGGACTCGCCGCGGCGGCCGGCGTGCGCGCGCCCGTGGTAGTCCCGCTCGGCGTCGGGCTCGTGCTCGCCGGAGTGCTCTTCCTGCTGCCTGACTTCGTCGTTCGGCGCGAGGCCACAGCCGCTCGGGCGGCGATGCGTCAGGCGGCGGGCGCGTACATCGACCTTGTTGCCCTTGAGCGACTGGCAGATTCGGGCACCACCGAGGCGCTCGATCGCGCCGCTGCGATAGGCGACTCCCCGGAGTTCACCCGCCTGCGCGACGCCCTTCTGCGCGCCCAGCTCGCCGGACGACCGTCGTGGGCAGGCCTGACCGACCTCGCTCAGCAGACCGACGTCGTCGAGCTCGCCGACCTGGCCGACATCATGCGAGTCGCCGGACACGACGGCGCCTCCGTCTACGCCACCCTGCGCGCCCGCGCCGCAGCACTGCGAACCCAACTCCTGACCGCGCAGATCGCGGAAGCCAACGCTGCGTCCGAGCACATGGTGCTCCCTGTCTCGCTCCTCGGCCTGTGCTTCATGGCCCTGATCGCCTACCCCGCCTTCACCCGCATCCTGTTCGGCTGACAAAGGGAACGACCATGCCCCTGACAATCCTGCTCACCGTGGTCACCGGCTACGTCGCCGCCGCGCGACGTTCGGTACGGGAACGGTTCGGCCCGTCCGACGAAGCCGGTGCTTCGACGCTAGAACTCGTCATCATCATCCTCGGGCTCATCGCCCTGGCCGCAGCCCTGGTGACCGTTCTGACACTCGCGGTCAACCGCCGCCTGGACCAGATCACCTGACGTGCCCTCCATGTCACGGATGCGCGCGGCTCTGAGTCGGGACGACGGATCGACGAGTCTCGAGCTCGTCATCGTCTTCCCGGTGCTGCTCACCGTCGTCGTCGCTCTGGTCCAGTACGGACTCTGGTTCCATGCCCGGTCCCTCGCCCAAGCGGCTGCGGCCGAAGGCGTCGCGGCGGGACGCGCCTACGAGTCGACGCTGGACGCCGGCCGCGCCCGAGCCGAGGACTTCCTCGCCGACCATGCCGGAGACCTGGTGCTCGACCCGGTCGTCACCGCGATTGCTCCGAGTCCGGGCCACGTTGCGGTCGAGGTGCGGGCGCGATCGTTGTCGTTGCTGCCTTTCGTGCCCGGACCTGTGATCGTCCAGTCCGCCCAAGGCCCGGTCGAGCGGTTCAGCACGGCGGGCCCGCCATGACCCGCGTCGCTGGTCGCCGCCTCTCGGCCCTTCGGGACCGCGGTTCCGTGACGCTCGAGCTCGCGATCATCGCGCCATTCCTGCTCCTGCTCCTCGGCGCCCTGATCCTAGCCGGACGGGTACAGGTCGCCGCTGGCGCGGTGGAGCAGGCAGCCAGATCCGCAGCACGCGACGCGTCCTTGGCCCGCGCGCCCGACGCCGCACGGACCACCGCCAAGCACGCCGCCGACCGTGAGCTCGCCGCAGCGGGCATCGACTGCGTGGGCACCGACGTCGCAGTCGACGCCTCGGGTTTCGCCGCACCGCTCGGGCAGGACGCCGTCGTGAGGGTCAGCGTCACCTGCACCGTTAGCATGGCCGACCTCGCCATCCCCGGCCTCCCGGGCAGCCGGACCATTTCCGCCGACGCAGTATCGCCCCTCGACAGGTACCGGTCGCGATGACGGCGCTCACCCTGGGGCGGCTGCGGCGACGCGTGGACGTGGGCGGGGACGACCGCGGCTCCATCTCGGTCTTCGTGGCATTCAGCGTCGTGGGACTCCTGTTGATCATCGGGCTCGTCGCCGACGGCGGGCTCAAGGTCCGCGCCGTCCAGGAGGCTGACGCCCTGGCTGCGGAAGCAGCCCGCGCCGCCGGACAGGCCATCGACGTACCGGCCGCCGTCGGCGGGTCCGTGCGCGTAGACCGGCAAGCGGCGGCGAACGCCGCCAACGCCTACCTCGCCGCCGTCGACACCCCCGGAGCGGTCGCCATCTCCGACGACGGGCAGTCCATCGACGTCACCGTCACGCTCACCCGACCGACTGCGTTCCTCTCGCTCATCGGTATCACGCAGGTGACCGTGACCGGTCACGCCAGCGTCACCCTCGTCCATGCCGTCACTGGAGCCGAACCATGACGACCACCCGCACTGCGCCCGCCACTCATCGGACCCTGACCGGACTCGCCGCAGCACTTGCCTTGGTCGTGCTCGTGTTCGGCGTGCCGGTCGCGCTGTCAGTCGTCGCACCGATCGACCTACCCGACTCCTGGCCGGTGTGGAGCGAGATCTGGCACATCGTCATGCGCCCCGACGACGGTCGCCTGGCACTGGCGGTGATCCGGCTGATCGCCTGGGGCTCCTGGGCGGCATTCACGTGGTCGGTGGCCATCGAGACTCACGCCGCTCTGCGCAACACCACCGCACGGGAGATCCACGCGCTCGGCTTCTTCCAGCGAGCTGCCGCGACCTTGGTCACTGCGGTGCTCCTCAGCCTGGCTAGTCCCATCAACAACCAGCCCGCCGCCGTCCCCGCGCCGGACGCCGTCGCGGCACAGGTCTTGCCTGATGCAACCGCGCGCGAGTCAAGGGGCCTGACGCCGGCCGCTCCGACGCCCCGAGCGCACGGGTCTGTGGCCCGCGCCTGGCGGACGGATCCGCAGCTCCCCGTCATCACGGTCGAGGACGGCGACAGCCTGTGGTTCCTAGCCGAGCGGCACCTCGGCGCGGGGGCGCGCTACACCGAGATCCTCGACCTCAACCTCGGGCGATCCCAACCCGACGGGCGCAGCCTGACGGACGCGCACTGGATCGAGCCCGGGTGGCAGCTCCTACTCCCGGCTGACGCAGTCGATGTGACGCCTTCGTCAGACACGGTCACGGCTCCGACGAGCCCCGGCGGCGCAGTTGTCGTCGCGCCTGGCGACAGCCTTTGGAAGCTCGCGCAGGCCCACCTCGGCGACGGCGACCGCTATCCCGAGATCTTCGAGCTGAATGCAGGCGTCCTCCAGCCCGATGGCCGGGCCCTCACCGAGCCGCGCCTGATCCGGCCGGGCTGGGTCCTGGCGCTACCGCCGTCGACAGGCGAAGACCAACCTGACGCGCCGCCGCCGACCTCGGCAACGGCAGTTGATGCAGGGACTGGATCCACCAGCGCGCCCGCGGCGCCGCCCTCCGAGGCCGACGCACCGATTCCTGACGCGGACCCGGTGGCCGACCCACCGGCGGCGATCGCGCCTGACGCGGCGGAGCGAGCGCCTGAAGCGGAGATCGCTCTGCCTGACTCGACCGAAGCGACCCCCGCCGCGGTGCCTGACGCGGTCGCGGTCGCGTCTGACCCGGCGTCCAAGTCGGATTCTCAGCTCGATGCCACCGACCCGGGCGCCTCGTCGTCGTCCGCTGCACTCGTCCTGGGACTTACCGCGCTCACCGCCGCCGGACTGATCGGTGAGCTGGCGCGGCGCCGGCTCCTGCAGCGCCGCGTTCGCCGCACGGGAGAGCGGATCTCAATGCCCGACCCCGGGTCGCCGGCCGATGACGCCGAGCGTCTCTGGCGGGCCACCCCCACTCCCCTGTCCCTCGGCCAGATCCGCACCGCTCTGGACAACCTGGCCTCATCCTGCTTCGCCGGCGAGCGCGACCTGCCGCGGGTTGGGACGATCGAGGTCGGTCCCGACAAGGTCACGGTGCGCCTAGTTGAGGATGAGGACGGCCCGGTCTCCCTGTTCACCGCCGAGGGACCGAGGTCCTGGACGGCAGCAACAGCCGCACTCGCGAGACTGGGTCCCGTCGACCGGAGTCGGGTCCCCGAGCCCTACCCGGCACTCGTCGCCGTCGGGCACTCCGCGAGTTCGACCGTGCTGATCAATCTCGAAGCGGCCGGCACTATTCGAGTGGTCGGCGATGCCGACGCAGCCGGCGGCGTCTTGCGTGCCCTAGTCGCCGAACTCGCCACCAGCGAACTAACTGGTCGGATCGGGCTGACAGCCGGCGACGAGTTCGCCGACCTGGCCGCAGCCTGCGCGCCGTCAAGGCTCCAGGCTCCACCCGCACCGGGGGCCGCCGTCCAGCTCGCCGACCGCCTTGCAGGCGTAGGGCGCTCACTCCACCGCGACGGGCTCGACGACACCCTGCAGGCCCGATCCGACCGCACGTCCCCAGATCTGTGGCTGCCCGTCGTTTTCGTCGACGACATCCCCGACCCCGCCCCGTGCGCACCGTGGTGCGGCTCCGTCCTGATTACCAATCGCGAGGGCCCCGGCGGATGGACGCTCACGGTCGGACCCGACGGAGACGCAAGCCTGGACGCACTCACCGTGCGCCTGACGGCCGCGCGTCTCGAGCCGTCTGGGCTCCGCCTGGTGACCGAGCTCCTCACGGCTGCGTCGCCACCGGCGCTCGATCAGCCGCTCCCGCCGGGGCTGGTCGCTACGGACCAAGGCGCACGGGCTGCCCTCGCAACACTGCCGGCCCTGCGCCCACAGGTACGCGATCCGGGTGGACTCGATGGTGTGCCCGGCATGCGCATCAACGTGCTCGGTCTGATTCAGATCGAGAACGTCCCCACAGGGCAGAGGCTAACGCCACGCCAGACGGAGCTGCTGGTCTACCTCGCCCTGCGCGGCGACACCACCGGACCGGCGATGGATGAGGATCTGTGGCCTGGCTCGCGCACCGATGGAGTCGCTCGGTGGGGGCTGGCGTACCGGACCCGTCGGATTGTCATGGACGCCAACCTGCCGAGGACCGAGAAGGGCGACACCCTGCACCTCGGTCCGGGGGTCTCCTGTGACTGGGACGACTTCCGGCGCCACGCCGCTGCGGGTCTGGCCGCGGGCGCCGAAGGACTCTCCGACCTCAAGGCGGCCCTCGACCTGGTCCGCGGTCGTCCCCTGACCGGCGTCCCCCCGAGCGCCTACTCTTGGGCCGACCGAGACACCGACGCGATGATCAGCGCCATCGCGGACGTCGCGCACACCCTCGCGCACCTGCTCCTCGACAGCGGCGACTCCCGGGCCGCCCTCGACGCTGCGCTGACCGGGCTCGCCTCCGACCCGTGCTCGGAAGACCTGCGTGACACTGCCGTTGCCGCAGCGTTCGCCCACGGCGACGCCGAAGAGGCCCGCCGCATCCAGGACCGCCATGCGGCGCTTCTGGCCGAGCTCGACGACGAGTACGTGTAGGGCACCATTCCCAGGAAATGCAGCGTCGTGTCCCTGGCCTCCGTCCGGCGCACTGTGGCCAGCACGTCGTCCCACAACGGCGCCACTGCGTCGATGCCTGCCCCGCGTACTACCGCTGGAACAACGGCACCAGCAGCCGGACCTCCTGGCGGAACACGTACTTCAGCGTCCGCGGGTGCGCCTCCATCAGCTCAACGCCTCAAAGTCGATCGACGGCAGCGAGCGGACGATCTGCACGGTCTCCACGCTCACGGTCACCACCCGGGCGATCAGGTCCAGGATGTAGCGCGGGTCACCGACCTCGCGTGACCAGTCGTTGGGGTCGTTTACGATCCCCGATGCCTTGTCGGTCTTGACCTGGTACCGCTCCATCACCCACTCGATCCC
>CAYGGX010000104.1:0-5932 GCA_964349585.1 uncultured Actinotalea sp.
TTCACACTGGGTCGGGGTGACAGGATTTGAACCTGCGACCTCTTCGTCCCGAACGAAGCGCGCTACCAAGCTGCGCCACACCCCGAGTGCCCGGCAAGGATAGCCCAGCCGAGCGCCGCCGATGAAAGCGTCAGCGCTCGATCAGCGTGACCAGGCTCGCCTCGGGTCGGCAGGCGAACCGCACGGGGGCGTAGGGGGACGTCCCGAGGCCCGCCGAGACTTCCAGCCACGTGGAGTCCTCACCCCCGGGCAGGTCCGGTCGCTCACCGGGCCAGCCGTGCAGACCCTTCGCGCGGCGGGTGTCGAGATCGCAGTTCGTCACCAGCGCACCCCAGAACGGCAGGCACAGCTGGCCGCCGTGCGTGTGCCCCGCGAGCACCAGGTCGGCACCGTCGGCGTGCATTGCGTCCAGCACCCTGCGGTATGGCGCGTGGGTCACGCCGAGGCGCACGTCGCCGGGCTGGTGACCGCCCCGCGTCGACCGCGGGAACCGGTCGCGGTCGAGGTGGGCGTCGTCGACGCCCACCAGCGACACCGCACGCCCGTCCGCCACCAACCGGTCGCGGCGGTTCGTCAGGTCCCGCCACCCGGCGGCACGGAAGACGTCGGTCATCTCCTGCCACGGCAGGGGCCGCTGGTGGCCAGTCGGTTCGTCGCGGGGGTCCGCCGCGAGGTACCGAGCGGGATTCTTCGGCACCGGGGCGTAGTAGTCGTTCGAACCGTGCACGAAGGCCCCCGGGAGGCTCAGCATCGGCTCGAGAGCGTGCGTCAGTGCCGGCAGGGCGTCCGGGTGCGCGATGTTGTCGCCGGTGTCGATGACCAGGTGCGGGTCGAGGCCGGCCAGGGAGCGCACCCAGTCGGCCTTGCGCTGCTGGGTCGGCAGCAGGTGCAGGTCGGAGATGTGCAGGATCCGCAGCGGCTCGTGGCCCGGCGGGAGCACCGGGACCACGAACCTACGCAGGGTGAACCAGTGCGCTTCGACCGCCGCCCAGGCCAGCGCGCCGGCACCGGCCAGGGCGGCCGCGGCAACTACCCTCGCGTCGGCCACCACGCCGTCAGGGGCCTACGGGCGGGCACACCGCCGGTGGGACACACGGCTTCGGCGGCTCCACCACCGGTGGCGGCGGCGCAGGTGGTGGCCCGTCGGAGAGGATCAGCGTGACGGCGGAGCCCCGCATGACCGACGACCCGGTACCGGGCTCGGTCCTGGCCACCGTTCCCGGCCCTGCCTGCGTCGAGTGCTCCGACCCGCCCACCTTCACGTTCAGGCCGGCCTCCTTGAGGATCCGGGTTGCGGTCGCGACGTCCTGTCCGATCACGCTCGGCACGCGAACCTGCATGCCGCCGAGCTGGCGGGAGCTGGGCGGTGGGAAGGCCACGACCTCGCGGCCCTCGTGGGCCCGCACCATGAAGCGCTTCCAGGTGGGACCGGCGATGGTGGACCCGTACACGTAGCGGTGGCGTGTGCCGTTGATGGTCAGACCTTGGACCGGGACCATGCCCTCGGAGAAGCCCACCCACACGGTCGTCGAGATCTGGGGCGTGTAGCCCACGAACCAGGTGTACTCGTTCCGAGACGTAGTCCCGGTCTTGCCCGCTGACACTCTCCCGGGCAGGGCGCCTATGCTCCGGCCGGTGCCCTGCCAGACGTTGGAGAGCGTGTAGTTCATGGCCGCGGCGATCTCCGGGGCCATCGCCGAACGGCAGTTGGCCGATGGCACCGGCAGCTGCTCGCCCTCGCTGTCGACCACGCTGGTGATCGCGATCGGCTCGCAGAACGTGCCGTTTGCCGCGAAGGCGGCGAACGCGGCCGCCATGGTCAGCGGAGCCACCGAGTCGCTGCCCAGCACGTTGGCGGGAACCGGGTCGAACGGGCCCTCGCCGGCCTGGCCGCCCGCCTTGTGGATGCCCAGCTCGGCCGCCCCGTTCATGATGTTGCACAGATCGAGCTGCGAGCCCATGTCCAGGTACGCGTTGTTCACCGAGCCGCGGGTGGCGTCCAGCACGGTCATCACGCCCCGACCGCCGTCCGCGTTGCCGGGGTTCCACGGCCTGGACCCCAGGCGGGCGCCGCAGGAGACGAACTCGTTCTCGTTGCGGGGCCGGACGGTCCCGTCGACGTACTCGGCGAGGCCATGCCCCTGCTTGAACCACTCCAGGAGCGTGAACGGCTTGAAGGTCGAGCCCGGCGCGAAACCGCTCGCCGAGCCGTACTTGTTGTCCGTGTTGAAGTTCACGGCGGTCTCGCCGGGGCCGGAGTTCTGCGCGCCGTTGTAGATCCGGTTCTGGGCCATCGCGAGCACCTTGCCGGTGCCCGGCTCGACCACCGAGATCGCCGAGGCCACTCCCGAGGGATCGTCCACCGGGATCCCGGCCTTGACCTCCTGGTCGGCCATGGCCTGCAGCCCGACGTCCAGGGTGGTCGTGATGATCAGTCCGCCCCGATACAGGAGTCGCGCCCGGTCGGCCGCCGTCTCGCCGAAGACCGGGTCCTGAGCGATGATCTTGGTGACGTAGTCGCAGAAGTACCCGGCGTTCGCCACGTCGTTGGCGGCCATGCAGCCGAGCCGGACCTGGCCGATGTTCAGGGTCTCGGTGACCGGGGTGTCCCGGCCCTGCTGGTACTCCGCGTCCGTGATGTAGCCCTGGGCGAGCATCGCCCGCAGGACCAGGTTGCGCCGGGTCTGGGCCACCTCCGGGTTGCGCTCGGGGTCGTTGGCGGTGGGCGCCTGGGTTATCCCAGCGATCGTGGCCGCCTGCAGGTAGTCCAGCTCCGCGGCGGGGATCGAGAAGTAGTACTGGGATGCGGCCTCGACGCCGTACACGGAGGGCCCGAACTGGGCGATGTTCAGGTACCGCTCGAGGATCTCGTCCTTGGTGTACCGCTGCTCGAGCGCGATGGCCATCTTGGCCTCCGCGAGCTTCCGGGCGTAGCCCTCGGTGCCCTCGGCGACTGTGGCCGCGTTGATCGCCTCCGCGATCGCCTGGGGGTCCTCGCCCTCGAGCGCGGCCTGGATCAGCGCGTTCTTCACGTACTGCTGCGTGAGGGTCGAGGCGCCCTCGGTGTCGCCCTGGGCGGTGCGGACCACCGCGCGAAGGATGCTCGTCGGGTCGACGCCGCCGTGCTCGTAGAAGCGGTGGTCCTCGATGGCGATCACCGCGTGCTGCATCATCGGCGAGATCTCTTCGAGTGGGACCACTATCCGGTTCTGGTTGAAGAACGTGGCGAGCAGGGTGCCGTCGGCGGCATAGACGGCCGACTTCTCCGACAGCGGGACCTGGTCGAGCTCGGTGGGCAGGTCGTCGAAGAGGCGCACCGAGGTGTCGGTCAGGACGCTCGTGGTGGCGACCGCCGGCATCACCAGGCCTGCGGCGAGCACCCCGCCCATGCTGGACATCACCAGGAACGCGACGAGGAGCCCCAGCACCTGGGGCAGGTTCGCCCGGTGACCGGGGGTACGTGGGCGGGCGGGGGCGGCCATGAGGCAAAGACTACGTGAGCCGCTCCGACGTCGGTGCATGACCTGGGAGCGGGGACCGCGGAGCCGTCCAGGTGTGACCTGCGCCACGAAGGAATACCCAAACGGCCCAGGAGAGCAGGCCTGAAGGTCCCCTACCCTGGGCGGCGTCATGTAAGGAGGCCTGATGACAGACCAGCACTGGACCGCTTACAGCGCCTGCAGCGGGTCTGCTCCGGATGAGCTCTTCGTCGAGGGGGCGGCCCAGCGTTCGGCGCGCGAGGTCTGCGCGGACTGCGCGGTGCGACTCGACTGCCTCATCGATGCCCTCGACCACCGGATCGTCTTCGGCGTCTGGGGTGGCATGACCGAACGCGAACGCCGCTCGCTGCTGCGCCGGTACCCCGAGGTTCGCTCCTGGCGCGAGCTGATCGAGGCGGACCATGACCTGCTGCTCCCGTCGATCTGCCGCAGCGGCCGATCCGTCCGCACCCTGGAGCGGGAGCCCGCCGCCGGCCGGTAGCGTGTGGCGCATGACCACCTGGGAGTACGCGACGGTCCCGCTCATCGTCCATGCCACCAAGGCGATCCTCGACCAGTGGGGCGCCGACGGCTGGGAGCTGGTTCAGGTGATCCCGGGCCCCGACGGCAGCGGCCTGGTCGCCTACCTCAAGCGCCCCCGGCCGGCCCAATGACCATCGGTCGCCGGCTGACCGAGCTCGGGATCGAGCTCCCGCCGGTCGCGGCGCCCGTCGCGGCCTACGTGCCCGCCGTGCGGACGGGTTCCCAGGTGTGGACATCGGGCCAGCTCCCGTTCGTCGGCGGCGCGCTGCCCATCACCGGCAAGGTCGGCCACGGCCCCGGCCAGGTGGACCCGACGGAGGCGGCGGGACTGGCGCGGATCGCGGCGCTCAACGCCCTGGCGGCGATCGCCGAGCTGGCGGGCAGCCTCGACCGGGTACGGCGAGTTGTGAAGGTCGTCGGCTACGTCGCCAGCGACCCCGGCTTCGCCGGCCAGCCACAGGTGGTGAACGGGGCGAGCGAGCTCCTGGGCCAGATCTTCGGCGACGCCGGCGTGCATGCGCGCAGCGCCATCGGCGTGGCGGTCCTGCCCCTCGACGCGCCCGTGGAGATCGAGCTCGTCGTCGAGCTCACCTAGCCGGCCGGCGCTACCGGGCGCGTCGTTCCAGCCGTTCCATCTCCAGCAGGACGACGGCGCGGCCCTCGCGCCGGACCCAGCCGCGGGCGGCGAAGTCCGCAAGTGCCTTGTTCACGGTCTCCCGGGACGCCCCGACGAGCTGGGCGAGCTCCTCCTGGGTGAGGTCGTGCGCGACGCGCAGTCCGTCGTCCGTCGGCTCCCCGAACCGGGTGGACAGATCGAGCAGGGCCTTCGCCACCCGGCCCGGTACGTCGGTGAAGACCAGGTCGACGAGCGTCTCGTTGGTGCGCCGCAGCCGGCGCGCGAGGGCGCCGAGCAGGTGCTTGGCGACCGCCGGGTATCTCTCGAGCCACTTGATGAGTTCGGCGTGACTGAGCTCGTGGAGGGTGGTGTCGGCGACGACGGTTGCCGTCGCGGTCCGCGGACCGGGGTCCAACAGCGACAGCTCGCCGAACATCTCGCCCGGTCCGAGCACCGAGAGGAGGTTCTCCCGGCCGCCGCCGGACCGCCGCCCCAGCTTCACCTTTCCGACGCCGATGACGTACAGGCAGTCACCGGGGTCGCCCTCCTGGAAGACCACCTCGCCCCGTCCCAGGTCGCGGGTGCTCATCTTGGCCAGCAGGGCGAGCGCGGCGTCGGTCTCGATCCCCGCAAAGAGGGGTGCCGAGAGCACGACGTCGTCGTCCATTCTGGTCCTTCGTCGCAGGTGGTCAGGGGAGAGCGGCCCTTCCATCCTGCCTCATACCCCAGCTCTCAGCGAGGGCGTCGGACTAGGGCGCGGGACGGTCGTCGGACGAGGCGTCCGGGGATGCGAGCTGATGCACGATCTGGTGGGTCGAGACCTCCAGCGCAGCGTCGATCTCCGCGCCGTACGCGGCCAGGCGTCGGTCGAGGTCGCGCAGCTGGCGCATCAGGGCCACCTGGTCGGCCCCCGCGGGTAGGCGGATCGCGCTCAGCAGATCGTGCGGCGTCGGCAGGTTCATCTGGGCGTCCGGGACGAGGTCCCAGCTCATCGCGCCGAGGGTGTCCGGCGGCGCGAAAGCGGCGACCGCGAGGTCGAGCCGGGCCCGGACGAGACGACGCCAGCGCAGCAGCTGCGCCTTCTCGGCGCGCAGGGCGCGGCGGGCGGCCCTTGCGCCCGATCCGGGGCGTGCGGGGCGCTCCGACAGCTGGGTGAGCGGCATGGCCCTTGCCTCGCGTATGAGGAGCCTGCTGGCTCCCGTGTCCCCTTCAAGTTCGGCGATGATCATCGAGGACTTGAGCGGATTGCGCACCAGTTCACTCCAATGGGTCATGAATCACCACCCGGATGGCC
>CAYGGX010000105.1:0-5762 GCA_964349585.1 uncultured Actinotalea sp.
GTCCCAGAGCACAACTAGACGGTACCGCCGAGATCAACTGCCGTCCCCGTGTGGGCTCGGTTCGTCACTCATCCGGCTTTCGACCCGAGGGGATCGGTCGGGCATGGGCCGCGCAGCGGCCCTGGGCGGGACGCACCCCTTAGGGCCGAAGCTACGCGACCGTCAGGACGAGACCACCGGAGTCGTCGGCCCGGTCGACCCGGACCGTGCCGCCGTCGGTGACCTCGCCGCCCAGCAGCATCTTGGCCAGCCGGTCGCCGATCTCGCGCTGCACCAGCCGGCGCAGCGGGCGGGCGCCGTACGACGGGTCGAAGCCCTCGATCGCCAGCCACTCCCGCGCCGCCGGCGTCACGTCGAGGGTGAGCCGCCGGTCGGCGAGCCGCGCCGCGAGCCGGTCGATCTGCAGCTCGACGATGCGGCCCAGCTCCTCCAGGCTCAGGGCGTCGAAGACGACGACGTCGTCGAGCCGGTTCAGGAACTCGGGCTTGAAGGCGGCCCGGACGGCCGACATCACGGCGACGCGCTGCGCGTCGTCGTCCATGGTCTGGTCCACCAGGAACTGCGACCCGAGGTTCGAGGTGAGCACCAGGATCACGTTGCGGAAGTCCACCGTGCGCCCCTGACCGTCGGTGAGCCGGCCGTCGTCGAGCACCTGGAGCAGGATGTCGAACACCTCGGGGTGCGCCTTCTCCACCTCGTCGAAGAGCACGACGGAGTAGGGGCGACGCCGGACGGCCTCGGTGAGCTGGCCGCCCTCCTCGTAGCCGACGTAGCCGGGGGGCGCGCCGACCAGCCGGGCGACGGCGTGCTTCTCCGAGTACTCCGACATGTCGATCCGGACCATCGCGCGCTCGTCGTCGAACAGGAAGTCGGCCAGCGACCGCGCGAGCTCGGTCTTGCCCACCCCGGTGGGCCCGAGGAACAGGAAGGAGCCCGTCGGGCGGTCCGGGTCGGAGACCCCCGCGCGTGCGCGCCGGACGGCGTCGGACACCGAGCGCACCGCGCGCTCCTGCCCGATCAGGCGCTCGCCGATCACCTCCTCCATCCGCAGCAGCTTGGCCGTCTCGCCCTCGAGCAGCCGACCCGTGGGGATGCCGGTCCATGCCGAGACCACCTCGGCGATCTCGTCCGGCCCCACCTTCTCGGCGATCATCGGGGCCGCGTCCGGCGCCGGGGCGGTCTCCGGCGCCACCTCCGCCGCCTCCGCCTCGGCGATCTCCCGCTCGACCGAGGGGATGTCCCCGTAGAGCACGCGGGAGGCCGCGGCGAGGTCACCCTCCCGCTGGTAGCGGTCCGCCGCCACGCGCAGCTCGTCCAGGCGGGCCCGCAGGTCCCCCAGCCGGTTCTGCGCGCCCTTCTCCCGCTCCCACCTGGCGGTCAGGGCGGCCAGCTCCTCCCGTCGGTCCGCCAGTTCGGCCCGAAGCCGCTCGAGGCGCTCGCGGGAGGCGTCGTCGTCGGCCTCGGAGAGGTAGGACTCCTCCATCGTCAGCCGGTTCACGATGCGCTGGAGCTCGTCGATCTCGACCGGCGAGGAGTCCAGCTCCATGCGCAGGCGCGAGGCGGCCTCGTCGACCAGGTCGATCGCCTTGTCCGGCAGCTGGCGCGCCGGGATGTACCTGTCGGCCAACGTCGCTGCGGCGACCAGGGCGGCGTCCGAGATCCCCACCTTGTGATGGGCCTCGTAGCGCTCCTTGAGCCCGCGCAGGATGGCGACGGTGTCCTCGGCGCTCGGCTCGCCGACGTAGACCTGCTGGAAGCGCCGCTCGAGGGCCGGGTCCTTCTCGACCCGCTCGCGGAACTCGTCCAGCGTGGTCGCGCCGATCATCCGCAGCTCCCCGCGGGCCAGCATCGGCTTGAGCATGTTTCCCGCGTCCATCGAACCCTCGGCGGATCCGGCGCCCACCACCGTGTGCAGCTCGTCGATGAAGGTGATGACCTGGCCGTCGGAGTCCTTGATCTCGGTGAGGACGGCCTTGAGCCGCTCCTCGAACTCGCCGCGGTACTTCGCGCCGGCGACCATCGCGGCGAGGTCGAGCGCGACCAGGCGCTTGTTGCGCAGCGAGTCCGGGACGTCGCCGGCGACGATCCGCTGGGCCAGTCCCTCCACCACCGCGGTCTTGCCGACGCCGGGGTCGCCGATCAGCACGGGGTTGTTCTTGGTGCGACGGGAGAGCACCTGGACGACGCGGCGGATCTCGCTGTCCCGGCCGATCACCGGGTCGAGCCGGCCGTCGCGCGCGGCCGCGGTGAGGTCGTGCCCGTACTGCTCCAAGGCTTTGTAGGTCCCCTCCGGATCGGGGCTCGTCACGCGGCCCGATCCGCGCACCGCCGGCAGTGCCGCCGCGAGGGCGTCCCGGGTGGCCCCGGCGTGGCTTAGCGCGTCCGCGGCGGGCGAGCTGCCTGCGGCGATGCCCAGGAGCAGGTGCTCGGCCGACACGTACTCGTCGCCCAGCGAGTCGGCCTCGCTCTGCGCGGCGGTCAGCGCCGCACTCATCGAGCGGGAGAGCGCCGGTTGGGCGACCGAGCCACCCGACG
This sequence comes from uncultured Actinotalea sp., assembly GCA_964349585.1. GTDB lineage: Bacteria > Actinomycetota > Actinomycetes > Actinomycetales > Cellulomonadaceae > Actinotalea. The sequence goes on from CAYGGX010000105.1 coordinate 2,536, forward strand.
CGGTGGGCAGGGTGGCAAGGATCGCGTCGAGCCGTCCGGCGAGGGCGGGGCGGTCGACGGCGACGGCATCGAGCAGCCCGGCTGCCGCGCTGTCCGACGTCGCCAAGGCGCGCAGCAGGTGCGCGGGCTCCAGCTGTGGGTTCCCCGCCGCTGCTGCGGCCTGGAGGGCGCTCGCCAGCGCCTCCTGGGACTTGGTGGTGAACTTCGGCTCCATCCGGACATGCCTCCGCACGCGATCGGGCTGTGGCTCAGACTTGAGTGTACGACACTCAACTCTTGTCTGCGATGCGGATGCCTACCCCGGCGCTCGGCGGGTATGGGAAGGTCATTCCATGCGAATACGACGGATCGTGGGCGCCTCGGCGCTTGGCATCGTGGTTGCGGTCGGACTGTCCGGCTGCCTGAAGATGGACATGCAGCTTGACCTGCAGTCCGACAACACCGTGGACGGCACGCTGGTCTTCGCGATCTCTTCCGCGGTCGCTGACATGATCGGCGAGTCCCCCGAGAGCATCGCCGAGGGCCTGCAGCAGGACACCTTCGACTTCGAACAGGGATCCACGCGGTCTGAGCCCTACGACGACGGCGAGTTCGTCGGCACCACCACCTACTTCGAGGGTCAGCCGCTCTCCGACTTCGACGACCCCGAGAGCGTGCGCATCGTCCGCGAGGGCGACGACTTCGTCGTGAGCGGTGCGTTCGACATGAGCGAAGGCGCCGAGGGCGGCGAGATGATGCCCGGCTCGACCGACGACGTCGACATGAAGATCTCGATCTCGTTCCCCGGCAAGGTCTCGTCGCACAACGGCACCCTCGCGGGCAACACGGTGACCTGGCAGATCCCGTTCGACGAGCGGCTCGAGCTCCAGGCGCGGGGCAGCGCCATCGAGGGCGGGGGAGGCTTCCCGATCCCGCTCCCGCTGCTGATCGGCATCGGAGTCGCCCTGCTGCTCATCGTCGGGCTCATTCTGTTCTTCGTGCTGCGCCGGAAGGGCGCGCCGGCCGCTGCGCCCGCCCCGGGCTACCCGCCGTCCGACGGCTATCCGGCGCAGCCCGCTTACGCAGCGCCGCCGGCCGCCCCGGGACCGCCGACCGCACCGCCGGTCGAGGAGGCAGCACCGCCGGTCGAGGAGGCAGCACCGCCGGTCGAGGAGGCAGCACCACCGGCCGAGCCGGGACCTCCCCCGCCCGCGCCGCCAGCCGAGGAGGCAGCACCACCGGCCGAGCCGGGACCTCCCCCGCCCCCTGAGAAGGAGTAGCAGCCAGCGGGGCCCGACGGAACACGCCCGTCGGGCCCCGCTGGTGTCCGTTCAGCGGTTGGCGTCCCGGAGGGAGTCGATCGTGTCCTGCACGTCGTTGACGAGACAGAGCGCCTCGCGATCGTCCTGCTGCTCCCAGGCATCCCTGGTCGGAGTCATCGTCGTGATCAGCAGCTCGGAGTCCTCGTAGGCCACTCCGACGAAGTCCTCGAACGCCGCCAGGCAGAGACTCTCGGCCGCGGCCGCGACCGCCTGACTCCCGGGATACCCCGCGCCCTCCAGCTCGAACGCGGCATAGACCTCGGACTCGTGCGACTCGGCGCAGTCGACGATGGGGGCCTCCTCGAGCACGGCGGCCTGTCCGATCGGGCCGAGGCAGTGCCCGACCGAGAGCGTCTCGGCGGCGCTGGGGAGCGAGCACGCGGCGAGGCCGGCGACACTCGTCGTGAGGACGACGACCGCGATTGGTAGGCGCGACATGATGACCCCCGGTCATGGCGTTGGGCAGCCGCCGAGCAGGCGGCGCGCGGATCGTATCGCGCCGGACACGTCCAGCGGGCGCGAACCGGCCGGCGCGCAGCCACGGCATCCCGGCTGACGGCGGGTTACCGTGGTGCAGCACCGGCCGACCCGCGGAGGATCCATGACCACCAGTCCCGTTACCATCACGACCAGGCCCGAGCCGACGGCGACCCCCACCGAGGGTGGCGGGTGCGGCTGCGGTGGCTGCGGCTGCGGCGCGCCCGAGGGCGGCACCCAGAACGCCTGAGGCCACCTCCCGGCGGGGCCCGACCGCGTTCCGGCACGGCGCCTCGACACCCGGCGTCGTCCGGACGTTCCACCCACGACGAAGCGTCCTGGGCGCCGCCCAGCGGGACGCCCTCGAGCAGGCCTGGCCCTCGCTCGGCGTGACCCTGGACGGACCCGAGCCTCGGCTCCCGCTCGGCCCCGACGGATGGCTCGCGGCGCCGGTGCTCTTCGGCCGCTCGGCCCCCCTGGTCCTCGAGGTCGGGCCCGGGATGGGCGAGGCGACCGTGCGCATGGCGGCGGCCGACCCCGACCGGGACTACCTCGCCGTCGAGGCGCACCTGCCCGGCGTGGCCCAGCTCCTCGTGCTGAGCGAGCAGCTCGGTCTGACGAATCTTCGCGTGGCGTTCGCCGACGCCGTCACGCTGCTGACCGACCACATCGCGCCGGGCTCCCTCGACGCGCTGCACATCTTCTTCCCCGATCCCTGGCCGAAGCCCCGCCATCACAAGCGTCGACTGGTGCAGCCGACCCGGGTCCCGCTGCTCCGCTCTCGCCTCGTGCCCGGCGGGACCATCCACTGTGCGACCGACTGGATGCCGTATGCGCAGGCAATGCTCGCGGCGTTCGACGGCGACCCCGAGCTCACCAACCCGCACCGCGGCTACGCCCCGCGACCCGCGCACCGACCCGTGACCGGGTTCGAGCGGCGGGCGCTGGACGCCGGACACGAGGTCGCGGACATCGTTGTGCGACGACGGATCCCCAGCGATCCCCCGCCGACCGCCCGTCACCCCTGACGCTCAGTCGGCCGCTCGCTACCCCTACGCTCAGTCGCCCACCCGCTCAGAGCTCGGCGACCAGCACCACGGCTCCCCGAGAGGTCATCTCGATCCGGGTGATCCGATCCAGCGGCATCGACGTCGCCCCCGGCACGTTCGCATCCGCCCCCGGCAGGGCCGTCCAGGAAGCGATCCGCTCGCTGCGCCCCCGTCGTCGTGCACTACGAGCGCGTACTCGACCGTCACGCCGCTCGCGACCGTCAACCCGGATCCCCTCGACCGACTGAACCGAAGCGTGCGCGCGCGCGGCGAGCGCTCCGCCTGCACCCTCGACGACGAAGGCCCCCGACCGGCGCATCCGCTGGTCAGGGGCCATTCACCCGTTGCGCGCCCGAAGGGATTCGAACCCCCAACCTTCTGATCCGTAGTCAGATGCTCT
>CAYGGX010000106.1:0-5718 GCA_964349585.1 uncultured Actinotalea sp.
GGGGGGCGCCCCGCCGGTGGGCGGGGGAGCCGCGACCCTCGCTGGCCGCGGCCGGCATCGACGACGACGGCCTCGGCTGGGCGGGGCATCGTGACCCGACGGGCCTTCGGCAGGACGCCCACGGCGAGTCGACCCCCGGGGCCGACGCAACGGTGGGCGGATCCGTCGCGCTGCTCCTGCTGCGCGCCGCGGGCTGGGCGGGGCCCGTCGACGTCGTGACGGTGGCGACGGAGGACTCCGGCCGCCTGCACGACCTCGGGGCCGACCTGGTCGCGGGGCCCGAACGCGTGGCCCTGGTGCTCGCCGCGACGTTGAGTGCACGGCGCGGTCCGGACAGCCCCCTGCCGGCGGACCCCCGAGCGGCCACCGTCGACGACGCCGTCCTGGCCGACCTGTCGGACCTCGGTGCGACCTCGGTCGCCCGGCTCGCCGCGGTCCCCGCGGAGCTGGCCCGCGAGCTGGCGATCAGCGCGTGGGGGCCGTGGCAGGTGCTCCTCGGGGCGTTGCGCCCCGGGACGTCCGGATCGCGCGAGGCGGCGACCTGCGTCGTGCATCACGTCAGCAGCGGCGGCAGCGGCAGCGGTGTGCGGTACGCCGCGCTCTCCTGGCGGTGGGCATGACCGCCCCGATCGTCGCGGTGGTCGGGCCGACGGCCACCGGCAAGTCGGACCTGGCCGTGGCGCTGGCCCTCGATCTGGACGCCGAGGTCGTCAACGCGGACGCGATGCAGCTCTACCGCGGGATGGACATCGGCACCGCGAAGCTCACCGAGGCCGACCGTCGGGGTGTGCCCCACCACCAGCTCGACGTGCTCGAGGTCAGCGAGGAGGCCTCGGTGGCCGCCTACCAGCGGCACTCGCGGGCCGACGTCGCCGCGGTGCAGGCGCGCGGGCACCGGGTCGTGGTGGTGGGCGGCTCCGGACTCTACGTGCGCGCCCTCCTGGACCGCCTGGACATCCCGCCGACGGACCCGGGCGTACGGGCCGAGCTCGAGGCTCGTGGGGCCGCCGAGGGCCCGGGCGCGCTGCACGACGAGCTCGCGGCGGTCGACCCGGACGCTGCGGAGCGGATCGAGCGGGGCAACACCAGGCGCCTCGTGCGGGCACTCGAGGTCGTCCGGCTCACGGGTCGGTACAGCGCGACGCTCCCCGACCACGCCTCGCTCGCGCCGACCGTGATGATCGGGCTGGACTGCGGGCGGGAGGTGCTCGACGGGCGGATCGTCCGGCGGGTGGACCGGATGTGGCAGCAGGGACTGGTGGGCGAGGTGCGTGGCCTGCTGCCGCTCGGGATGGGACGCACGGCGTCGCGTGCGCGTGGCTACGCCGAGGTGCTCGGGATGCTCGACGGTCGGCTCAGTGTCGAGGAGGCACGGGAGTCCATGATCACCGGGACCCGCCGCCTCGCCCGGCGTCAGATGAGCTGGTTCGGGCGCGACCCCCGGGTGCACTGGTTGGACGCGCAGGCCGACGATCTCCTCGGTCAGGCTCGGGACCTGATCGGCGCCGCCGATGCCGGAACGCTCGGTCCCCCGACGGCCGGGCGCCGTACCCTCGGGTCATGATTCCGCAGCGCGATCGGCTCGCGGTCGTCAAGGGCCACGGCACCCAGAACGACTTCGTGCTCGTCGACGACCGCGACGGCGTCCTCGATCTCACGGGTGATCTGGTCCGAGCCCTGGCCGATCGAAGGGCCGGCGTGGGCGCCGACGGCGTCATCCGTCTGGTGCCGAGCGCCGCGCTCGAGGCCGGCGCCGGCTGCCTGGCCGCAGATCCGCGCGCCGAGTGGTTCATGGACTACCGGAACGCGGACGGCAGCGACGCCGAGATGTGCGGCAACGGCATCCGGGTGGTCGCCGCCTTCGCGGAGCGCCTCGGGGCCTGGGACGGCTCGGGCGAGCTGGTGCTCGGCACCCGCGCGGGCGTCCGGTCCGTGCGCCGCGTCCCGGCGCCGCACGCCGATCCTCAGGACTGGTACGCCGTCGACATGGGCGAGTGGCGCCTACCGGGCGGGCAGGACGCGGCCGCGGCGGGGCACGACGCCGAGGTCACCGTGGCGGGGCTACCGGTGGCGCGGCCCGCGCTGAGGGTCGACGTCGGCAACCCGCACACCGTGTTGGCCCTCGCCGACGCCGCCGAGCTGGCCGCCGCCGACCTGACCGCGCCGCCGGAGGTGCGGCCGGCCCCGGCGGACGGGACGAACGTCGAGCTGGTGGTCCCGATGGGGGAGCTCGACGGGACGGAGCGGGCCGGGCTGGTGCGGATGCGGGTGCACGAGCGCGGGGTCGGCGAGACGCGCTCCTGCGGCACCGGTGCCTGCGCGGCTGCCCTCGTGGTGCGCACCTGGGCGGGACCGGGCGCGCCGGGGCTGTGGTGGGTCCAGGTGCCCGGCGGCACGCTCCGGGTCCGCATCACCGACCGGGTCGAGCTGGCCGGCCCCGCGGTGCTGGTCGCGGAGCTGGACGTCGACCTGGCCGCCCTCGGTGGCTGAGCCCGTCCAGCCAACCCCGCCGAGCCTCAGCGAGCGACCTCCAGCACCCGGAACCCCTTGGCGCTCGCGACCCGACGCGCGGGCATGCAGAGGGACTCGGTGATCCATCGCTGGAGGGAGTCGGCGCCGAGGTGACGCTGCACCACCAGGTGCGCGACGCCGTCGTCGGTCAGCCGGGACAACCACCGCTCGAGCAGGGCGTGCAGCGCCTCCTTCCCGATCCGGATCGGCGGATTGGACCAGATCGCGGTGAACGTCAGCTCCGCGGGCACCTGCTCCGGGGTGACCGGCCGGATCCCGCGAAGGCCGAGTCGGGCGGCGTTGTCCCGGAGCAGGTCCAGGGCCCGGGCGTTGACGTCCAGGCCCCAGACGGTCGCCGCGGGGGAGCGCATCGCCATCGAGAGGGCGAGCGGCCCCCAGCCGCAGCCCAGGTCGAGCACGTCGCCGGCCAGGTCCCGGTCGCCGACGGTGCGCAGCAGCACCCGGGTGCCCAGGTCGACGTGCCCGGGGGAGAAGACACCGGGCGCGGTCTCGACATCCGTGTCGCGCCCCGCGAGTCGGACGGTGATCGTCCGCCGTTGCTCGGGCACGGCAGGATCGCGGTCGAAGTAGTGGGCGGAGTCCGGCACGGACGCACTGTAGCGGCGGCCTGCCGGTCCGGGCGGGAATCACCTCGCGGCGGCCCGACCGTGCGTGACACGCTGGGGGCCACAGAAAGGTACCCATGACGCGATCCGACGCCCCAGACACACCCGACGGCGCTCCCGGCGTCCGCACGGCCCAACCCGAGGACATCGTCGCTCGGGTGCTGGCGCGCGCCGGACGCCAGCCGGTCTGGGACGACGACGCGGACGGCGATCAGCTGGATCGCGCGGACCGCGCGGCACTCCGCCGGGTCTCCGGCCTGTCGACCGAGCTCACCGACGTGAGCGAGCTCGAGTACCGGCAGCTGCGCCTCGAGCGGGTCGTGCTGGTCGGCCTCTGGAGCCGGGGCACCGCGGAGCAGGCCGAGCTGTCCCTGGCCGAGCTCGCCGCGCTGGCCGAGACGGCCGGGTCCCAGGTGCTCGACGGCGCCCTGCAGCGCCGGCCGCACCCGGACCCGGGCACCTACCTCGGCTCCGGCAAGGCCGAGGAGGTCGCGGAGCTGGTTGCCGCGGTCGAGGCCGACACGGTGATCGTCGACGGCGAGCTGTCCCCGTCCCAGCGCCGCGGGCTGGAGGACATCGTGAAGGTGAAGGTGATCGACCGGACGGCGCTGATCCTGGACATCTTCGCCCAGCACGCGAAGTCGAAAGAGGGCAAGGCGCAGGTCGAGCTGGCGCAGCTTGAGTACCTGCTGCCGCGCCTGCGCGGCTGGGGCGAGTCGATGTCCCGGCAGGCGGGCGGGCGGGTGGCGGCCGGCGCGGGGATCGGCTCCCGCGGCCCCGGCGAGACCAAGATCGAGCTGGACCGGCGCAGGATCCGGACCCGGATGGCCCGGCTGCGCCGGGAGATCGCGGCGATGGCGCCCGCCCGGGCGACCCGGAGGTCCTCCCGACGTCGCCACGGGGTGCCCTCGGTGGCCGTGATCGGCTACACGAACGCCGGCAAGTCGAGCCTGCTGAACCGGCTGACCGGGGCCGGCGTGCTGGTCGCGGACGCCCTCTTCGCCACCCTCGACCCGACCGTTCGCCGCACCCAGACGCCCGACGGGCGGACCTACACCCTCACCGACACCGTCGGGTTCGTCCGGTCGCTGCCGACCCAGCTCGTCGAGGCCTTCCGCTCGACGCTCGAGGAGGTCGCCTCGGCCGACCTGCTGCTGCACGTCGTCGACGTCGCGAACAGTGACCCCGAGGGCCAGGTGGCCGCGGTCCGGGCCGTGCTGGTCGAGATCGACGGGACGGAGCACATCGCCGAGGTCGTCGTCCTGAACAAGGCCGACATCGCAGACCCCGAGGTCGTCGACCGGATGCGGCGCCGGGAGGACTCAGTGGTGATCTCCGCGCGCACCGGCGCGGGGCTGGACGAGCTGCGCCACCGGATCGCCGCCGCGCTGCCGAGCCCGCGCGAGCGGGTCGACGTCGTCGTGCCCTACAGCCGGGGGGACCTGGTCAGCCGGGCGCACACGGACGGCGAGATCGAGTCCGAGCTGCACACCGGGGCCGGCACCGTGCTGCGGGCCCGGGTGGACCCCGAGCTGGCGGCCGAGCTCCGGTCGGTGCACGTCGGGGGCAGGTAGCCGACCCGAGCCGTCGGCGGCTGCGTCTACGCTTCCGGGGTGAACGACGAGCCGGCCCCGCCGGGCGCCGCGGAGCTGCTGGACCTGGCGGTCGCCGAGCTGCGCGGGCGGCGCCGCGAGGGGCAGCGCGCGATGGTCGATGCGGTGTCCCGGGCGATCGACCGCGGCGAGCACCTGCTGGTCCAGGCGGGCACGGGCACCGGCAAGTCCCTGGCGTACCTCGTGCCCGCGGTCCGGCACGCGGTGCTGGCCGACGAGCGGGTGATCGTGTCGACCGCGACGCTCGCGCTGCAGAGACAGCTGCTGAGCAAGGACCTGCCGCTCGTGACCGGCACCGCCGAGGGGCGGCTGCCGCGTCCCGCGACCGTCGCGCTGCTGAAGGGCTGGCACAACTACCTGTGCCGGAACCGGCTCGCCGGGGGATACCCGGAGGAGGAGCCGGCCGGGCTGTTCGCGATGGCGGACGCCGGAGCCGAGCACCCGGAGGGCGCCCCCGGCGACCTGGGCAGGCAGGTGCTCCGCGTCCGCGAGTGGGCGGAGGACACCGCCACCGGCGACCGGGACGACCTGCTCCCCGGCGTCTCGGACCGTGCCTGGCGGCAGGTCTCCGTGACCGCCCTGGAGTGCCTCGGCCGAAAGTGCCCGTTCATCGAGGAGTGCTTCCCTGAGCAGGCGCGCGCCCAGGCGCACGAGGCGGACGTGGTGGTCACCAACCACGCGATGCTGGGCATCAGCGCGAGCGGCTCCCCGGGTGTGCTGCCCGAGCACTCGGTGCTGGTCGTCGACGAGGCGCACGAGCTGCCGGACCGGGTCACGGCGCAGGCGACCGTCGAGCTCTCGGTCGGGTCGGTGGAGCAGGCGGCGCGGCTGGCCAGGTCCCGGGGCGGCGCCGACTCGAGCGCGTTGACCGCCGCCGGTGCGGCGCTCGGGGCGGCCCTGGCGGGGGCGCCGCCCGGTCGGCAGCGGCACCTGGCCGGCCCGCTGCGGACCGCGGTCGAGGGCGTCCG
>CAYGGX010000107.1:0-5716 GCA_964349585.1 uncultured Actinotalea sp.
GGCCCCGCCCGGGTGGGCCGCGTCCGGGGAACAACCCGTTCGCACCCAGCCAGGGCATGCCCCGGCCCGGCCCCCGGGCGCCGCGTCCCGGCAACAACCCGTTCGCGCCCAGCCAGGGCATGCCGCGTCCGGGCACGCGCGAGGTCGGGGAGCGTCCAGGCGGTCGGTCCGCCGAGGCGGGCGCCGGCGGTCCGCGGCCCAACCCCGGCATGATGCCGGGCCGCAGCAACGTCGGTCGGGCCGCGCCCGGCCGAACCGGTGGCGGTGCCCGCCCCGGCGCAGGTGCGGGTCGTCCGGGTGCCGGTGGCGGCGGCGCACCAGGCGGGTTCGCGGGACGCCCCGGCGGCGGCGGCGGTCGCCCCGGTGGCCGCGGCAGCACCCAGGGTGCGTTCGGCCGCGCGGGCGGTCGCCCGGTCCGTGGGCGCAAGTCCAAGCGCGCGAAGCGCCAGGAGTTCGAACAGATGCAGGCCCCGTCGCTCGGTGGCGTGCAGGTTCCCCGCGGCGACGGCAAGACGGTCGTCCGGCTGCGCTTCGGTTCCTCGCTGAACGACTTCGCGGACAAGATCGACGCGAACCCCGCCAGTCTGGTCACGGTGCTCTTCCACCTCGGTGAGATGGCGACCGCAACCCAGTCGCTCGACGAGGACACCTTCGGCACCCTGGCCGCCGAGCTCGGCTACGTCATCGAGATGGTCTCCGCGGAGGAGGAGGACCGCGAGCTGCTCGGGTCCTTCGACATCGACCTCGAGGCGGAGCTCGCCGACGAGGAGGACGACCAGCTCACCGCCCGTCCTCCGGTCGTGACCGTGATGGGCCACGTCGACCACGGAAAGACGAAGCTGCTGGACGCGATCCGTTCGGCGGACGTGGTGGCCGGCGAGGCCGGCGGGATCACCCAGCACATCGGTGCCTACCAGATCCACACCGAGCACGAGGGCGCCCAGCGCGCCGTCACATTCATCGACACCCCGGGCCACGAGGCGTTCACCGCCATGCGTGCCCGCGGTGCGCAGGTGACGGACATCGCGATCCTGGTGGTCGCGGCGGACGACGGCGTCATGCCGCAGACCATCGAGGCGCTCAACCACGCCCAGGCCGCGGGAGTGCCGATCGTGGTCGCGGTGAACAAGGTGGACAAGGAGGGGGCCAACCCCGCCAAGATCCGCCAGCAGCTCACCGAGTACAACCTGGTGGCCGAGGAGTACGGCGGCGACACGATGTTCGTCGACATCTCCGCCCTCAAGCGGATCGGTATCGACGAGCTGCTCGAGGCCGTGCTGCTGACTGCGGACGCGGCGCTCGACCTGCGGGCCAACCCCGACAAGGACGCGCGCGGCGTGGCCGTCGAGGCGAACCTCGACAAGGGTCGCGGCGCGGTGGCGACGGTCCTGGTCCAGTCCGGCACGCTGCGGGTGGGCGACGCGATCGTGGCCGGAACCGCCTACGGGCGCGTGCGGGCGATGTTCGACGAGCACGGCGACACCGTCGAGGCGGCGACGCCCGCGCAGCCGGTCCTGGTGCTCGGGCTCACATCCGTGCCACGGGCGGGCGACACGTTCATCGTGGCGCCCGACGACCGCACCGCGCGGCAGATCGCCGAGAAGCGGGAGGCCGCAGAGCGGGCCGCGCAGCTGGCCAAGCGTCGCAAGCGGATCAGCCTCGAGGACTTCACCCAGGCCCTGCAGCTTGGCAAGGTCGAGACCCTCAACCTGGTCCTCAAGGGCGACGTCTCCGGGGCCGTGGAGGCCCTGGAGGACGCGCTGCTCAAGATCGACGTGGGCGAGGAGGTCGAGCTCCGGGTCATCCACCGCGGCGTCGGCGCGATCACCCAGAACGACGTCAACCTCGCGACGGTCGACAACGCGATCATCCTTGGCTTCAACGTCAAGTACGCCGAGCGCGTCGAGGAGCTCGCGGACCGCGAGGGCGTCGACGTCCGGTTCTACTCGGTCATCTACCAGGCGATCGACGACGTCGAGGCGGCGCTGAAGGGGATGCTCAAGCCGGAGTACGAAGAGGTGCAGCTCGGCACCGCCGAGGTTCGCGAGGTCTTCCGCTCCAGCCGGTTCGGGAACGTCGCCGGTTCGCTGGTGCGCTCCGGGACCATCCGGCGCAACTCCAAGGCCCGCGTGCTGCGCGGCGACAAGGTGGTGGGGGAGAACCTCACGATCGAGTCGCTCAAGCGGTTCAAGGACGACGCCACCGAGGTCCGCGAGGGGTACGAGTGCGGCATCGGGCTCGGGTCGTTCAACGACATCCAGATCGACGACGTGATCGAGACTTATGAGATGCGGGAGAAGCCGCGCTCCTAGCGTGTCGGCGCCTTCCGGTGCCTCTGCTCGACCTTCCGCGCGTCCCCTGCGGGGCCGCGGGCCGCGGGGCCGCTGCCGTGTCGACCGGGTGCTTGGTCTTCCGCGCGGCCCCTTCAGGGCCGCGGGCCAAGCCCCACCCACGACCGGCGCACCCGGTCGGCACGACAGCTTCCGACAACGCATCTTCGACGAGCACCAGCAGCTCTGAGGAAGGGAACTCAAATGGTTGATCACCCGAGGGCACGCAAGGTCGCCGACCGGATCCACGAGGTCGTCGCGGAGATGCTCGACACCAAGGTGAAGGACCCCCGGCTGGGCTTCGTCACGGTCACCGACGTGCGGGTCACGGGGGATCTGCAGCACGCGTCGGTGTTCTACACCGTGCTGGGCGACGACGACGCCCGGGCGGCGTCCGCAGCCGCGCTGGAGAGCGCCAAGGGCCTCATCCGGTCGGAGGTCGGCAAGCAGATCGGCATCCGGCTGACCCCGTCGCTCGAGTTCATCGCGGACGCGCTGCCCGAGACCGCCCAGCACATCGAGGAGGCCCTGCGGGTCGCCGCCGAGCGGGACGCCGAGGTCGCGGCCCTGTCCGCGTCCGCGCAGTTCGCCGGGGACGCCGACCCGTACCGCAAGCCGCCTGAGGACGACGACGATGACCTCGGGCCGGACCTGCACCCGCGCACGGCGCCGGAGGCGTAGATGACCGACGGCCTCGTCGTCGTCGACAAGCCGGCCGGGTGGACCAGCCACGACGTCGTCGCGCGGGTCCGCCGGCTGGCGGGCACCCGCAAGGTGGGCCACGCCGGGACCCTCGACCCGATGGCGACCGGGGTCCTGGTGCTCGGCATCGACAAGGGCACCCGCCTGCTCACCTACCTGGTGGGTACCGGCAAGGAGTACCTGGCGACCGTCCGGCTGGGCGTCGCCACCGCCACGGACGACGCCGAGGGTGAGATCGTGACCGCCGCCGACGCGTCGGGGGTTCGGCGGGACGACGTCGTCGCGGCGATGGCCCGGCTGACCGGCGACATCGAGCAGGTGCCCTCGTCGGTGAGCGCGATCAAGGTCGACGGCCGCCGCGCGTATGCCCGGGTGCGGGCCGGGGAGGCCGTCGAGCTCGCCGCCCGGCCGGTCACGGTGCACCGGTTCGACCTGTTCGACGCGCGGCCCGCGACCGGGCCGGACGGACTCGGGGTGCTGGACCTGGACGTCGTCGTGCAGTGCTCCTCGGGGACCTACGTGCGGGCGCTTGCCCGCGACCTCGGCACGGCCCTCGGCGTCGGCGGACACCTGACGGCACTGCGGCGCACGCGGGTGGGCGGTTACGGTCTGGATGCTGCGCGCACCCTTGACCAGCTCGAGGCCGACTTCACCGCCCAGCCGCTCGCCGACGCCGCCCGCACCATGTTCCCGGCCCGGGACCTGACGGCCGACGAGGCGCGGGACCTCTCCTACGGCAAGCGGATCGCCGTCGTGCCCTCCGGCCCAACCGGCACGACGACGGCGCCGGTGGCCGCCTTCGCCCCCGACGGCACCTTGGTCGCCCTGCTCGCCGACGACGCCGGCCGGTCCCGCCCGGTGCTGGTGTTCGCACCCGCGTAGGGGTGTGGACGGTCATCGCCCGCTTGGGTGGCCATGCCTAGACTGGCCCACGTCGATGAGGAGATGTCCATGACGGTGCCAGGACAGACAGGCGGCCAGCAAGCGGATCAGGTCGCGCGCGAGCGCTCGCTCGGCGAGGTGTCTGATGTGCTGCTGAACCTGGACCACACCCTGGCGCGGGCCAAGAAGGCAAAGGCGCAGCTCGCGAAGGACCCGGACGCCCACAACGCAGCCCTGGCGATCAACGACCTGATCCGCGAGCTGGAGACGGCGCGCAAGCGGCTGGTGCACGACACCTACTACGCCGACGACGCCGCGCTCCGCCTTCTCTGAACCCGCGTGCGCGTGCACCGACACCGCGTCGGAGTTGGCTGGCAAGATCACGAGCGGACGGCGACGCGCCGCCCAACGAGTGAACAGAGGTGAGGCGTGCGCACCGGGGCGGAGATCAAGGTCGCACTCGACGCCTTCGTGACGCGGTGGTCCGGTTACGCGGGCACGGAGCGCGCGGAGGCCCAGACCTTCCTCAACGACCTCTTCGCCTGCTACGGGTCGGACCGCAAGGACGTCGGCGCGCGGTTCGAGGAGTTCAAGACCTCCAGCGGCTTCATGGACCTCTTCTGGCCCGAGGTGCTCATCGTCGAGATGAAGCACCCGAACCAGCCGCTGGAGCGGGCCGCCGCTCAGAAGGACCGGTACTGGCGGGAGTCGGCCGACGGGGCCGCGGGTGTGCGGGCCGCCCGATACGTGCTGACGTGCAACTTCCACGAGTTCGAGCTGTGGGAGCCGGGCGCGTTCCCGAACCACCCGCTCGCGACGTGGCCCCTGCACGAGCTCCCCGACCGGTACGACGCGCTGATGTTCCTGGCCGACCCCTCCCGCAACGCGATAGTCCTGGAGCACCGACGTGAGCTGACCACGGAGGCGGCCAGGCACATCGCCCAGCTCTACGAGTCGCTGAAGGACCGCTCGGCCGCGCCGGTGGACGAGATCCAGCGCTTCACCATGCAGGCCGTCTGGTGCTTCTTCGCCGAGGACCTCGGGATGCTGGACGGCTACCCGCTCCAGTCGATCGTCAACGACCTGCTCACCCAGGCTCACCCGGACTCCGCCCGGGACATCGGGTACCTGTTCACCCTGCTGAACCAGAAGACCGACCGGAACCGCACGGGGCTGTACGCCGGGACCCGGTACGTCAACGGCGACCTGTTCGCCAAGCCGGCCATGGTGACGCTGAGGCGCGCCGAGCTGCTGCACCTCAAGGAGGCGGCGGAGTTCGACTGGCAGGCGGTGGACCCGACGATCTTCGGCTCGCTGCTCGAGGGGGTGCTGGGCCAGGAACGGCGCTGGGAGCTGGGCGCGCACTACACCCACGAGGTCGACATCCTCAAGATCGTGGTGCCGACCATCGTGCGCCCGTGGCGGGAGCGCATCGACGGGACGACGACGCCGCAGCAGGCGCGCGACCTGCTGGACGAGCTGTGCGCGTTCCGGGTGCTCGACCCGGCCTGCGGCAGCGGGAACTTCCTCTACGTGGCCTACCGGGAGCTGCGGGCGCTGGAGGTCATGCTCAAGCAGCGGATCGTCGACCTGGCCAGGCAGACAGGGGCGCCGGTTCCCACGGGCGCCCTGCCGTACTACCCGCTGACCAACCTGCACGGCATCGACATCGAGCGCGCAGCCGTGCTCATCGCGCGGGTGACGCTCTGGATGGGCCACCGGCAGATGATCGAGCAGTTCGGCGAGGCCGAGCCGCCGCTGCCTCTGGTCGACCTGTCCGCCATCCGCTCGGCCGACGCGCT
>CAYGGX010000108.1:0-5585 GCA_964349585.1 uncultured Actinotalea sp.
GCCATCCTCGGCCGCGGCGTCACGCACCAAGGCAAATGAGCGAACTCGGGTCAGAGCGTTGCTGCCGGACCAAGATCGAACTCCTAAAGCGGGTGTCGCGCGTTTGAATCGCGCCAGGCGCACAGGGTCTTTGTGCATATGGGGGCGACGGGCGCCCGGATGTGCGGCCGGGCTACAGGCCCCGCTCGTCGATGTACGCGCGGGCCGCCGCCTCGGGGTCGGGCCGCCGGTCGAAGCGTCTTCGGACGATCTCGCCGAGAGTCTCGATCGCCAGGTGCCTCGTGTCGCCGTCGGTCTCTTCTGCTCGGATCAGCTGCGCGACGAGAGGCAGCGCCGCCTTGCTGCGAAACTGCCCGAGGGCGAGCAGGGCAGAGTCTCGCTCCTCGTCGTTCACCGCTCCGCGTAGGACCTCGACGAGGGCTTGTTCGATGTGGGGGCTGGTGTCCCGGAGCCAAGCCAGAGCGCCAGCCGCGTCGATTCGGACATCGGCCTCACGATCCTTGAGCATGTCCAGGAGGAGAGGCACTGCCTCAGCACCCTTGGAGATGAGTCCCCAGTTCCCCTCCACCCGCTTCTGGAAGCTGAACTCCCGGATGCCCTCCAGGTTCAAGGCGTGGTACTCGCTCATGGGTCGGTGGAACGTCGTGAGGTCGGGAACGCCACGTTCATCGACGGGGTGCTGCTCGAGGCGCCCTCGGCGCCGCAGCCGCTGGAGGAATCCCACGACGACACGCTAGCTGCCTGCCGCTGCCTCACGGGGGAGGACGGCCCCCACTTCCCATGGGTCCGGCCCTGGCCGCGCCGACGATCATCGGCCTGCTCGAGGCGGCACCGCGCTACAACGGCGTCGTGTCGTTCCAGCTGCCGGCGGGCTGGCTCGTGCCCGACCCGCGCATCACCTGGTGGCCGTTGCTGCTCGCGCTGCTGCTCCTCGTCCTGGCCGGAGCCACCCGGGAGGGGACCCGCATCACGGCAGAGACCGAGGGTCTGGTGTGACAGACGCCCCCGATCAGACCCCGCACCGCGTCGTCAGCCATCTCGGCGAGCTGCTCGACCGGCGCGGCATGACGTTGGTGGAGCTGGCCGCGCGCACCGGGGTCACCGTCGCCAACCTCTGGGTGCTCAAGAACGGCCACGCGCGAGCGATCCGCTTCTCCACGCTCACCGCGATCTGCGACGCGTTCGAGTGCCGACCCGGCGACATCCTCGACATCGAGGCGGCCGATGTCGGCCCCGACCAGGCGTCCTGAGTCGGCCAGCTTGCGGAGTACGAGCTCGCGCCCCACTGGAGATGCGACGACGACCGACCCGTCACCCTCGAGGGCGTAACGGCCGACGTGATCGCCGCGGATGATGCATGGTGGATGGCAAGGCCCAACCCGGCTGCCCGACGGCGTCGCGGTAGCACGCCACCGCCGGCGCGCGACCACGCCCAACGATCGGAGGATCACCGATGCAGTACCGCACTCTCGGCCGGTCAGGCGCCGTCGTCTCCGCGCAGTGCCTGGGAACCATGACGTTCGGGGCGGAGGCCGACGAGGCGACGTCGGGCGCGATCATGACCGCCTTCGCGGAGAACGGCGGGACGTTCTTCGACACCGCGGACGTCTACAGCGCGGGGGTCTCGGAGGAGATCATCGGGCGTTGGCTCGCCGACCACCCGACCGACGCTGGCCAGGTGGTCGTGGCGACCAAGGGACGGTTCCCGATGGGGGACGGGCCCAACGACGTCGGCCTGTCCCGCCGGCACCTGCGGACCGCGCTGGACGCGTCGCTGCGGCGCCTCGGAACCGACCACGTCGACCTCTACCAGATGCACGCGTGGGACGCGCTGACCCCGGTGGACGAGACCCTCGGGTTCCTGGACGACGCCGTCCGGGCGGGCAAGATCTCCTACTACGGGTTCTCCAACTACCTGGGCTGGCAGCTGACCAAGGCCGCGCACGTCGCGGCCGCGCACGGCTGGTCGGCGCCCGTGACGCTGCAGCCGCAGTACAACCTGCTGGTGCGGGACATCGAGCACGAGGTGGTCCCGGCCTGCCTGGACGCGGGCATCGGCCTGCTGCCGTGGTCCCCGTTGGCCGGCGGCTGGCTCAGCGGCAAGTACCAGCGCGACGTCGACCCGACCGGGCCGACGCGCCTCGGCGACAACCCCGAGCGCGGCATGGAGGCGTGGGCGGCGCGCAACGCCGACGAGCGCACCTGGCGGGTGATCGACGCCGTCCGCGAGGTCGCGGGGTCCAACGACGCGACGATGCCCCAGGTCGCCCTGGCTTGGTTGGCCGCGCAGCCGGCCGTGACGTCGGTGATCATCGGCGCCCGGACCGTCGACCAGCTCACCGACAACATGGGCGCTGCCGACCTGGAGCTGGGCCCCGACGATGTGCAGCGTCTGACGGACGCCAGCGCGCCGCGGGTCGACGACTACCCCTACGGGGCGGCGGGAAGGCAGCAGCGGCACCGGCCGCTGATCGGCGGCCGGGACTGACCACGGGCCGCCGACCGCTCGGGCGGCTACGGTCCCGGTCACATCGCGGGGCGGTCGAACGCCTTGTGCGTGAGGGAGTCAGGGCCGCCGGGCCGTCAGCGTGAATGTCGCGGGGAGGCGTTCGGGGCGGTCGCGCAGCCGGTACTCCCCGACCTCCTCGTCGAGGACCGTCAAGCCCGGGAGCGCGTCCCACGGGACGCTGTCGTGCTCGGTCAGCGACGTGAGATCGAGGCCCGCGTCCAGCACCGCGGTGACGATCTCGCCGAGCCCGTGGTTCCACTCCATCGAGCGCGGCTGGGCGACCTTGTCGGTGCCCGCGTAGGTGTACTCGTCGTTCCAGGCGAGCGGTTCGGGCTGCTCGAAGTACGGGAGCTCGAGCGCCGGCGTCAGCTCGCCCGGCCCGGTGATCCACGCCTGCTGCCCGCGATCGACGTGCTCGGCACCGACCTCCATCGCGAGCGCCGACAGCAGCACGGGGTGGCCGTCCCGGATGAACAGCCGACCGCCCGGGCGCAGCAGCTCGGCGACGCTCTGTGCCCAGCGCTGGATGCTCGGCAGCCAGCAGATCGCGCCGATCCCGGTGTAGACGAGGTCGAAGCGCCGACCGTCCAGCGCGGCCGGCGCCGCGTACACGTCGGACTGGACGTACTCGATGTCCGCGTCGGCGCGCTCCGCAAGGCTCCGCGCCTCGTCCAGGGACGCGCCCGACAGGTCCACGCCGGTGACCCGCGCGCCCAGTCGGGCGAGGCTCAGGGTGTCGGTGCCGATGTGGCACTGCAGGTGCACGACGTCGAGGCCCGCGATGTCCCCGAGCCGGGGCAGGTCGAACGCCACGACGCCCGACAGGCTCCGGGGGTCGGCCAGCAGCCGGTCGATCCCGTAGCCCCGCGCATGGACCGGCGCGCGGCTGTCCCAGTTCGAGCGGTTCACGTCGAGGTACTCGTCGGCAGGCACGACCGGACGCTAGCAGCGCGGCCAGCTGGCAGATGAGGTCATCCGGAGGCGCCCGACCCGGGGGGAGGGAGAAGGTGTCGTCAGTTGCTCACCTGCCCGACACGCCGCTGAACGACTCGGCACCGTTGCATCGGTCCTCAGAACGAGACGACGAAGCCCGTCGAGCCCATCACAGCGCCGAAGCCGACCACCGCAACGATCGCCAGTGCCGCAATCACTGCGCGCGTGAGCCACGGCCGGCGGCGCCCCAGGGTCAGCGCGATGGCGACCGTCAACGCATAGCCCACCGCTAGGACGATCGTCCAAGTCACGCCAGCAGAGATCCGGTCCGCGGCGGTGCATCCCCCCGCCGGAGCCGGGTAGACCGCCGGGCAGACGGCCTCCAATGGAACAGCCAGCCCCCAGATAGCAGCCCAGGCTGCAATCAGCACGCCGGTCGCGACAGTCGCTGAGCTCCACGGCCGAGTGACCGGGGTCGTCACCGCCGTCGTGCTGTCAACGGTCATGCCGCGAAGGTACTGCACCGGCATTACCTGTTTGCGGTGTGTGGTGGCGTGGTGGGGTTCGTCGTGGCCGCGGAGGCTGTCCGCCTGCGGGCGGCGGCGGAGTCGGCCGCGCGGGACACCGGCATTGCCCTGCCGCCGGGACCGTCCGGCTCGGGGTCCTGGGCCGCTAGCATGTGCCGACCGCGCAGAAGGGCGTCGACGTGGACGGAACCTGGAGCTGGGACTACTTCCTCGTCCCGCAGTACGCGGAGACCCCCGCCAGCAGCGCGCTCGGCCTGTTCTCCCCGATCCACCTGGGCGTGATCGCCCTCCTGGCCGTGGGCGTCTTCGTGCTGGTGATGCGCTATCGCGCGGCCGACGACGTCGCCCGGCGCCGCATCCGGTTGACCGTCGCCACCGCGGTGCTCCTGCTCGAGGTCCTGCGCCAGCTGGCCTACGTCGTGATCGGTGAGTACACCCCCGAGATCCTGCCGCTGCACATCTGCGGGATGTCGGCATTCATCGTCATGATCGACGCGACCGTCGCCAATCGCTGGACCGGGGACTTCCTCTACGTGCTGGGCTGGTGGGGGGCGCTGGCCGCCGTACTGTTCCCCGAGTGGGCGCACCGACCGATCCTGAACATCTACACCTGGCAGAGCTTCGCGGTGCACTCGCTGATCTTCGGGTACGCGCTGATGCTCCTGGTCGGCGGCGACCTGGTGCCCAAGGTCGCGAACCTGGCGCGGGTCGCGACGGTGATCACGGCCCTTGCGACCGTCGCCGCGCTGGCCAACTGGGTGTGGGGCACCAACTTCTGGTTCCTCAACGTCGGGTCGCCCGGTTCGCCGCTCGAGCCGATCCAGTCGATGGCCGGCGGGGCCTACATCCCGGTGCTGATCGTGCTGTTCGCGCTGCTCACGACGGTTCTCTACTGGCCGTGGCACGTCAAGGCTAGGAGGGCGGCCGCGGAGGCGCCGCTGGCCGCCGAGGCGCCGCCGGACGCGCTCCCCGAGCCCGTCGCCTAGCCGACCGGCCGGTGCCGGAGCTACCGGGCCCGCACGCTCACCAGCCGCGCGTCCCCGTGCCGAACTTGAAGGGCCCGACGACGCGGCTCGTCCGCCAGCCGCCGTCGAAGTCGCCGTCCTGCGGCTTGACCGTCTCGCCGTCCACGCTGCACGTGAGCCGGCCGGGGTAGAAGGCTACGTGGTCCGCCAGGGCCTCGTAGCCGGGGGAGGGGGTCGGGTAGGCCCAGGCTGCCCGAGAGCTCACGACGCGCCGACCGCTGGGTTCCGTGCTGACGACGTCGAAGTGGACCGCGCGGCCCTTGAACTCGCAGAAGGTCGTGCCGCCGTCGGAGGGCACCAGCACGCCCTCGGCCACGTCGGTGAGCGGCAGGTAGTAGGTGGGCGGGTGCGAGGTCTCCAGGACGCGGATCGTCCGCCGGGTGTCCGCGACGACGGTCTCCCCGAGTCGCACGACGACGTGCTCCGCGCTCCGGACCACCGCCGGTGGGCGTGGGTAGTCCCACACCGACTCCTGACCCGCGCCCGGCTCGGTCACCTCACCCCGGGGCGGCGTCGTGCGCGGCTGCCACGTGCTGCGTGCATCGAATCCCATGCC
Organism: uncultured Actinotalea sp.; assembly: GCA_964349585.1. Taxonomy (GTDB): domain Bacteria; phylum Actinomycetota; class Actinomycetes; order Actinomycetales; family Cellulomonadaceae; genus Actinotalea. Next base: position 5,551 of record CAYGGX010000108.1, read on the forward strand.
ATCACTACGGCGCTGGACCCCCGCATGGATGCGGC
>CAYGGX010000109.1:0-5546 GCA_964349585.1 uncultured Actinotalea sp.
ACGGCTGCGGACGGCCGTGGATGACGCAATCCGGTACGTCCTCGACAGCTCTCGCACCCGACGGTTCTATCTGATGGCCCCGGAGGTCGACGGCGACGAGCGGTCCACTGTTGGGACGAAGCTGCAGTACTACGTCGTCGACGAGCTCGAGCTCATCAAGCAGCCGCCCCTCGACACGGTGATCGCCGGTGTCGCCGTGGAGATCAAGACCACCACGCGCGACGCCGTGATGGTGCCACCTGAGGGTCAGTGTGAGGTGACGCTGATGATCCAGGTGGACGCGCGACGTCACCAGTTCCGTGTGCTGCTCATGCGCACCCATCGCGCATGGCTCGGCGGCGGCGAGCACCCAGGGCAGCGGGACAGCAAGCGGACGCCCTACGCGGAGGCCGTGCGGAGTCACGCGCTGCCCGTCGTCCCTTGGGCGGACCTCACGCCCGAGCCGCTGCGGTTGCTGACCCCTGAGCAGGTTGATGAGGTGTTCGACATGCACCTGGGGGTGCGCGAGCGGGCAACGGCCCTGTTCCGCTACCTGCCGGAGGTCGTCATACCGCGCCGCTCACTAGAGGTTGTCGGCGCCGGACGGGCCGACTTCATGAAGCGCATGCGCGAGGCCAAGCCGTTCGTGTGGCATCGTCACCGGCTGCACGTCCTGGTCGGCACGTGGAAGGCCGATCGGGATCTGGGGAGCCGTGTCGGGTTCGATCTGTCTGGCGAGGCTTGGGTGTCTGTGACGCCCGAGCGCTTCAAGCGGTACGGCGTTCTTCAGCCGCCCGAGCCGACACTGCCCGGCCATCTCTGGCCGGCGGACTACGACGCATAATCGGCGCCATGGAGTTTGATCCGCGACGCAGCCGGAACATGGCCGCGATCCACAGCCGCGATACGGCCGCTGAGTTGGCGCTTCGTAGCGAGCTGCACCGCCGCGGGCGACGCTTCTACGTGAACCGGCGTGTGCTCGGGGACCGCCGCAGTGTGGACCTGGCCTTCCCCCGGCTGCGCGTGGCGGTATTCGTAGACGGGTGTTTCTGGCATGTCTGCCCGCAGCACTCCGCGCCTCCGCGGGTGAATACCGGCTACTGGTTACCAAAACTTGCGGGGAACGCGGAGCGGGACCGACGCACTGACGCCGACTTGTCCGCAGCAGGCTGGACTGTCGTGCGTGTGTGGGAGCACGAGAGCGTGACCGCCGCGGTGAGCCGCGTGGAGGCGGCCCTGGACGCCGCTACTGACCCCTAGTTGCCGTGTCCTGAAGCGCGACGGTGGCCGCGTCTTTGGCGCCTTCGCCCGTCAGAGCGCGGCGGATCGCCGAGCCGACGGCGAACGCGACTGGCGGCGGGAACGCGTTGCCCACCGTGCGCCAGGCAGCTGTCTTCCGACCGGTGAACTCCCAGGAGTCCGGGAAGCCCTGGATGCGGGCGCCCATGCGCAATGTCAGGCGGAAGAGCGCGTCCGGGGCGGTGCTCTCACCAGGGATGTCAGCGGGGTCTGCGACTCCGCGTCCGTCCACGCCCAGGAGTGTCCAGGCGGCCCTGGCGCGCGTCGGCCCGAGGTCCGGGCCGCCGTGCCTCCTAGACCCGCCGACGATTGTTGGCGCCACCGTGTTGGCCTTGCTGTCCCGCCAATAGTCGGCACCGGTCCAGCCGTTGGCGGCAACCAGGTCGTGCAGCGTACTGCCAACCGTGGGCGGGGTGCCGATCGGTGCGGGCCACTCGAATCGGGCCATGTCGTCCGGGCGCAGCCCTACGAGGATGAACCGGGGACGAAGCTGGGGCACGCCGTATTCGCTGGAGTAGATGAGCTGCCAGTGCGTTGCGTAACCCATCTCGTGCAGGGCGCCCCTGATCTGGTCGCGATAGTTCGCGAACCGGGGGTACGTCAAGCCCTTGACGTTTTCGAGCATTACGGCGCGCGGGCGTGCCTCACGAACCAGGCGGAGGGCTTCGGGGAAGAGGTCACGCTCGTCATCGGCGCCGAGCTGCTTGCCTGCCACGGAGAAGGGCGGACACGGCACGCCCCCGGCCAGCAGGTCGATGCCGTCGTACGCCTTGCCGTCCACGTCGCGCACGTCACCCTCGTGGACCTTCCACTCCGGGCGGTTCGCCCGCAAGGTGTCGCACGCCGTCGGATCAATCTCCACCGCCAGTGCATGGTCGAAACCGGCTTGCTCCAGCCCAAGCGCCTGCCCGCCGGCACCGGCGCAGATCTCCACACTGGTCAGGCCGGGTTCGGACGTCATTGCGGCATCGTATGAGGCGGCGCCGACAATACGGTCGAGACCCGCCGCCGCGACGACGGAGCTTCGCCGTCGTAAGCCTCTCATCCGAGGTGCCCTGGACCTGCCTGTGCTCATGCCCCCGCAGACGCAGGCATCCGGGCCAGCATCTCGGCGAACGCATGCTCGGTGACGATGGGGATGCCGTAGTCCGCCGCCTTGCGGGCCTTGCCGGAGAGGCTGTCCGGGTCTGCCGCGATGACGAGGCTCACCCTCTTCGTCACGTTGGGGTGGGCGGACAGGCCGGCGGCGACGGCGCGGGCGGTCCACTCGTCGCGCGACATCGCCATGTCGCCGGTGAAGACCACGCGGTCCCCGGGCCGGAGGGAGAAGGTGCCGCACGGCGCCGTCGTCGTGCCCGCGTCCCCGACCGACGGGCCGGGCGAGGCCCCCTCGCGGAGGGCCGTCGCGACGTCGTCGGGCGTGAGCGAGAGCAGGCCGGCCACGAGCTCGAGGTCACGCTGCTCGTCGGGGGTCACGACGCCGTCCGCCAGCGCCGTCCGGGCAAGAGCTTGGAGGTAGTCGCGATGCAGCCCGGCGGCGGTAGCCCGATCGATGCCGAGCGAGTGCGCAGTCTCAACCAGCGCGTGCTTCTCGCGCACCGAGAGCAGCCGGTCGAGCAGCGCGCGGTCCAGCAGCGCGAGGTACTCCTGGTGGTCGCACGGGGCCGCGGACCTGGGCAGGTGCTCTACGACCCGCTCCAGGAAACCAGCGCTCTGGCGGGTCGCGTTGCCACGGTGAGTGGGTGCGACGTCGTTCACGGGGATGCTTGGCCACTGTGCCGTCGCGGCGAGCTCGAGGGCGCCGGACCAAGCCGGGACACGGGCGACCGGCGGACGGTCCGGGATCCCCATCAGCCGCAGGTAGTGGGCGAGCAGTGCCGCTGTGGCTGCCGCGTCGGCTAGGGCTGCGTGCGCGTTCTCGAGGTGGATGCCGGCGCACTCGCAGCAGCCGGCAAGAGTGCGCGGGGCGTGGGGCATGAGCTGGGCGGCCCAGCGCATGGTGCACACGCTGGTGTGCGCGACGACCGGCACGTCGTAGCCGAGCGCCCCGAACTCCGACTGCACAAAGCGGGCGTCGAACGAGGCGTTGTGCGCGACGAACGCCCGCCCGGCCAAGAGGGCGGCGAGCGTCCCGGCGATCTGATCGAAAGTAGGCGCCGCGAGAACGTCGGCCGCGGCGATCCCGTGGACGTACTGTGGCCCGAGGTCGCGTTGCGGGTTCACCAGCGTGGACCAGCTCGACTCGATCGTTCCCCACGGCGAGACCTGAATGACCGCGACCTCCACGATCCGGTCGTGGCCGGCCGGGGAGAAGCCCGTGGTCTCGACGTCCACGACCGCGTAGCCGGTCATCGGTGCACCCTCCCAATGAGCGTGGTGTCGGCCCCAACTTCGGCGACCAGCGTTGGCTGCCGATCACACGGTCCTCCCGTTACGCGGCATCGCCTGGGACCCTCGTCCCTATGACCACCTACCTCGGCATGGACCTCGCATGGGCAGAGCGGGCGCGAACCGGCCTCGCCGCCCTCGACGGGACCGGACGATTGGTCGCCTCGGACTCCGTCGTGACGAACGACCAGATCGCGGCGTTCGTCGCCCGCCACGCGCCTGGCCCCGTCGTTGCCGCGATCGACGCCCCGCTCGTCGTGCCGAATGCAGACGGTCGTCGCGACTGCGAGGCGGAGCTCAATCGTGAGTTCGGCCGGTACAACGCCGGCGCGCACCCGACCAACCGCTCGCGTCGGTGGTTCAACCCCCCGCGCGGCGCGTTGCTCTCGGAGCGGTTCGGCTGGTCGATGGACCCTGCCGTCCGGCCCGAAGGCGCGACGTCGGTGGCGATCGAGGTGTACCCGCACCCGGCGATGGTCAGCCTGTTCGACCTGGCCACCGTGATTCCGTACAAGGACAAGCGCGGGCGCTCGACGACGTCACGCAAGGCGGCCTTCGACGCCCTGCTCGATGCGATCGAGCGGGTGTGCGAGGAGCCGCTGCGGATGGCGACGTCGACCCGATGGGCGGAGATCCGGGCGGCCGTCGTTGCCGCGCAGCGCCCTATCGACCTCCGCGTTGTCGAGGACGAGATCGACGCCATCTTCTGCGCGCACCTTGCGTGGCTATGGGGTCAGGGCGACCCGCAGATGCGAGTGCTCGGGGACATCGAGCGCGGGTACATCGTCGTCCCCGGGCCGCCGCGGATGCCGCCTGCCCGGGCGACTACGGTCCGCGCGCGACCGGCCACCGCGGTGCCCGGGTCAGCGGCCGTGGCCGACCTCGCCGCGGCGTTCCGGGCCACCGTCCCGGCGCTCACCAGCGAGGACGCCGCGCGGCTCGCGGAGGTCGCGGCGATCCGAGGGGCGCGGTAGCGCCTAAGCCACCCGGCACGATCAGGGTCGCGCTGCGTCCCCAGCGGCGGGCCGGGCCATTGTCGTGGCATGGTGGGTCACCTACGATGAGTCTTGCTCGCTGCAGTAGCGGCGAGAAGTGAGCCCGAGACCCTTCCGGACGGTTGTGGCGCTCGGGCTTCGCGCTTGTCAGGTGTCGATGACCTCCTTCACCAGCGCCCTTGCCCGTCGGCGCCAGTCGCCACCCCGGGCCCACGCCCAGCCGATGGCGTCGGGAATTGCTAGCAGCGGCTCCTGTGCCGCTCGCTCGTGGCGGTACTGGAGAGCAGCGCGTCCGCTGGCTCGGGTCAGTGCGGCGAGCCCGCCCGGTAGATCGTCGCGGTGAAGCCCAACTCCGCGAACGCCGCCAGGATCCTCTTGCGCTGGGACATCCCTTCGCTCTTCATGTGCAGGCGCTTCTGGCCCGGGAGCATCAGACCGCGGATTGCTCTTCGAGATGAGCCCAGCTCGCCGGGCAGTACGACGCTCGCGACGAGCAGATAGCCACGCGACTTCGACTCGTCCACGAAGACGTGCCCGGTCACGTGCCCTCCCTCCGTCCTCGCACCTGACCGTAGAGGGCGGTCCCCGACGAACTGCCCTGTGCACAGGCTGGAAAAGAAGCCCACGGCGTGCAGAGTCTGCATGATCACCCGCAAGGGGTTGGGTCATCACACGCCCCGCCACCGACCACCTCCGGTACACATGAGGTGTGCCCGCCCTCTACCCGCCGGACCCGCGCTTCCCGCCCGACGACGGCGGCGCGGAGCACGCGGTCCACCACGCGCTCGCGGACCAGCTCCCCGACAACGCAGCGCTCTTCCACGGCCTGCACATCCAGGACCAGCAGCGCGAGCACGAGATCGACCTCCTGATCGCCTGGCCCGG
>CAYGGX010000110.1:0-5496 GCA_964349585.1 uncultured Actinotalea sp.
CTGCTTGCGCACACGGAGGGCCAGGCGGCCGGCGAGTGGCCACCCGGCAAGCGCGGCTGCTTGCGCACACGGAGGGCCAGGCGGCCGGCGAGTGGCCACCCGGCAAGCGCGCGGCTGACCGCGCCCTCGCCACCCGCGCCCTCGCAACCCGCGGAGCGACTACCCTCACACCTCGTGAGGGACAACAGGATCGACCAGCCGGCGCCCGAGCCGGAGCCCGCTCCGGGCGAGCCGACCCACTGGGTGCTGAGCCTGTCGTGCCCGGACCGCCCGGGGATTGTGCACGCCGTCGCCGGGGTGCTCGCCGAGCACGGCGGGAACATCACCGAGTCCCAGCAGTTCGGGGACCCGATCAGCGGGCTGTTCTTCATGCGCGTGCAGGTCGAGTCGCACGCCTCCCGGGAGGAGCTCGCCGACGCGCTGAACGCGCTGGTCCCGGAGTTCGCCCTGACGTGGTCGCTGGACGTCGCCGGCCGTCCGATGCGCACGCTGGTGATGGTGTCCACGGCCGCACACTGCCTCAACGACCTGCTGTTCCGGCAGCGTTCCGAGGGCCTCCCGGTGGACATCTTGGGCGTCGCCGGCAACCACACCGACCTGGCAGGTCTCGCCGACTTCTACGGGATCCCGTTCCACCACATCCCCGTGACCAAGGAGACGAAGCCCGCCGCGGAGGCCCGGCTGCTCGAGCTGGTCGCCGAGCTGAACGTCGAGCTGGTCGTGCTGGCCCGGTACATGCAGATCCTGTCCGACGACGTCTGCCGCGCCCTGGCGGGGCGGGCGATCAACATCCACCACTCGTTCCTGCCCAGCTTCAAGGGGGCCCGCCCGTACGCGCAGGCCCACGACCGAGGCGTCAAACTGATCGGCGCCACCGCGCACTACGTGACGGCGGCGCTGGACGAGGGCCCGATCATCGAGCAGGACGTGGAGCGGGTGGACCACACCCGGACCGTCGAGGACATGGTCGCGCTGGGCCAGGACGTCGAGCGGCGGGCACTGGCCCGCGCGGTCCGCTGGCACGCCGAGCACCGGGTACTGCTGAACGGGCACCGCACCATCGTCTTCCGCTGAGGCGCCGCTGCTCCCGGCTAGACGCGCGAGCGCCGCCCGACCGCGTCCAGCGTCACGGCCAGCGCGAGCGCGATGCCGGTGACGATGTAGCGCAGCGAGCCGTCCGCGCTGAGCAGCGTGAGCCCGCTGGAGATCGAGTGGATCACCGCCACTCCCAGCACCGCCGACCACGCGCTGCCCCGCCCGCCGAAGAGGCTGGTCCCGCCGATCACCGCGGCGGCGATCGCCGTGAGCGTCAGTTCGGCGCCACCGGTGCTCTGGTTCGCGGCCGCGAGGCGACCGGCGGACAGCACGCCCGCGAGGGCCGCCAGGCCCGCGCACGCGGTGAAGCACGCCAGGTAGACCCGGCGCACGGCGAAGCCGGCCCGCCGGGCGGACTCGACGTTGCTGCCGATCGCCCGAACCGCGCGCCCCCAGCGGGTCCTTCGCAGCATCACGTCGGCCACGAAGACCAGCCCGATGAAGACCGCGACCATCGCCCCGACGCCGCGCCCGTTGTTGAGGTACCAGACCGGTACACCGAGCAGGACGGCGAGCCCGGCCGCCCGGGCGAACGTCGCGCCCAGGGACGTCGTCGGCAGGTCCGCTAGGAGGCGCCGCCGGTGCTCGAGTAGCCCGAAGACGATGTGCCCGACGACGACGGCGGCCACCAGGCCGGCGGCGGTCCAGGGCTTCAGGAAGGTCTGCTGGCTGAACCGCACCAGCCAGGACTCGTACGGCAGGTTGACCGAGGCAGTGGCGCCGAGCACCTGGACCTGGATTCCCACACCGACCATCAGCCCCGCGAGCGTGATCACGAAGGAGGGGACGCCGAGGCGCGTGAACAGCCACCCGTAGCCGAGGCCGAATCCCGCGCCGATCAGGATCGCCGCCAGGACCGCGACCGGCAGGGCCCACCCCTGGTGGACGAACCCGACGGCCACGACCGCGGCGGCGAGGCCGCTGACCGCTCCCACCGACAGGTCGATCTGCCCGACCATCAGGACGAGCACCACCCCGAGGGTGATGATCCCCGTGGTCGCCGCCTGGAGCGTGAGATTGACCAGGTTGTCGGCGGACAGGAAGGCGCCGTTCAGCGCCTGGAAGATGAGCGCGATCACGACGAGTCCGACGACGACCGGGGCCGACCCGGGCTCGCGGTCCCACCACTTGCGCCAGCGCCAGTCGGGGGGGGCGGCCACCGGGAGCCCGGCGCGGTTCACGACGGGAACGCTCATGAGGCACCTCCGGCGCTTCGACTGACCCCCGTGATGGCGGCGATGATGTCCTCGTATCGAGCGGTGTTGGTGTCGAACTCCCCGTTCAGCCGGCCGCGGCGCAGGACCACGACCCGGTCCGCCACGGCCTGCACGTCGGCCATGTTCTGGCTGACCATCAGGATCCCGTGGCCACGGTCGCGGACCCGCTCGATGAGGTTGAGTACCTCGGCGGTCTGCGTCACACCGAGTGAAGCGGTCGGTTCGTCGAGGATCAGCACCCGCGGTTCGCCGATGAGGGCTCGCGCGATCGCCACCGCCTGACGCTGACCACCGGTCAGCTGCGACACCGGCATCCGCAGCGAGGGAACCCGGGCGTCCAGCAGCGTGAGCAGCCGCCACGCCTCCCGCTCCATGGCGACCTCGTCGAGCAGTCCGCGGCGCCTGGTCTCCTGCCCGAGGAACAGGTTCTCGACGACGTCGAGGTCCTCGCAAAGGGCCAGGTCCTGGAACACCGCCGCGATGCCCAGCTGTCGCGCCATGCCCGGCGAGGTGAGCCGGATCTCGTGCCCGTCCAGCACCACCTCACCCGAGTCGGGAACCAGCGCGCCGGCCATCACCGCGACGAGGGTCGACTTGCCCGCTCCGTTGTCGCCGACCACCGACACCACTTCGTGGGCACGCACCGCCAGGTCGACGTCGATCAGCGCCCGCACCGCCCCGAAGCTGTGGGTGATGCCATGCAGCGATAGCACCGCAGGTCTCTGGGTCACGTGCCCTCCTCCTCGAGGAGCCCGATGTCCTGGCAGGCCCGGCGGTAGGCCGGGGTGCAGATCTCCTCGACGGTGTACACGCCGTCGTCGATGATCACCCGCTTGATGTCCGCCCGGGTAACCGCGACCGGGATCAGCAGGATGGAGGGCACGCTCTCGCGCAGGAGGCTGGCCGTCGGCTCCTCACCGCGCAGGAGGTCGACGGCGAGCTTCGCGCCGAGGGTCGCCTGCTGGCTGATCCGCTTGTAGACCGTCATGTACTGGTGGCCGGCGACGATCCGCTGGATCGCCGCCAGCTCGGCGTCCTGACCGGTCACCGGTGGCACCGGGTCCATCCCGGCCGCGCGCATCGCCGAGATCGCGCCCGAGGCCGTTCCGTCGTTCGCGGCGTACACGCCCACCACGCGGTCACCGAAGATCGCCAGCTGAGCCTCGACCCACTCCTGGGACTTGTCCGGACTCCAGTCGGGCGTGTCGTACTCGGCGAGCACGTTGATCCCGGTGCCGAACAGCACCTCGGAGAGCCCTGTCTTGAAGGCGACGGAGTTGGGGTCCGTTGCGGCGCCGTGCACCATCAGGATCCCCTCGTCGGGAGCGAGGTCCGTGCCGAGCGCGTCCACCAGGGCCTGGCCCTGGAGCTGACCGACCCGCCCGGCGTCATACGCGACGAAGAAGTCGACCGGCGCCTCGGAGATGAATCGGTCGTAGGCCAGGACCGGCACGCCGCGGCGGGCCGCGGACTCGACGATGCTCCGGGCCGCGACCGAGTCGACGGCGTCCAGGACGAGCACGTCGGCACCCTGGGTGAGGGCGGCTTCGGCCTGCTGCTGCTGGCGGGCGGCGTCCTGGCCGGCGTTGGCGTAGAGCAGCTCGCAGTCCGGACAGATCTCCGCGAGCGTCGCCTCGAAGACCGGTCGGTCGATGCTCTCGTAGCGCGAGGTCTTGGACTCGGGCAGCAGCAGGGCGATCTTCCCCGAGTCCCCCCCGCCGACATCCGCGGGTTGCTCGGAGCACCCTGCCGCCAGAGCCAGTAGCACCACGGCGGCTAGTGCGACTGTGCGCCTCATCTGGCCCCCATCCGGGTTGCGACCACCGCGGAGTGCTCCAGCGCCCGGGCGAGGGCGCCGCGGACCTCGGCCTGATCGCCGAGAAGTCCGGCGACCACCGGAACCGGCCCCGCGGATCCCGGCATCGCCCGCGCGTGAACCGTCTCGCGCAGGGGCTCCACGAGGATCTCACCCGCGTGGGCCAGCTCACCGCCGATCACGACCATCTCCGGGTCCAGCAACGTGCACGCGAGCGCCAGCGCCCGGCCGAGGCTCCGCCCGGTCTCCGCGAGGACCTCCTGGAGTACCGCGTCGCCGTCGTGCGCCTGGGAGATCACGTCCCGCAGCGTGAGATGCCCGTACTCGGGCTGCAGCCGGGCGAGCAGCACGTCGACGCCGACTGTTGTCTCGAGGCAGCCGGTGTTGCCGCACCGGCACGCGACGTCGCCGTCGGTCACCAGGTGACCGATCTCCCCCGCAAGGCCGGCGCGCCCGTGCACGATCTTGCCGTCCATGATCATGCCGAGGGCGAGGCCGTGGGCGGCGCGGAGGTAGATCAGGTGCCGCATACCCCGGGCGACCCCGAGCCGCGCCTCGGCCACCGCGCCGAGGTTGGCGTCGTTGTCCACGTGGACCGGTACGCCGAGGCGTTGCCCGAGGACGTCGGGCACGACGACGCCGTCCCAGCTGCGCAGCACTCCCGACGCGGAGACGGTCCCGGTTGCCGGGTGCACCGGCGCGGGGATGCCGACGCCGACGGCGAGGAGCTCGCTCCGGGCCGCGCCCACCGAGTCGAGCATCTCGTCGATCAGCATCGCGGCGGTGTCCAGGCTGCTGTCCGCCCGGTGCTCCGGGGGCAACGGGAGGCGCTGCTCCGCGATCACCCGCTGGGTGACATCGGCCAGCGCAACCCGCATCGACCGTTCGGAGAAGTGCACGCCGGCGACCAGACCGAGGTTGCGGGCGAGGGTGACGAGCTGGGCCCGACGGCCGCTGCGCGATGTCGGGCTGGTGTTCAGCACGCCCGCGGCGGTGAGCTCCTTGACGATGTTCGAGATCGTCGCCGCCGAAAGCCCGGTGGCCCCGACCAGCTCCACCTGCGTGATCGATCCGCGCTTCTGGACCGCGTCGATCAACCGGGCACGGTTGGCCTCCCGCAGGGAAGTCTGTGAGCCGGGGGGGACCCGATCCTTGGGCACGCCCGAGGATACCGCGGCCCGTTTCGGCGGACGACGAACAAACCGGACGCCCGCCACCTCTTCCTTGCGCCCGGACGCCCACAGCCACGCATGGGACTGCCGTGACTCGTGATGGTGGTGAGCAGTCGCACAGGCCTCGCTGATCCAGCTGATCACAGGTGTGGCTGTGGGCGCCCGGGGCACAGGTGTGGCTGTGGGCGCCCGAGGC
>CAYGGX010000111.1:0-5314 GCA_964349585.1 uncultured Actinotalea sp.
GTCAGAGAGTTCTTGATCTTGCGATGGTCGCTCAGACAACCGCGGTCAGATTATCCGCGGGTTGTCACCCCGTACAGCCTCGCGTTCGCCGCCGGTACTCCGCGTTGGTGCACGTCAGGGGCCGCGCGCGTTCGCGTGCGGCGGGCGACGGACAGCGGCTGGTCCGCACCTGGTCCGCAGTTGGTCCGCACTTCGCCGAGCAAGGCCATCAGCCAGCGGCCCGGCGTTCGCTCGACGGCCCCGTTGCGCGACTGGCGGGCGCGACCAGAGCGGCTCAGTCAGCCGAGCGGACCCTGCGACGGGCAGCGGCGAGCACCCTCCGGTCGGAGCTCCGCGCAAGGTCGCGCAACGGCGGCGGGGCGGGCGACCGGGCGGCCGAGCTCGTTCGTCAGATCGGCGAGCAGTTCGACGCACCCACCGAGTCTGTTCGGGGCATCGCCGCCCGGGCCCCGGTCGGTCTTCGCCGGGTCTCCACCCGTGATAGGCAATGCACGTGCTGAGCTTCGAGGACATCGTCGACCGCACTGACCCCGAAACCCTCGCGCGCGGTCGCGCCTACGCACGCCAGGAGCGGGTAGAGGCTCTTCGTCGCGCGCGAGGCGAGCTGCGCGCGGAGGTCGTGGGCACCCAGACCTATCGCGTCCGGATCGGCGACGAGTCATGGTGGTGCGACTGCCCGGTGGGAGTGACGGGCGCACTCTGCAAGCACTGCGTCGCCGTCGTGATCGTCGCGGGCACCGCACCGCACCCCAGCGGACCGGGGAGCGCGGATCCTGCCGATGCGTGGCTCGAGAGCCTGGACGCCATCGCGCTGCGAGCCCTGGTTCGCGAGGCAGCCACCGAGGCCCCGGGCGTCGCCGACCTGGTGGCCCGCGCCTACATCACCGCCACCGACGACATCGCTGCACTGCGCGCCCAGGTCGAGGGGGCGCTCAAGCCGCGCCGCCAGTTCTACGAGTACCGCCAGGCCAACCGCTACGCCGCCGAGGCCGAGCCGGTGGTGCGGCTGCTCGTCGAGCGGGCGTCGCGCCCCTCGCCCCAGCTTCTGGCGGTCGTCGAACGCGCACTGACCCTTACGGTCCGCACCATCGTTCGGTCCGACGACTCCTCGGGAACCCAGGGCGACCAGGTGCGCCGCTTGCTCGACCTGCACGCCCAGGTCGCCGACGCGCTCGGCGCCGCACTCGACCCCAGAGCTCGGCGTCGCCTGGCGACCTGGTTGCACAAGTTCGTGTTCTCCGGCCTGCAGGACTACTTCGAGATCGCCGTGGACCAGTACGCCAACGCCCTTGGCGCGGAGGGCGTCGCCGAGTACCGACGGCTCCTGGACTGGACCGCCGAGACCATCGGCGAGGAGGCCTTCGCGGTGCGGTACGCCCGCGGCAGGCTCGCCGTCCTTGACCGCGATGCGGTCGCGATCATCGCCGTTGTCGGTCAGGGACTGGCGATGCAGTACCAGGCTGTGGCCGTGGTCGAGGCCCTCGACGACGCCGGTCTGCACGATCTCGCGGTCGAGCACGCGGCGCTCGGCCTCAGGCTGCCGCACAGCCATCAGGCGGGTGAGCTGGTGCAGCGACTCGTGGACGACGCCGCCGTGCGCGGCGACACCGGCGGCGTGCTCGAGCTGCGGCGAGCGGCGTTCACCCGCGACCCGTCGTCGACGACGCTCACCGCCTACCGGACCGCCGCCGAGGCCACCGGAACCTGGGCCGACGAGGCCAGGGCGGCGGAAGACCTGTTGGCCCGAACGCGACCCTGGGAGTGGGTGGGCGTGCTGCTCGACGCCCAACGCGACGACGAGGCGTGGGGTTTCGCCGTCGGGCACCCCGACGCAGCGCGTGGCCAGTGGGAACGGCTGTGCGCCCGCCGCGCCGAGACGGCGCCCGCCGAGACCGTGCCCCACTACCGCCGCATGATCACCGAGACCCTGGCGACCACCGGACGCGCCAGCTACCTCGCGGCGGCTCGCCTGCTCGTGCGCCTGCGCGCCGTGTGCGCAGCCACGGGGACCACTGCCGAGTTCGTGGAGTTCATGGCCACGACGGTCGAGACCAACCGGCGACGCCCGACCTGCATCGACGAACTGGTCCGCGCCGGCCTGATCCGCCGCGATCAGAGCATCGTCGAGGTCTGAGGGAGCCCCGACCCCGGCCCCCTGCCTCGTTGCCCCACTACGCCAATGCTTACTTTGCCCGTCCATAGTATGCTCGACCCAACTACTTCTGGAGGTGCGGGGTGTCCGACTTCGTAGGCCGCACGCTCGAGCTCGACCGGCTCACACGCCTGCTCACGGAGCTCAGCACCCGCGCCACAGCGGGGCGAACCCACGACGTGGGCACCGCGGTCCTGCTGCGGGGACGGCGACGCGTCGGCAAGAGCCGTCTGGTGTCCGAGCTGATCTCCCGAGCCGGGCTGCCCTCGGTGTACTTCCAGGCCGCACGAGGCGCCGAGCCGGCCACCGAGCTGCAGGCCCTCATGGCGGCGGCTGCGCAGTCGGACCTGCCCGAGGCATGGCTCGCGCGATCCGCCGCCCCGTCCACCCTGACCGACGCGCTACGCCTCATCGACCGCCTACTACCCACCGACGAGCCCTCGATCGTCGTCATCGACGAGGCGCCGTGGCTCCTGGCGAGCATCCCCGGCGGTGCCGGCGAGCTCCAGCGCGTGTGGGACCACGACCTGTCCCGCAAACCCGTCCTCCTGCTCCTGCTCGGCTCAGACCTCGCGATGATGGAAGCACTCGACCACCACGACGCCCCGTTCTACGGGCGCGCGACCCCGATGGTCCTCGACGTGCTCTCCCCACGCGACGTGGGCAGAATGACCGGCACCACCGGGATCGACGCCTTCGACGCGTGGCTGATCACCGGGGGTCTGCCGACCGTCGCGCGCGCCTGGGCGCCCGGCACGAGCCGCGATGACTTCCTCGCGAGCCAGTTCTCCGACGCGATCACTCCGCTGGTGGTCTCCGGGCAGCGGATCCTCGACAGCGAGTTCCCGGCCTCCACGTCGGCCAGAACCGTTCTGACCGCGATCGGCGGGAAGGGCGAGCGAACCTTCACCTCGATCGGGCGCTCCACCGGAAGCAAGCCCATGAACGCCGCGACCCTCACCGAGGCGCTCGAAACCCTGTCGACCAAGCGCGTCGCCGTCGCCGACGAGCCCTTGTCGACGAAGGGAGATGCCAAGAACCGTCGATGGCGAGTCGCCGACCCCGGCCTGCGGTTCTGGCTCCGGTACGTCGAACCGACCGTGGACGACATCGACCGCGGCCGAGGCGACCTTGCCCTGCAGCGCGCCCGCGACGACTACACGACCTGGCGAGGTCGTGCGATCGAACCTGTCGTCCGAGACGCCCTCGAACGCCTCCTGCCCGACAGCCGCTGGCCGCAGGTGCGGGCCGTCGGCGGCTGGTGGCCACGATCGAACGTCCCAGAGATCGACCTCGTCGGCGCCAACGCGCGACCGGCCGACCAGTACGCGTTCGTCGGGACGATCAAGTGGCGCCCGGACGGCAAGATCACGACGGCCGAGCTCACAAAGCTCGCCACGGAAGCCACGAAGATCCCCGACCTCGAGTCGAGCACCCCGCTGGTGGCGGTGTGCCCCGCGGGCGCCGAGGCCGACGACCGGCTGGCACAGGTGTGGACCGCCGATGACCTGCTCCAAGCGTGGCAGTAGGCGCGGACGCACTCCCCGCAGCGACGGCGCGACGAAACCGAGGATCTCGGTCAAGTAGCCAGGCCTAGTACCGTGATCGACGACATCAAGCCACGCTGGACCGTTGCCCCGTGTGCGCAGCGATTCCCGCCGACGGCCCCTGCGGGAGCAGCCAGGCCAGTCCACATCTGGTCCGCAACTCCGCGAGAAACGGCGCTCACCGATGAGAAGCATCGGGAGCATCGCAGGAGGTCAGGCCATCATTCGGCCCTCTGACCAGCCACCCCGTTCCCCGCCACCAGCGACTTCTAGTCCGCGGGTTGTGGGTTCGAGTCCCACGGGGCCCACCGGTGTCGTGTGTAGTGATTCGGCTGATGCTGGACGTCTGGCCTTCGGCTGGTCCTTGACGGTGTTCCGGCTGATGCTCGACACCTACTTCGGCTGATCCTCAGCTCCCGGGGCGAGAAGTGGCCTCGACCCGCCCGCCGCCCGTGGTGGGATTGACCCCGTGACCCCGGGGAGCAGGTCCGGCCGCACCGCGGCCGTACCGCCCGCGACCCCCGCGAGTCTGGCCGTCTGGCTCCTGGTGCTGAGCCCGGCGATCGTGCTGCCCGGCGGCCTCGATCGCTTCGTCCTGATCAAGACTCTCGTTGTCGCGGCCGCCATCGCGGTGGGGCTCTGGGCCGCCCCGACTGGCCGACTTCCCCGCTGGGCCGTCGTCGGGCTGGGAGCCGGCGCAGCGTGGCTGCTACTGGCGGCCGGCGTCTCGGGAGCCCCCTGGGCACAGGTTTGGGGCCGCTGGCCGCGCTACGAGGGACTCGTCGTCCTCCCCGCGTATGCGGGTGCGCTATGGCTCGGCGCGCGGACCCTGGGGCCGGGTGCGGGCCGCGCGCGGATCCGGACCCTGACCCGGGCGATCACGGTGCTCATCGCCCTCGTCGGGATCGTCGCCGTGATCGAGGCGTTCGGCGGACGTCCGCTCTCCAGCACCGCAGCTCGACCGGGCTCGCTGCTCGGCAACGCCTCCGAGCAGGGGATCGTCGGGCTGCTCGCCGCGGCAGTGCTGCTGGTGGCCGTAGTGACGGTCGAGCCCGTCCGGGGCCGAAGGCATCCGATCGACCACCCCTACGTCCGGGGAGCGGCCCTGGCCCTGGCCGCTGCGACGGTTGTGCTCTCCGGGAGCCGGGGGGCCCTCCTTGGACTGCTGGTCGCCGTCGTCGTCGCCGGAGGCCTCCTGATTGTCCCGCGAGTGACCGCCGCCCTCACCGACGGCCCCTGGGCCGCGAGGTCGGCCGGCGGCGCACCAACCCTCCGCGGCTCGCCTCGCCGAGTCGTCCTCGTCACCGGAGGGGTCATCCTCGGCGCCCTCGGCCTGGCGCTCACGGTTCCGGCGATGGCCGCGCGGCTGCGCGGCGTGTCACCCCTCGCGACCGGGACGATCGAGGGGCGCCGCCTGCTCTGGGCGGAGACCGCCCGGCTGGCGGCGGACCGTCCGCTGCTCGGCGTGGGCCCCAGCGGTTTCGTCGAGGGGATCCCCGCGTACCACACCGAGACCTGGGCCGTCGTCGTCGGCCCCGCGAATCCCCCCGACTCCCCGCACTCCTGGCCGCTTCAGCTCGCCGCGGCCGGGGGACTCCCTCTCGTTGCGCTGGCG
>CAYGGX010000112.1:0-5168 GCA_964349585.1 uncultured Actinotalea sp.
CACCAGGTGGAGCGGGATCGCCTCGGCGGCGCCGGTCGCGCCATCCCACGCGTGCAGGTAGGTCCGACCGTCGTGTGCGACCACCCGCACCGGGTCGAGGACTCGCTGGCGCGGCTCGCCCACCCCGTCCCATGTCTCGACGAGCACCCGACGGCGGCCCGCGACCTCGCGTAGGGCCGCGGCGACGGCGTCGGCCGGGTGCGGCTCCCCGTCGCCCGGCGGTTGGACGAGCAGCGTCTCGACGACCGCCTGCCCCTCGCGCCCCGCGGTCGCCACGACCCGGGTCCGCAGCTTCGCGCCCACGTCGGCCGCCGCCCGGCGGAGCTCGGGGTCGACCTCCGCGACCGCCTGGAGGCCGACCAGGATGAGCACCACCTGTTCCAGTGTCAGCCGCGGTGGGGTGGCGAACCAGGCGTTCGCGGCGGGCACGTCGACCACCGTCGAGCCGGCCCGGCCGTCCGTCCCGGCATCGCCCGGCTCGTCTGCCGGCGTCAGGAAGACCTCCCACGGCGTCACGTCGAGCGGAGCGAGGTCGAGGTCGGCGAACCCGCGCAGCAGGGAGTCCAGCCGTTCGGCGCTCGCGAGCCCGAACTCGCGGGCCAGCGCGGCCAGTTCCGTCGGGCCCCGCTGGTGTGCGACGAGCAGCAGCTCCAGCACGCGTCGAAGGTCGTCGGAGACCCGGGGCGCGGCCATCAGGCTTCCCCTCCCGCCCGGAGAGCCGCGACGACGTCGGCGACTGCCGCCAGGCCGTCCTCGACGAGCGCACGGACGTCGTCGGGCTCGTGGACCTCGACCGCGTCGCCGTACTGGCGCAGGATCCCGGCGGTCCACTCCGCGTCCCAGAAGCGGAAGCGGACCTCGACGCAGCCCGCCTCCGGTCCCTGAACCGCCTCACCGTCGGCCGGCCCGACGTCGTCGCCGAGCTCGTGCCGCAGGCGCGCCACCTCCTCCGGGGCGACCCGGAGCACCGCCGACCGCTCGGGAAGCACGGCGTACAGGTAGGAGCCGAGGTCGGCGCCCGCGGGCGCCGTCGTGAACTCGGTCTGGTCGGCGGCCGGCGCGGGGCCGACGTCGCCCCGGATGCGGGACGCGCGGAAGGCCCGCGCGTCCTGGCGGTCGCGGTCGAACCCCACGAGGTAGAGCCGCCCCCAGCAGCGGACAAGCCCCCACGGGTCGACGGTCCGCTGCAGTGCGTCGCCGCCGGGACGCGCATAGGCGAATGTCACCGGGACCCGCTCGTCGACCCCCCTGGCGACGGCGGCGAGCGACGCCGGCGTCAGGCCCGGCGTGCCGGCCGCGGAGTCGGTGAGTCCGAGGAACGGGACCGCAGAGGCCGTGCCCGCGCTCGCGACCACGCCGCCCGTACGCACCAACCCAGCGGGGAGGGCCGCCGTGCTCCACGTGCTTAGGGCGAGGAAGAGGGCGAGGACCTCCATCGGCGTCAGGTCGAAAGGCGCCATCGA
Organism: uncultured Actinotalea sp.; assembly: GCA_964349585.1. GTDB lineage: Bacteria > Actinomycetota > Actinomycetes > Actinomycetales > Cellulomonadaceae > Actinotalea. Next base: position 1,464 of record CAYGGX010000112.1, read on the forward strand.
CAGCCCGCCTGCCCGGACCTGGAGCGATGCGTCGGTGCCTTCGTCCCCAGAGACCCGCACGTCGACCCCAGCCCGGCGCAGGTGCTCCGCATCGCCCCGCTGGAGATCACGGACGTCGTCCACGACCTGCTCCCGCGGGCGACCGGCCGCGAGACCCGCCGCGACCCGCGCCCGGTACCCGGGGACGACGTCGCGCAGCTCCGCGAGGCTCACCGGTCGGCTGCGGACCTCGAGGACCGTCAGCAGCTCGACGAGCCGGTGCACGGTCGAGTGCGCCGACACCGGCGTGCGTGTCTGAGTCACGTGTCCTCCCGTCCCCTGATCGGCTCCGGCCCCGCTCGCCTTGAGCGCTTCGGCGCGAGTTCTCCAGGGGGGTGGCGGCGACGGTGTCGCCATGAGCCCTCATCCCGGCGCGCCCGACCGCGTCCCCATCGCCCCGACCGACTCCGCCGCGCCGGACCGTGCCACTGGCCCGCTCCCGACGGCCGTGGGCGCTCACCCCGATCTGTGCGACGCACTGTGGGCAGACGCCCGCTGCCTCGCCGACGTCGCGCGCCTCAGCGGCGCGTGGGCGGTCGGGGATGTCCCGGAGCTGCCCGGCTTCGGCGTGGCCCCGGAGGGGATGCGCGAAGCCGCCGACGAGTTCTGGGCGGTCGCCAAGGCCGGCGTCGTCGTCCTCGACGCGCAGCGCGGCAACGACGAGGGGTGGCGCGAGTTGCGGGCCTTCGCCGTCCTGCTCTGCGACGCCCGCGATGCGTCCAAACTCGCAGCGGAGTGCTTGGCCGCCGGGCTGCACGTGCGCGGTGGCGGGCTCACCAATGCGCCGGTCGTGGACGGGGCGCCGCCCTGGGCGCGAGCCGTCGCGGTGACGCGGTGGGAGGACGGGACCGTGGCCCGTGGCATCGCCCCACGGCCGGAGTCGGTCGGTCGGCTCGCTGACGTCGTCGGGCCGGAGGCAGCCACCCACGTGCGCGTCGGGGCGGCGCTCCTGCTCGTGGTCGAACCCGAGTGGGCGCGGGACGACCGCCTGTGGCCGGCGTTGCGTGCCGCCACCGCGGCCGTCGGAACCCGGCCACCCGATGCTGGGATCGACGCCTTCGACGTGGACCGGCGCGCGACCCGGGCACGTCGAGCGGTGCTCGCGGCATTCAACACGTGGTTCGCGGAGCTCCTGCGGGAGGTCTCGGCACAGGTCACCGGCATCCTCCCCGCGACCAGGCGAGGCTGGCTCGTCATCCTGCGGGCGCACGAGGACGACGGCTCGGCCGATCTCGTGGGCGCGCACCTCTCCTGGTGGTCGGGACACGAGCCCGCCCGGACCGTGGAGCTCACCGCCGCCGCAACAGGCGTCCTGTGGCTAGAGCTCTCCGCCGCACTCGGCGCCCTCACGGGCACGACGGGCGCGCGGTCGCTCGTGGTCGCCCCCGAGGACGGCGTCGTGCTCGCCTGGTGGCCACAGTGGTGCGTGGTGCACGAGGAGGCCCCTGCCCTCGCCGGATGGTTCGAGGCAGGGCACGAGGGCCCGGGGCCCGGTGTCGCCCGCACGGAAGATCCGAGGGATCTCGCTGACCCGCCGCCGGGCGTCTGCGGCGTGCTGCACGCAATGACCCGACGCGGCGTGGCGGTGCCGGCGGAGGCCGTCGTCTGTTGACCGGGTTATCGCCGGGGGTCGTACTTACGGTCCAAACATGACGACATACACGACCTCCTTCAGCGACGACTACCTCACCGAGTGGCTCAGGCTCGCCCGCCTCGCGGACGATCTCCGCGCGCTCGTCGACGGTCAGTGCGGCGCGGCCGCCGCTGTCGATGTCCTGCTGGCCTTCGAGGAGGACGCCGACACGCTGGTGGCCGAGCGCCTCGTCGACGCCGGGCTCGTCGGGCTGTTGGCCGAGCCCGCGCACGTCTGCGGCGTCGGGCTCCCAACCGTGACCGACGTCCTCGTCCACCTCGAAGCGCGGGAGGTTGCTCGCGCGGTGCTCGCTGCGGGCGTGCCACTGCCGTTGCCCGTCTCCTGGCTCATCGAACTGGCGGCGGACCACCGCATCGACGCCGACCTCGTCCCTCAGCCGGAGCTCGCCGACACCGACGCGGACGACTGGGTGGCGTGGCACGTCGCCCTGGCCGTCCGCGGGTGGGACTGCTTCCTCGCGTCGGCCGCGGCGCTCGAGGAACGCGGTGTCCGGCTCGACGAGTGGGACGCGCCGCGGTACTCGCCCCGCCGAGGCCTCGTCCGCATGCCGGGGTCGCTCTGAGTGGCGCCGACCCGCCGCGGGTATGCCTGGTCCACTTCGAGCGAGTGTCGGCGTCACCGCGTAGGAGACGCGACACGCTCCTCCTTCGCAGGTACCAGCTGGTTCATCGCGGCCATGTGACCGGAGCGAACCGGCGCAATCGGGTGCCTGTACACCTCAGCTGTCACCGCTACCGATCGATGGCCGAGGGTGTCGGAGATGTCCTCGATCGGTACGCCGGCGGCCGACAGCAGGCTCGCGGCCGCGTGCCTGAGCATGTGGGGGTGGAGGTGCTCGAGCCCAGCCGCCCGCGCGAGCCGTGCGTAGGTACGCCGGACGTTGGACGGGTCCAGCGGTGTCCCGACCTCGGTGGTGAAGACCAAGTCCAGGGAGTTGTGCCATCCGCGCTCGGCGACGGCCCGGTCGGCCTTCTGCTGGGCGCGCTGAGCCTTAAGCGCTGCGACGACTGGAGGCGGGATCTCCAGCGTCCGCCGGCTCGTGCGCGTCTTCGGCTGGACGAGCACCATCGCGCCCATGGGCGTGCGGCGGAGGCTCGCGGCCACTGTGATAGTCGGGCGCTTGCCCTTGAGCTTCACCTGATCCCACGTCAGGCCGGCCGCCTCCCCGGGACGAAGGCCAAGGAGGAGGGAGATCGTCACTAGGTTGCCCAGCCGATCGTCCGCCGCGACCTTGAGGAGTCGACGCGCCTGCTTGACCGTCAGCCCGTAGCGCTCGGCGGTCGGTCCTGCGGGCGCGCGGACCTTCGCGGCGACGTTGCGGTCGACGATGTCGCGCCGCACGGCGTAGTCCAGCACCCGCTCAGTCAGGTTCCGAGCGAGCCGCATGTACCGCGCCGAGCGGCCGAGTTCCTGGAGCTCGAGGAGCATCTTCTCGACGTCGGTGGCGCGCAACTGCGCCACCGGGGTTCCACCGATGGCCCGCGAGATCCGGCCATGCAGCAGAGACGCGTAGTTGGAGAGTGTCTCGTCGGACACGTGGCCCTCGATGTCTCGCGAGAGCCAACGGTTGGCCACCTCGTCGAAGGTCACGTGGCGAGAGCGGACGTCGACGCCCTTGTCTCGGGCATCCTTGAGCTCAGCGAGCCTGGAGCGTGCTTCGTCCCGCGTCCGGGCGATGACGAGCGGCCGAACTCGCGCCCCGGAGGCGTCGGTGCCCGCGTCGAGCTGGCCCACCCAGCGATGGCGCTTCTTGGAGTAGTAGACGGCGCCCTCGCCGCGCTCGCGCCGTTGTCGTGGCATCGCGCCAGCCCCTCCCGGCGAGCCCAGGCAGTCCGCCTATCGGTAAGCCTAAGTAGGCCTAACCCACGCGGGCAAAGATGAACAGCGGTGGACGCAAATGGCCGCTGACCTGCGCGAACGCACTCCAATACAACCCAGGCTGACCGGCGGGGAGAGCCTGGGGGTCAAGGGGTCGCAGGTTCAAATCCTGTCATCCCGACAGTGTTTTCGCA
>CAYGGX010000113.1:0-5154 GCA_964349585.1 uncultured Actinotalea sp.
GAGGCCCTGGTTGAGACGCTCGAGAGCCGCCTGGACGCACTGGTGCTCCGTTCCGGCTTCGCGCGGACCATCCTGCAGGCCCGCCAGGCCGTGGTGCACCGCCACATCCTGGTCGACGGCAAGATCGTCGACCGCCCCTCGTTCCAGGTGAAGCCCGGCCAGACCATCCAGGTCAAGCCGCGCAGCCAGGCGACGGTGCCCTACCAGATCGCCGCAGCCGGGGCCCACCGCGACGTGCTGCCCGCCGTGCCGCCGTACCTGGACGTCCAGCTCGAGAAGCTCAGCGCGGTGCTCACCCGCCGCCCGGTCCGGTCGGAGATCCCGGTGACCTGCGAGGTCCAGCTCGTCGTCGAGTTCTACTCGCGCTGACGACCCCTTCGACGCCCCGCACGCGACCGGAGCTCCCGGTTGGGCGCGGGGCGTCGCGTCGCCGGTAGGGTCGGGTCCGGGTCGGTACCTCACGGAAGGAACCCTCAGATGTCGGTCGGAGACGTCGCAGGTCTGATCGCCGCCCTAGCCTTCGTGGCGCTCGTCGGCTTCCTCGCGCTGCCCCTGGTGAAGCTCGGCGGCGTGCTCGACGCCGCCCGCGACTCGGTGAAGGAGATCACCGACCACACCCTCCCGGTGATCGATGAGACGGCGGCCACCATCGCGAGCACCAACTCCCAGCTCTCGAAGGTCGACACCGTCACCACCTCGGCGGCCGAGATCAGTCAGAACCTCTCGGCGCTCACCGCCCTGGTGGCCTCGACGATCGGTCGACCGCTGATCAAGGTCGCCGCGTTCTCCTACGGTGTGCGCCGGGCGATGTCCGGCCTGGTGGAGAAGGTCAGGGGCTGATGCGCCGGCTGTTCTGGATGGGCGTCGGCGCCGTCGGCGCGGTCGTCGTCGCCCAGCGGTTCAGGAAGGCCGTCCGACGGTTCACCCCGGAGGGGGTCGCGGAGCAGGTCGAAGAGGTGGGCGCGCGCACTACGACGGCGCTCCGGGGCGCCGCCCGGGACTTCCGCGCCGCCCGCGCCGAGCGGGAGCGCGACCTGGTCGACGCGCTGCTCGTGGTGCCCGAGGGCGGGGAGTACGTCCGCAAGCGGGACCGGGTGCGCGACGGTGTCCCAGCCGCGTCCGCCGCCCGGCCGAGCGGCCGGGTCGACGAGGACGAGCCGCTGTACGAGTTCTGAGCCGAACCCCACCGCACCCCCCGAGCACCGCCGAGAGGACACCATGCGCACCGCCGAGATCCGCCGCCGCTGGCTGGACTTCTTCGCCGAGCGCGACCACACGGTGGTGCCGAGCGCATCGCTGATCTCGCCCGACCCCTCGACGCTGTTCACCATTGCCGGGATGGTGCCCTTCATCCCCTACATGCTGGGGCAGCAGGCCGCCCCCTGGCGGCGGGCCACCAGCGTTCAGAAGTGCGTTCGCACCTCCGACATCGAGGAGGTCGGCAAGACCACCCGGCACGGCACGTTCTTCCAGATGAACGGCAACTTCTCCTTCGGGGACTACTTCAAGGAGGGGGCCGTCACCTACGCGTGGGAGCTGGTCACCGGCTCGCTCGAGGACGGCTGCTACGGGTTCGACCCGGACAAGATCTGGGTGACGGTCTACGACGACGACGACGAGGCCGCCGCGCTTTGGAAGCGGATCGCGGGACTGCCGGCCGAGCGGATCCAACGCCGCGGCAAGAGGGACAACTACTGGCACACCGGCCAGCCGGGCCCGGCCGGCCCCTGCTCCGAGATCTACGTCGACCGCGGTCCCCGGTACGGCCCGGACGGCGGCCCCGTGGTCGACGAGGACCGGTTCCTCGAGATCTGGAACCTGGTCTTCATGCAGTACGCGATCGCGAACGTGCGGGCCAAGGACGACTTCGAGATCGTCGGCGACCTGAAGCAGAAGAACATCGACACCGGGCTCGGCCTGGAGCGGGTCGCGTTCCTGCTCCAGGGCGTCGACAACATGTACGAGATCGACGAGGTGTTCCCCGTGATCGCCGCGGCCCAGGAGATGTCCGGCAGGCGGTACGGCGCGACCCACGACGACGACGTCCGGATGCGGGTGGTGGCCGACCACGTGCGCAGCGCCCTGATGCTCATCGGCGACGGCATCTCGCCGTCGAACGAGGGCCGCGGCTACGTCCTGCGGCGCCTGATCCGCCGATCGGTCCGGGCCATGCGGCTGCTCGGGGTCGACGAGCCGGCCCTGCCGCACCTGCTGCCGATCTCCCGGGACGCGATGGGCGCCTCGTACCCGGAGCTGGTCACCGGGTTCGACCGGATCGCCCGCGTCGCGTACGCCGAGGAGGAGGCGTTCCGGCGCACGCTCGTCGCGGGCACCACGATCCTGGACACCGCCGTGGCCGGGATCCGGAAGGCCGGGGGCACGATGCTGCCCGGCGACCAGGCCTTCGCGCTGCACGACACCTACGGCTTCCCGATCGACCTCACGCTGGAGATGGCGGCCGAGCAGGGGCTGCGGGTCGACGAGCAGGGCTTCCGGGACCTGATGACCGCCCAGCGGGAGCGCGCGCGGACCGACGCCAAGGCGAAGAAGGGCGCGCACGCGGACGCCACCGTGTTCCGCGAGCTGCGCGACCCCGGGCCGACGGAGTTCACCGGCTACAGCGAGCTGGCCACCCCCACCAAGGTTCGCGGGCTGGTCCGCGACGGCGTCCTGGTGCCTTCCGCCTCGGTGGGGGAGCAGGTCGACGTCGTGCTGGACCGGACCCCCTTCTACGCCGAGTCCGGCGGCCAGGAGTCCGACGCCGGCGTCATCACGTCCGACGGCGCGCGACTCGAGGTCCTCGACGTCCAGCGGCCGATCAAGGGCCTGGTGGTGCACACGGTCCGGGTCACCGAGGGGGAGCTGCGCAGCGGCGCCGACGTGCTGGCCCAGGTGGACCCGGAGTGGCGGCTCGGCGCCCGGCAGGCCCACTCCGGGACGCACGTCGTGCACGCCGCTCTGCGCGAGGTCCTGGGTCCGGACGCGCTCCAGTCGGGCTCGTACAACAAGCCCGGCTACCTGCGCCTGGACTTCTCCTGGAACGCCGCCCTGTCGGCGACGGCCCGGAGCGAGGTCGAGGACGTCGCCAACCGGGCCATCCGGCAGGACCTGGGCGTGAAGTGGGATTACATGCCCCTTGCCAAGGCCCGCGAGATCGGGGCCCTGGCGCTGTTCGGCGAGACCTATGACGAGCAGGTCCGGGTAGTCGAGATCGGCGGTCCCTGGTCGCGCGAGCTCTGCGGCGGCACGCACGTGGACCACTCCAGCCAGATCGGCATCGTCGCGCTGACGGGGGAGTCCTCCGTTGGCTCCGGTTCCCGGCGGCTGGAGGCCCTCGTCGGGCTCGACGCGTTCCATCACCTGGCCCGCGAGCGCGCCCTCGTGGCCACGCTGACCGAGGTCCTGAAGACCCGGCCGGAGGAGCTGCCCGACCGGGTCTCCGGCATCGTCGCCAGGCTGCGGGAGGCAGAGAAGGAGCTGGCAGCCCTTCGTCAGGGCCAGCTGCTTGCGGCCGCACCTCGCCTCGCGGCGGCTGCGGAGCGGGTCGGTCCCGCGCGGCTCGTGCTGCACGACGCGGGCGAAGTGGGCTCGGTCGACGACCTCAGGGCCTTGGCCCTCGACGTCCGCGCCCGGTTGGGCGAGGACGGGGCAGTGGTCGTGATCGGCGGCGTCGCGAAGCAGCGGCCCCATGTCCTCGTCGCCACCAATGCCGGTGCCCGCGCGGCTGGCCTGCGCGCGGGCGAGCTCGCCAGGGCCGCCGCGACGGCGCTGGGCGGCGGGGGTGGCGGGAAGGACGACGTCGCGCAGGGTGGCGGCACGGACCCCTCGGCGCTGCCAGCAGGTCTCGCCGCCGTCGAGCGCGCCGTTCGCGGGTCCGATGCCGGCTGAGCTCCCGCGGGGCGTCCGGCTCGGCGTCGACGTCGGGACGGTCCGGATCGGCGTGGCCGCCAGCGACCCCGACGGCCTGGTCGCCACCCCCGTGCGCACCGTGGCGCGGGTCGCTGACGGGCCGGGGGAGCGCCGCCCCGGAGATCTGGTCGAGTTGGCCGAGATCGCCGCCGACCGATCGGCGCTGGTGGTGTACGTCGGTCTGCCGAGGCATCTCTCGGGGGCCGAAGGTGCAGCATCGGGAGCTGTTCGCGCCTATTGTGGTGCGCTGGCGCACGCGATCGCCCCCGTGCCGGTGCGGCTCGTCGACGAACGGTTGAGTACAGTGACCGCTCATCAGGCGCTCCACGCGGCCGGGAGGTCCGGGCGCCGCCACCGGGCAGTTGTCGACCAGGCAGCGGCGGTGGTGATCCTGCAGTCCGCGATCGATGCGGAACGCGCGACGGGGGCACGCGTCGGGGAGCTCGTTCCCCCCGATGAGGGTGCGGATCCCGATCGGGCAATTCGCGGGGACGACGGACGACGTGGGAGGGACTGACCCGATGGACAGCGCCGCTCGCGACTGGCGATGGGAGCACCTGCGGTGAGCGACCCGTTCTTCGATGACATCGTCCGCCCCGGCGGGGGCGGGGTGCCGGCCCCCGAGGCGCCGGAGTCCCGCAGCGCCCGGCGCGCGGGCCGGGCAGAACGGGACCGGAGGCGCCGTCGTCGTCGGCGCAACGTGCTCGCCCTGTTCGTCGTGCTGGCCGTGATCGGGGGCGCGGCCTTCGCGTTCATGAAGTGGGGCATGCCCCTGATCGACGAGATCACCGCCCCGAGCGAGCCGGTGGCCGAGGACTACCCCGGCCCCGGGCACACGCCGACGGAGGTGGAGATCCCGGCCGGTGCCACCGGGGGCGACATGGCGACGGTCCTGTTCGACGCCGGCATCGTCGCGAGCCGGCAGGCCTTCATCACCGCCTTCGCGGCCAATCCCTCGGCCCCGAGCATCCAGCCGGGCACCTACCGACTGCTGCTCCAGATGAAGGCCTCGGAGGCCGTCACGGCCCTGCTCAACCCGGAGAACCGGGTGCAGAACCGCGTCACGATCCCCGAGGGGCGCACCGTCGGGCAGATCCTGGAGGCGCTCTCGGCCAAGACGACCATCCCGATCGAGGAGTTCGAGGCGGCGATGGCGGACACCGCCGCAACTGGCCTGCCGGCCGAGGCGGGCGGCAACTACGAAGGTTGGATGTTCCCCGACACCTACACGTTCGAGCCGGGCAC
>CAYGGX010000114.1:0-5077 GCA_964349585.1 uncultured Actinotalea sp.
AGGTTGGACTGTGTCCAATGTGGGTACCCCCACCCGTGGTGGTGTCGCGGCGAGGACCACTGCATGTAGTGGGTCGGTGCACACGCAACCAGAATCACGTCCTCGGGATGACCGCATACCGCGCTGAATATACACGGTCGGCTGCATAACCTACTCACCCGAGGAACCGCGCCCTGATCCGGGCGCGCTCGTCCAGCACGACCGGGACCCGCGGCCCGTCCCGTCCGGCTCGGCGCTCGTTCACCAGACGCGCCCCGAGGGTGCTGTTGCGCGAACGGCACAGCACCCTCGTGTTGGCGGGATCGAAGAGCGCACCACCGTCCCGGATCGGCACCACGTGGTCGACAGTCAGGTCCCGGCTCGTGTGGGCAGGATGCTCGGGTCCGTCACCCGGGCACGACCAGCCGAACTGGCCCACGTGGCGGGTGATCAGCCGGCGAGAGAGGCGCGTCCAGCGGGGATCGGTGTGCACCCAGTGGCTCGACCCGAAGGCCCGCGGGTGCGCAGCGCAACGGACCCCGACCGACGCGAGCTTCCCGCAAACCGTGCAGACGCGGATCACACGGGCAGGCTAGCACGCCGAACCGGCAGCGGCTACAGGGTCACTCGATCGTCACCACGACGGGGACCAGCCCGCGGCTCGGCGCCGCCAGGACCGCGAAGTCACGCCGGTCGAGGTCGATGATCCGCTCGGTCGCCGTGCCGGCGTAGCACTGGCACCAGTCAGTGAGCCGGACCCTGACCATCCGCTCGCCGGCGCTCACCACGACCACCGTGCCCCGCCACGAGTCCCCGAGCGCCCGGCGCAGCGCCGGCCCGGCGGCAGCCTGGCCCGCGACGTAGGCGTACCACGAGCTGGTGCCCCGCAGGGAGGCTGCGGCTGCGGGGCTCTCCACCGGCACCGGCCCGCTTGCCGTGAAAGCCGGGGGAGCGGTCCCGACGGGCGAAGCCGCCGGGAGGACGGGGGTGGGCACGCCCCCCGGGGCCGGGTCCGACGCTCGCACCGTCGGTGATGCGACGGCGGGTCGCTGCCGGGGAGAAGCGGCAGTGAGGTCGGACCCGGCCCGGGGAGGCGTGACCACGAGGATGAGGCTGCCGGTGAGGGCGACGAGCACGAGGATGAGCCGAGGGTCGGGGCGGGTCATGGGGTCACCGCAAGCCTGCAGACCCGGATGGACACCCCGGGCGCTTCGCCCTCGTTGGGCCAGCGCTTCTCGATGACCAGGCGCACCGCCTGCTTGTCGTCGACGTAGGCGACGGAGGTCAGGGCGTCGAGCGCGGCACGGGCGAGTTTGTCCGCGTCAGGGGTGCCGGTGTGCCAGACCGGGGCATCGGGACGCTGCGCGCGGACCGGTCGTCGGCTGTTGGCCGGGAGGTAGTGCGACGCCGGGCGGGCGACCGGGCGGAAGGTGAGCTTCACGGCCAGAGGACCGTCCTCCAGCGGGCGGCCGTTCATGGCCGCCCGCGCCTCGGTGGCGATCGCACCGCGCCAGGCGAGCAGGGCGGGGGTCCTCGTCACGTGGACAGCTCGGCCGCCGGAGAGGAAGGAGCGCCCGGACCCTTGCGGGACGGGGGTGCCGCGCACCTCGATGGCGATCACGTCGCAGGCTATCATGCCTTCTCCTTCGCCCAGGCGTGCAGAGCGAGACAGGCGCGAAACGCGATCCAGTCGCGCGGGGTGACGATCGCCTCATACAGGCGCGTCCCGCCGTCGGTGACGTGGACCAGTCCGAACCTTTGGATCGCCGGCAGCGGGTACCGCTCCGGGTCGTTCGGCCGGGCGATGAACTCCGCGTTCGCGTAGGCCGCCAGCTGCAGCCGGTGGTCGCGGTAGACGGTCCCGTCGGGACCGGCCACCGACGACCCGGTCTTCCAGTCGAGCAGCCAGACCTCGCCGTCGAGCTGCGCGATGAGGTCGCACGTGCCGCCGAACCCCAGGGTCTCGTGGAGCAGGAACGCCTCGACCTCGAGCGGTCGCAGGCCGTGCTCGCGCACCTGGGCGTTGAGCCAGGCGCGGGCTCCGGTGACCGCTGCCTCGTCGCGCGGGTCGATGGTGGCGGGCTCCCGGCGCAGGACCTGCTCGATCGAGGCGTGGATCCTCTGACCCCGGTCCATGGCCGAGGTCGAGAGGGTCGTGAGGTACTTCACGGCGGCGTCGGTCTTGCCGGCCTCGCGGTCCTCGATGAGCCGCTCGGCGGAGGCGATCGCCGCCTGGGCGACCTGGTTCATCTTCCAGTGGGTCAGCGCGGGGGCGTCGAGGACCCTGGTGATCGACGTGACCCCCGGCCAGGGGCCGGCACCATTGAAGTAGTACTGGTGCGTCTTCGTCCGGTGAGCGCCGACGGGACGGGTCGCGGCCCGGGCAGGGGGACGGGCGGTCATGGTGTCTCCTCAATGTACGGACGCTGGGCCGAGCCCAGGCAGGGGTCGACGCCCCACTTTGCATTGTCGACCTCACCGTCGGGGTAGTGCGGCTTGATGTGCCCGATGGTGTCGAGCGGGATGAGCCGGCGGCAGGACGGACAGGCGCCGGACCGGGCTGTGCGTGTATCCGTGCGTGCCCTTAATATCCCCGATTGCTCTGATTGCTCTCCCTCCCCTGATATCTCTCTCCGATTGCTCTGATTGCTATCAGAGAAAGAAGAGCAATCGGGGATATTAAGAGGATGCACGACTTTCGTGCTCACGCCATGCTCTCCCGATTGCTCTCGCGATTGCTTTTGAGCAATCGGGGGAGCAATCGCGTCGGACTCGATGATTGCTCTCACGACGACGTAGCCCCTGGACGTCTGGGCAACCGCTCCCGCCTCGACCAGCTTCCCGACCATCGCCTGGACGCTCTGGCGAATCAGCCCCAGCTCGTCGGCGATCGCCTTCGGGAAGATCGGCCCACGCCGCTCGATGACCTCGTAGATTTCGGATCGCTGGAAGGATGCGTCGGGCAACGCCCCCGGCGCCGACAACCAGCGGCCGTCGCTGAACTGGACCGGAACCTCGGCGTCCGCGATGTCCCGGCCCGTCGCGAGGATCGTGCCGAAACGCTCGAGCCGCTTGCGCCGGATGGACACGATCGTGTCGGCCGAGCCCGTGATGCCGTAGGTCCCGGAGACGCTGGTGAGGAAGTCATCGGTCGCCTCCTTGCGGGCGTGGTGGACGATCACGAGCGCCACGGGACGATCGCGGAACAGGTCCTGCAGCGCCGCGAGATCCTGGACGTCGACCTCGTATGCACCCTGCTTGCCGGTCGAGCGCGGGCGGACCTTGCCCAGCGTATCGACCGCGACCATCGCGGCATCCGCGTGCTCGTCGAGCCAGGTCCGGATGTCATCCTCCAGGCCCGCCCCGATCCGGTTGGCGTCCCAGCGAACCTCGAGACGCCCATGGGGCATCGTGCGGCCGGCCAGGGCCACCAGGAGCCGATCGCGGCCGCGCCGCTTGCCGTCCTCGAGGGCGAGGTAGAGCACGCTGCCCGGGGTCACGCGGCGCCCGAGCAGATCACCCCCGATGGCCGCCTCGACCGCGATCTGGTAGACGAGGCAGGACTTGCCGACCTTGGGCGGGGCGGCGAGGATCGTCGTCCCCTCGGGGATCAGATCGGGCACGACCCAGCGCAAGGGCGGCAGGTCGAGCGCGAGCAGGTCGGCCGCGTCCATGCCCGGGCCGACGGCCCGGCGCACCTCCGGCACATGCGCCGGCGCGCCCAGGCGCTCGCCGATCTTGGCCGTGGCCTTCTCGAAGTCGGAGCGGAGCTCCGCCTCGGTCTTCGCGACCTCGAACCGCGGGGCGACCTGCGTCCGGATGAGCCCCCACAGCTCGTCGAGCCCGAGGCCCGCGTTGTAGCGGCTGGCCACGTAGTCCCTGACCGCGGCGTAGCGGCGACCGCTCGGGATCCGGTCGGGGAGCGTGAACCCGCCGGTGATGGTGATGGCGCCCGGGTCGGTCGCCTGGCCCCGCGTGGCGGGCCGTTCAGCGAGTGCCGCGGCGACCCACCCGGCCGGGAGTGGCGCGATCTCGGTCACCGGGCCGGCGGTGTACTCGCGGTCGCCGATCCGGCTGCCGGGGCCGACGAGGTAGCCGCGCCCCGGCCAGCGGACGGTGAAGCCGAACAGCTCGTCGCCGGCGGGGATCGGCACGTCGGCCGGCCAGCGGTAGAAGGCGTGGCGACCGCCCGAGGGCGTGGTCGTGATCTTGGTGGCGGGGAGGGGGCCGTGCTGCGCGACGAGGCCGAGCATACGGTCGCGCCAGGGGCGGTCGGCGCCGCCCCCGTCGTCGAGGTCGAAGGCGACGACGCGCTCGGGGTTCGTCTCCGGCCAGACCAGCCCGTAGTTCCCCGCGGCCGGGGCCTCGAGCTGCTTTCGGATCCAGTCCGGGCGCGTCGTCGCGTTCTTGAAGCCGCGCTCCGTCACGGGCACCTTCGTGTCCACCCGCAGGGCGAACACGGCGAAGCCCTGCTCGATCTGTTCGATCGCGGCGACCACGACCGACTCCGGAGCGGGCATCACGGCTAGAAGGGCAACGAGTCGTCAGCCACCGCGACCGGCTGCGCGACCACCGGCTGGGCCGGAGCTGCCACAGCCACCGGGCGAGCAGGAGCCGCCACGGCCACCGGGCGAGCCTTCGGCCGCGCCGACAGGTTGGCGATCTTGGCCCAGCCGCCCTCGTCGATCGCGATCGTCGCAAGGGCCTCGCGCCCGAGGAGCTGGGACTTCGGGTAGGACTGGCCCACGGTGGGCGGCGTGCCGCCGAGGAGTGCCGTCAGCCAGGCGAAGGTCTTGGACTTCGGCCCGGACGCGACCGATGCCGAGCCCGTGACCTCGCTCCCGTCCTCCAGGGCGAACGTCCAGTCGCGGAGCTGGACCTCCTTGCCCGCGTTCGGCCCCGACTGCGGGTAGATCGTCCGCGGCTCGGAGATGTCGGTGAGGGTGACCTCGTAGACGCCGGGCGTGAGGTCGGTGGGCGGAGCGCCGGCGCTGATGATGATGACGTCGTCGGTCATGGCGTTTCGTGGTCCTCTGTTCTGCGCTTCTGCGGGCGGGGGTGGCTAGTGTCTCTTCGCGGGCCTCACCTCCTCTGCCGC
>CAYGGX010000115.1:0-5036 GCA_964349585.1 uncultured Actinotalea sp.
GCCGCACGTCCATCAGGGCCAGACCGGCACCGACGACGACGGGGAAGACCGCTCCGAGCACCGCGTAGCCCACCTTGCGGACAACGAGATCCTCGACCGTCAGGTCGAGCATCGCCAGGTCGGCTGAGTAGCGCCGCAGTCCGAGTCGGTGAATCAGTGGCGGCGCCCAGTGGCCACGCAGCGCGCGCCACCACTCCGGTCCGCTGGTACTGACCGCCGACGGCGCCGCTCCCGTCGCCCTGAGTCGCCCCATGGCCGCGTGCAGGTCGGGAGGCGCCGGGACGAGGCCCGCATAGAGCAGCACGGCGGCGGTGGCGAACACGCCACCGAGGACGAGCGCCTGCCAGAGGATCACCGGGTCACCTCCACGTCCGTGGCCGTGGTGGCACCGACCAGAGCGCGCGGCGCCGGAGGGGCGAGCGTGAGCGTGCGGACCCACCAGAGACATCCGGCGAAGCCCGCGGCGAGCAGCAACAGGACCAGCTGGCCGAGGGGCTCGCGGTAGGGCGCCAGGTACTCGCCGTTGACTGCACCGACAGCCACCACGCCCAGAGTGATGAGGGTGACGGCCCGCGCCGTCGTGCGGGGCTTGGCCCGCTCTGCCTCGACGGCCCGGCGCGCGGCTACGTCGGCTGCCACCGAGTCGGCTGCAGCGGCGAGCGCCGTGGCCAGTCCCGGTCCGCGACGCTCGGTCGCCAGGAGCATCGCGGCCACGACCAGGTCACCAGCGGCGTCGTCGATGTCGTCCGCGAGCGCGAGGAGCGCATCCCTCGTCGACCACCGTGCGAGGAGTCGAGCGGCAAGAGCCTGGACCTGCGGGCGCAGGCGCTCCGGCGCGGTAGCGGCCGACGTGACCAGCGCCTGGTCCAGGCCGACTCCGCTGCGCAGCAGGTCGGCGAGGCGGCGGGTCCACTCCTCGATTGCCTCCACCCGGTCGATGCGGGCCGCGGCCAACCTGGACGTGCCGATGAGCGCGGGTACTCCCACCACGGTTGCTGCCACGAGCACACCGGCGACGAGCCACTGCGAGGCAGCGAACACCACGAGCCCGATCAACAACGCTGCCGGCCAGCGCCACGCCGACCACCCGACCCGTGTGCGGGAGCGGCTCCATCGGCGGCGCGGCTCCCGAGGGCGGGGATCGGGCAGAAGGTCGGGCCGCACCGCGAGCGCGACCGCCAAGACCGCGAGCCCTAGGCAGGCTCCGGCGAGGCCGAGCGCGACAGCGGTCATCGCTCTCCCTGAGATGGCAGTGGGCGTTCCCAGGTGCCGAAACGGTGCTCGAAGAGCGACTGGTCGAAGCCGGCGCGAACCAGGAGCGGTAGGCAGTCCGGCCGGTGGGTGGGAACGGCGCGACCGTCGGGCCCGGGAGCGAACACGGTCGTCGTGACCGGGCGGTGCGACTCCCCCAGTGCCCCGATCTCCAAGACCGTCGACACGAACCGGTGCTTCGCTCCGCCATCGGCGGAGTCGTCACGCAGCGTGATGTGCACGACGAGGTCGACGGCGCCGGCGAGCAGGCGGTACGCGAACGCCTCCGCAATCGACGAACCGGAGATCAGGCACAGCGTGACGATCCGGTCGATGGCGTGCTCGGCGCTTCGCGCATGCAGAGTGCACATCGAGCCATCGCCGGTTGACATCGCCTCGAGCATCGGGATGATCTCAGGTCCGCGGACCTCACCGACGATGATCCGTCGCAGGTTCATCCGCAGGGCGTCGGTGACCAGCTGGGCCAGGGTGATCTCGCCCGCGTGCGTCCCGTTGGCGTCTACCTCGGCGCTGCCCTCGCGGGCCTCCATGGCGACCAGCCGCGGGTGCCGCTCCGGTAGGTCGTGCAGGTGGAGCTCGTACTCCTTCTCGATCGTCGCGAAGCGCTCCATCGGGTCGAACTCGTTGGCCAGTGCCCGCACGAGGGTCGTCTTGCCCGCGTTCTGCAGACCGGTCACGACGATGTTCCGACCGGCCCTCACCGCGGCCCGCAGGAAGGACGCGAGCACTGAGTCGAGCGTCCCGAGCTTGATGAGGTCGTCGAGGTCGACGTCGGTCACCCTGTGACGGCGGATGACGACGTGGGGACGCGGCGTAAGCCAAGCGACGGCGGCCAGCCGCGAGCCATCCGGCAGTCGGAGGTGCAGTGCGGGGTGCGCGGGGGTGAACGAGCGTTCGGCGCCACCACTGCGCGCGGCGAGGAGCTGGATCATCTCGATGAGCTCGGCGTCGGACGCGGCTACGACCGGCCCCGGAACGTCGCGCCCGTCGGCGTAGGACAGCCAGACCGTGTCGCATCCGTCGACCTCGATGTTCTCCACCGCGGGGTCGTCGACCAACGGCTGGAGCCGCCCGAGCCCGAACAACGCCGCGAGCACGGCGGAGGTGACGGCCCGCTGGGCTTCTAGCTCCATGGCGGGCGTGCCAGCCCGCATCCCCTCGTGCGCACGGGCTGCGAGTTCCTTGACGATCAGCGACCTGGCGAGTTCTCGGCGGGCGGCATCGTCGAGCGGCACCGATGTCTGTGGCCTCGCCCCGAGCTGAGCCGCGAGCTGCGGGGCGACGGCTCGGCGCAACTGGGCGACCAGCACGGGATCCGCGAATGGGGACACGGCGTGGAGCGGACGCGAGTGAGGCGCGTCTGCTCGCGCTGGGTCTCGGGTGTCGTCGCTCACCGAACGCCTCCAGTCAGATCGAGGATCGCCGGCCTCAGGACGCCGGCCGCCGCGCCGGCCGAACGGAGCAGGTGCGACCTCGCCAGCGGGCCCCGGCCCGGGTACTCACCGGAGTGCAGTCGCTCGGCCGAGCGCGGGTCCCATGCCACGACGGGCAGCGTGTCGAGACCAAGCTCGTGGCGGACGTCCGCGGCGCTGTAGGGGCGGTGGTCCCCGACCAACAACGCCGATGTGGAACGGACCGGCCCGCGCAGGTCGCGCAGGCGAGCCAGGCCAGCCGTCGCGCCGAGGACTCCGCCGAGCGTCGGCCGCGTGACCACCACCGCCGATCCCGCGTGCTCGAGCAGGACTGTCGGCTCGAACACGTGCTCCAGACGCCCGACATCCGCGAGGAGGTCGAACCCCAGGCTGTCGAGGTCCGGGACGAGGTCCACGATCGCGTGCCACAGCCCGCCGACCCCGCGGGCCTCGACGGAGGCGGTCACACCGACAAGGAGGAGCCGTGCGTGGTCGTCGTCCCACGCGATGCAGTTCTCGAGGACAACCTGCGCGCTCTGAGCGCCCTGCTGCGCCGCCAGCCGCAGGACGCCGCCGGTCGGCGGCACCGCACCGCGCAGGTGTCCGGGCAGCAGCCCGGAGCCCGCCGGGTCAGCGTCGAGCACCACGACCCGCCGCCCCGTGACCACGGGCCACACCCACCCCAGGGCGAGCGCCGTCGTGGTGACACCGGGACTCCCAGTGACCGAGCAGAGCGCAACCAGGCTCATCCGTCGGTCCCCTCCGCGAGCAGGACCAGCGCGAACTCCCCCGTCGCGACGAGCGCTGCGAGGGCGCGGCCGTCACCCTGCTCGGCGAGGACGTCGAGCACCGACACCCCGTTGACGTCAGGCTGACCGAGTCGTATCACCTCGACGGTGAACGCTCGCGGTGTGGTCTGCGGAGCCGCGCCCTCGGCAACGGCACGGGACCTGGGTGTGTCGACGACCTCCAGGTGCGCACCCGCGACGAGCCCTCCGGCAGGCAGACGGTCGGCGGGGACCGCGATCGGCACGAGGACCTGGCCGGCCTCCGGTGGTGCGGCCTCGCGCAACATGCCGCTGCTCAGCAGTCCACCGGCCAACAGGTCACCGGCGGCGACGCTGCCAACCACGTCGTCGAGCGCGGCGGCGGCGACCACATCGATCTCCGGTTCTACGGCTACGGCCGTGACGGCGACGTCGTCGGCCGTGATCACCGCACCGAAGGGCACGTCCCGCACGAGAACGAGGACGTCCTGCCGGTCGCTGAGGCTGGCGCCGATGGTGGTGGCGGCCATGGCGCCGAGCAGCGCCAGAAGGACGGCGGCGGCAATGAGACCGGCCCGCCGTCGCTGCCGTGTGGGGGCGATCATCTGCGGCCGAACGCCGACGGGCTCGTGGCCCGAACCTGCGGACTCTGAGGACCGGCGCCGGGCGGTGATGAGGTTGCTGGTCGCCATGGTGTTCTCCGATGACGCTCTCGCCCCAACCGGGGCACCGATTCAGCCGGAGACGAGCACCTGCAGCTCGCCGATGCGCACCGATGTCTGCGCTGTACGGGTGACGGTCAAGGTCCCGCTGGTACCGCCGCCGGACCACGACACCGACCACGTCGTGGTGCCGGTGACGGTGTACGCCTCGCCGGGTTGGGCGATCGAGGGCCAGGTGTACGTGTGCTCGCACGTCGGCGAGTGCACCTCGCCGGCGATGTAGGGAGTGCCCGGGTTGGTGCACGCAAACCTGGTGCCGTCGCCCATGTCCCAGACGATCTGGATCGCCTGCGCGGTGGCGGTCACGGCCAACCCCGGTACCGCGGCTGTGGCCGTACTTGGGCCCCAGGTGGTGGGCGTGACCTGGGTCCAGAGCCATACGGGGACTCCCACCAGACCCAGTTCGCCGCCTTCGACCGTCATGCCGATCGCGGGTCCGGTGAGCGCCATCTGGTCGACAGCCCGCTGGGCGAGCTCACCGGGTGTCACCGAGGCCGCGCCGAATCCGTCCGGCGGTGTGGCGCGCCAAACCCAGCCACCGTTGGTTCCGGGGGACACCGTGTCCAGGCACGTGACGACGTAGATCGCGCCTTCGGGGTGACGCCCCTGCCAGATCGGGTCGGTCGCCGGAGGCTGAGGGTCGCGAAGGCGGTAGTGGCAGGTGTCGAGGTTGCTAAACCAGCCCCAGTTCTCGTCGTAGCAGTCGACGGCCTCTCCGCGGTAGGGCAGCCAGCAGACCCGCTCGCCGCCGTTCGACGGAGGCTGGGACACCGGCGCTCCCGTCGTGCCACCCGGTGATCCGGGGTCGTCGACGGTGACGATGCAGTTCGGCAGGTCGACCGGGCACGTAACCTCACCGGCCG
>CAYGGX010000116.1:0-5034 GCA_964349585.1 uncultured Actinotalea sp.
CGCCTCCCCCGGCGAACCCCCGTCCTGCACCCCGGGCGCACGGTGTACGTCTCGTCCCGCCGGGCCCTGCCCGAGGCCGCGGCGTGGTCGCCCCGGACCCTGCTGGTGCTCGCCGCACTCGGCGTGCTGGTGCTCGTGGCCGGGACGACGCTCGTGGTCCGCACCGTCACGAGCCAACGCGTGGGCGCCGAAGGCTCGCTCGCCGCCGCGGAGCTTTCCGCGGCCCTAGAGGCGGCGCGGACCGACGTCGCCGTCCTGGCCGAAGCGGTCGAGACGAACCGGCCGCTGGCCACCTACGCGGCCGGCCTGGCCGAGGCGGTGGCGCCCAGAGCCGCCGACCTGTCCGATGACACCGTTGCGGCCGTGGCGACCGCCGCAGCGGAGCTCGAGGCCCTGGTGGCCGAGCCCGTGGTGGAGCCCAGGCTTCCGGCCGCGCTCGCCGACCTTTCCGGCCTACCGGACGCGTTCATCGCCGCGAACGCGGCGGACCGCGCCGACCTGCGCGAGAGGGTCGCCGCACAGCTCGATCGGCTACCGGTCGTGGGCCGTCAAGCGGCCGATCGGGCTGATGCGCTCGACGACGCCGTCGTCGCCTTCCGTTCGACGATCGGGACGGCGATCCAGGTGGCCGAGGGCACTGCACCGGCGACGCTGGGCGCGACGCCGGAGGCGTACGGCGACAGTCGTGAGCGCTTTGCGGCGTCGGTCGCCGCGCTCGCCGCGCTCGGCGAGGTCCCCGAGCTCGACGCGACCACGCGGCAAGCCTTCGAGGCGTACTTCCTGTCGGCCGATGTCCTTCGCCGGTCGCACGAGGAGGCCGTCCTGGCGCGCGAGCTCGCCGAGCGCCAGGCGGCGGAGGAGGCCGCCGCCGCCGCGGAGGCCGCCGCGGCCGAGGCCGCCGAACGCGAGGCCGCTCAGGCGGAGAAGAAGCCCTGGTGGTGGGGCGGTCGCGACCGGGACGGCGACTGAGCCGCGAGGTCGGCGCGGCGGGATCAGCGGAGCACGTTCAGCGCGGCAGCGGCAGCGGCCGGTCAGCGCGGCAAGGCGAAGCTCTGATCCGCCAGGTAGTCGCCCCGGGCAAGCAGCTGCCCGGCGGCGCGGTGCAACCCGCCATGCGTGATCCCGATGCCCGACGAGCCGATGCTGACCCGACAGACGCCCGCCGCGGCCAGCTCCCCGATCGTCGCCATGCCCGGGCGGCCGAGCACGTTCAGCCTGCCCCCGAACGCGTCGGCCAGGCATCGGACGTCCGGAAGGGAGACGGTGCCGACGACGAAGACGCAGTCGGCGCCCGCCTCGAGGTAGGCCAGCCCGCGAGTGATCGTCTCGTCGACCGAGCCGCCCCTACCCATCACGTCCGTCCGGGCGTTGAGCACCAGGGGGACCCCGGCCCGCTCCGCGGCCCGGCGAGCCGCCCGGAGGCGTTCGACCTGATCCTCGACGGCGCGCAGCCCGGAACCGTCGGCGGGCTCGCCCAACCCCACCAGGGAGTCCTCCAGGTTGCAGCCCACCGCGCCGGTAGCGAGCAGCGCCGTGACCGACGCGGCGACGTCGTCGGGCGTCGTGCCGTATCCCCGCTCCAGGTCCGCGGACACCGGAACGCGCACCGCGGCGGCCACCCGTCCGACGACGGCGAGGTTGTCCGCCAGTGCCATTCCCTCGCCATCCGGGAGACCGAGCGAGGCAGCGATCGCGTAGCTGGCGGTCGCGATCGCGCGAGCCCTGGCCGCGGCGACCACCCGGGCGCCGGCGACGTCCCACACGTTCACCAGGACTAGCGGCTCGCCTGGGACGTGCAGGGCGCGGAGCCGCTGCGCGAGGGCGACCGCGGGGAGCGCGTCGTCGGACGCCCGAACTCTCATGCGAGCACCGTAGGGGTCCGCGCGGCGGTGGCGGCAGGGTTTCGGCAGATCCGGCGGCGCTCGTCCCTTGGGCCACGTTCGCTGTGGGCGAATTGTCGATGTTGTCCTGCTCTGATAGGCTTTCGAACACCAGTTCGAGGGGCAGACGAGGATGGCGACGACGACGAGTGCGACGGCAGTCGTCGACGCCCTGCGGGTGGCGCTCACCTCCTTGGCCGCCGTGCGCACCGAGGTTCGAGGTCTCGATCGTGCGGCGCGCCGAGCACTCCTCGCCGAGGTCGACCGGGCGACGGGCGTGCTCGCAACGGTGCGGGCGGACCTCCTGCTGGCGGAGCGCGAGTCGGGGGCATGGGCTGGATCGGGCGACCCCTCCTTCGCTGCGTGGCGCGGGCGCACGTCGCGCGAGGGGGCGCGTGCCGGCGCGGCCGAGGAGCGTCGTGCCGAGATGCTCGGCACCGTCCCCGGGCTTCGGGAGGCGACGGCGGCCGGCGAGGTGAGCCTCGCCCACGTGGACGTGGTCGGCAGGACGGCCGGCGGGTCGCCAGCCGTGCAACGGGCGATGCGCTCGCCCGAGGGGCAGCAGCGGATGCTGGACATGGCCCGTCGCCTGGATGCGGGCCGGTTCAACACTGCGATGGCGCGGTGGGCAGCGGGGGTCGACGCCGACGCGCTCGAGCGGGGTCACCAGAGCCAGCGGGCGGTGCGGTTCCT
The DNA here is from genome assembly GCA_964349585.1 of uncultured Actinotalea sp. GTDB lineage: Bacteria > Actinomycetota > Actinomycetes > Actinomycetales > Cellulomonadaceae > Actinotalea. The sequence goes on from CAYGGX010000116.1 coordinate 2,574, forward strand.
GCACCTGGCCGACGCCTCGGATGGGACGCGGATCAACGGTCGGCTCGATCGGATGGCCGGGCACCGGTTGCGGCTCGCCCTCGAGGCGTTCAGCCCTCGCCCCGGCGCCGACGACGAGCGCACATTCGAGCAACGCCAGGCCGACGCGCTGGAGACGATGTCCGACAAGATCCTGTCGCTCCCGGACACCGTGGCTGGCGCGGCCCAGCGACCGCACGTCTCGTTCTTGATGACCGAGGAGTCGTGGGTCGCGCTGCGCGCCAGGCGCGAGGCAAGGCCGGCGACCGACGCCTTCACGCCGCCGGTGACGCTGGAGGACGGGACACCCGTACCGGCCACCGAGATCGCGAAGGCGCTGTGCGACTGCGATCTGACCCGCATCGTGCTCGATGCGGCGTCGGAGCCGATCAACCTGGGGCGCACCGCACGCACCTATACCGGCGTCCAGCGTCGGGGGGTGATCGCCCGCGACGCCGGCTGCGTCTGGGAGGGCTGCGGGATGGCTCCCCGGTGGCTCGAGGTGCACCACGCCGACTGGTGGGACCGCGACGACGGCGAGACGTCCGTGCAGAACGGTGTCGCGGTCTGCTGCTTCCATCACCACGAGATCCATCGCCGCGACCTCAGCATCGAGCGTGTCCCGCTCGATCCGGGCGAGGTCGGGATGGGTGCGCGGCGAGTCCGCTACGTCCTGACGACGCCGGACGGGCGGGTCGCGGCGGGGACGCCGCCGGGGCTGGAGCGCGCAGGACCCGAGCCACCGGGGCTGGAGCGCGCAGGACCGGAGCCACCGGGGCTGGAGCGCGCAGGACCCGAGCCACCGGGGCTGGAGCGCGCAGGACCCGAGCCACCCAAGCGAAGCGGTGACCGCGAGTTGACCCTACCCATCCCCGGATAGCAGGGCGCCTGTGTCGCGGGGTTGCGGGTGGCCCGGCCGGAAGTCGTCGGCGCCCGGCGGTGGATGGCGGCGCCTCGGTGGGTGAGACTGGACCGATGGATCTCCCCGTGATGCCCCCCGTCAAGCCGATGCTGGCGAAGGCGGTGGGTGAGATCCCGCCGGACCAGGTGTACGAGCCCAAGTGGGACGGCTTCCGGGCGATCGTGTTCCGGGACGGCGACGACGTCGAGATCGGCAGCCGAAACACGAAGCCGATCACCAGGTACTTCCCCGAGGTGGCCGAGGCGGTCCGTCGAGAGCTTCCGGAGCGGTGCGTCGTAGACGGGGAGATCGTGGTCGCTTCGGCGGACGCGATGGGCCTGGACTTCGAGGCGCTGCTGCAGCGGATCCACCCCGCCGACTCCCGCGTCCAGCTCCTGGCCCGCGAGACCCCCGCGGTTCTCATCGTGTTCGACCTGCTCGCGCTCGGCGACGACGACCTCACCGGCCACCCCTTCGCCGACCGGCGAGCCCGACTCGAGCGCGCGATCGATGGCGGGGGGCCCGGCGTCTACCTGACCCGGGCCACCGCGGACCTTGCCACGGCCAGGCAGTGGTTCGCGCTGTTCGAGGGCGCCGGGCTCGACGGGATCATCGCGAAGGACCCCGCGCTGACCTATCAGCCGGACAAGCGCGTGATGAGCAAGATCAAGCACGAGCGCACCGCCGACTGTGTCGTGGCGGGCTACCGGGTCCACAAGAACGCGGACGACGCCGTCGGCTCTCTGCTGCTCGGCCTGTACGACGACGCAGGTCGGCTCGCGTCGGTGGGCGTCACCTCATCGTTCCCGATGGCAAGGCGCCGTGAGCTCTTCAGTGAGCTTCAGCCGCTGGTGGTCGGGCCGGCCGACGCCGCTGACCATCCGTGGACCCAGGCGGCACAGGAGACCGGGACCCGCACCCCGACCGAGGCGGCCGGGAGCCGGTGGAACGCAGGCAAGGACCTCGGCTTCGTGCCGCTGCGTCTCGAGCGCGTCGTCGAGGTCAGGTACGACCACATGGAGGGTCCCCGGTTCCGGCACACCACCCAGTTCGTGCGTTGGCGTCCCGACCGCGACCCGTCGTCGTGCACCTACGACCAGCTGGAGCGGCCGGTGCGCTTCGACCTGGCGGACGTGCTCGGGTGAGATCGGGCAGACTCGCCCTGACCGACCCGAGGAGGCCGCCGTGTTCGTGCTCGAGCTCGCATTGACCGATGACCCGCGGCGGCTGGCCGCCCGGCCCGCGCACCGGGAGCTGGTGGCGAGGCAGCGCGAGGAAGGCGTAGTCGTCATGGCCGGCCCGTTCGCCGACGACACCGGTGCGTTCGTCGTCTTCGACGTGCCCGACGCCGCGACCCTCGATCGGGTGATCGCCGAGGACGAGTACTACACGGCCCCCGGCGTCACCGTCGTCCGGGAGGTGGAGTGGGCCCCCATCGTGGGATGAGCGACCGGACGCGGGCCTAGGCTGGACGGCATGGGCACAGCGTCAGGGCCTGAGGCGGCGGCGCAGGGCGGGCAGGGGCCGGTCGACGAGCCGGGG
>CAYGGX010000117.1:0-5031 GCA_964349585.1 uncultured Actinotalea sp.
TCGCGGCACAGTGGGTGCGCTGGCGCGACGAGGTCCGCGACGCCGGTCTCTGACCCCGCCCGATGTCGCCGCTCACCCCCCTGCACCCTCAGGCGACCGGCGCACCCGCCTCGCGCAGCTCCCGGTCCCGAATCACCTGAGGATCACGCATCCGGGTCACCAGCCCGGCGCCCACCACCAGGAGCCCGACGGCGAACAGCAGGGACGGAGTGAACGAGCCGTCCGCGCCCTTCATCGCCTCCATGACGTAGACGAACACCACCGCGCCCTGGCCGAAGAGCTGGATCAGCCCGTTGGAGGTCGCCTCCGGGGTGGGGAAGGTGACCTCGGCCGCGTACTGCATGCCGACCGGTAGGGCGCTGACCAGGAAGAACCCCAGCACGAAGCCGGAGGCGAGGAGCAGCGGCGCCGCGATGGCGAAGGTCAGCCCCAGCAGGCCCGGGATGGCACCGACAACCGCAATCATCAGGAACCGCTGGCGCCTGTGCTGGCGGTCGGACAGCGCCGGGATGACGACGGCGCCGACCAGGCCGCCGAGGATCATGACCGCACCCAGCGTCCCGGCGTCGGTCGGCGTGAATCCGCGCGGCCGGATGATGTTCTCGATCCAGGTGTTGACGCCGTTGAAGATCCCCAGGCCGATCAGCGCGACGGCGAGCATCAGCAGGAACGGCCTGACGCGCAGGGCGTGCCGCAGCCCGTCGAGCGCCAGAGCGCGCACCTCGGACCCGGGCTCGCCGGGCGGCGTCGGCGGCCGCTCGCGCGCCAGCACCAGGAACGCCACCGAGCTGCCCGCCGCCACGGCGCCGTAGATGAGCTGGACGGTTGGGATGGACATCGACTCGATCAGCAAAGGCGTGAGCACCATCCCGAGCGCGGTGCCGACCAGGTTCGCCAGCGTCACCAGCCCGACGGCGGTCGCCCGGCCGCCGATCGGGAACCACTTCGCTGGAACCGTCGTCCACGCGTTCAGCAGGAACGGCTGGGCCACCGCGATGCCGATTGAGGCGGCGAGCACCAGCCCGTAGTTGGCGCCGGCCAGCCCACGCAGCAGCCCGAACACGCCCATCAGGACCACGCCGATACCGACAGCGACCCTGAACCCGTACGTGTCGATCAGCCACGACGCGGGGAGGGACAGCGGGATGAAGGCGATCATGAACACCATCGCCAGCAGCCCGATCTGCAGGTCGGACACGCCGTAGAACTCGGCCGCCGGCCCGGTGATTGGCGCGTACGAGATCCACAGGATCTGGATCGTCACGTTGACCAGCATGAAGACGGCGAGCACCACCCAGCGGTACCCGTACAGGCGATGGTTCACCGTTCCTCCTTCTGGCCGCCCGACGACGTCGTCGTGCGCCTTCATTTCCGGACCCGATACAGTCCCTTGGTCTTCCGGTAGAGGTCGATGAGCGTCAGGTAGTTGCGATCGTGCACGACGGCGGCCGTCGGGTCCGGTTGGTAGGTCCGGGTGATGCGGACAAGGCCCGGGATGTCGGACCAGGCCAGCTCCCCGATTCCGATCGCGGCGATGAATGCCGCCCCGCGGGCGTTTGCCAGGACAGGGTCCGCGGCTTGGCGCACGGTGCAGCCGAGCACGTCGGCGAGCGTCTGGCACCACAGGTCCGACTGGGCGCCGCCGCCGACGTATGTGAGGGCCGGGAAGCCGTCGGGCAGCTCCTTGTGCACGAACCGCTCGACCGCGTCCTTCATCCAGCGGGCGTTCAGGGCGATGCCCTCGAACGCGGCCCGCACCAGGTCGGCGCGCGTGGTTTCGAGCGAGACGCCCACCCAGCCACCGCGGACGTGCGGGTCGTCGACGGGCGTGCGCTCGCCGTTCAGCCAGGGGGCGAAGACGACGCCGTTTGCGCCGGGGGGCGAGGTCATGGCCAGGGCGTTCAGCCGGTCGAGGGCGTCGTCCGGCGCGGGCGTCGTCTCCCCCAGGGCGTCGTCGGGGTAGAAGACGTTGTCGATCAGCCAGTCGATGGCCTTCCCTGCCACGTCCTGGATGGTCGCCACCCAGTAGCGGCCAGGCACCACGGCGGGCAGCGACGCGACATTGCGGATCAGGTCGGTGCGCTTGAACGGCACGTGACAGCTCAGCCAGGCCGAGGTCCCGATGTACAGGTGCGCCGCGTAGTCCTCCACCGCACCGGCGCCGATCGCCGCGGCCGTGGTGTCACCGGTGCCGGCCACCACCTCGACGTGCTCGCCGAGGCCGAGCTCCGCGGCCGCCTCCGGCGTGAGCGTCCCGACCACGGTGGCCGGTGGGACCAGCTCGGGGAGCTTGGCGAGGTCGAACCCGGAGCGGCGCGCCAGGGCGGCGTCGTACCGGACGGCCGAGGGGTCACGGTTGTCCGTGCACCAGCGCAGCACGGCCGTGTCGAACCCGGCCACCGCGCGCCCGGTGAGGCGCATCGTGAGGTACTCGGGCACGTCGAGCAGGTAGGCGGCCGCCGCGTACACGTCGGGCCGGTGATGGCGCAGCCACTGCGCCTGACCGACGGGGTCCTTGCCCGACCGGGACGGCACGCCGCCCGTCTTGCTGATCCACTGGCGCAGCGCCCGGGCGTTGTAGCCGGCGCCCGGCACCTCTAGACCGCCCGAGGTCAGCGCCAGGGCGTACGCCTCGCCGCGGGCGTCCATCCAGATAACGGCGTTGTGCAGGTGGCGGCCGGCCGCGTCAACCGGGACCAGGCCGCCCCACTGGCTGCTCATGCAGATCGCCGCCACCGACTCGGCGGCGACGTCGTGACGCTCCAGCAGCCGACGCGTACAGCCGACGACGGCGTCCCACCAAGCCTGGGGATCCTGCTCGGCGCCGCCGCCGGGCTGCAGGATCAGTCCCACCTTCGCCGACTCGTGTCCGACCAGGTCGCCGGCGACGCGCATCAGGGCGACCTTGGGCCCGCCGGTGCCGAGATCGACCCCGACGACGTAGCGGTCGCGGCTCACGGCCGCCGCGCTGCTCTGCGCCGCACTAGACCCCCTCTACCAGGGAGAAGACCTCGTCGAACCGGCTCAGCGCGTCGTCGATGACGGCGTCGGTGTCGGCCATCGAGGTGTACAGCCGCGACCCCGCAAGCGTGATGATGCCATGGGCGGCGTACGCGGCACCCATCTGCTCGATCAGCACCTTGCGCGGGTCCTTCTCCTTGAACAGCTTGCGCGGGTGGTGCATGTCGAGGAGCATCACCCCGCTGGACTCCAGGTGGACGATCGAGCCCTGGTTGTAGACGACGTACGGCAGGCCGTACTCGTCGATCAGTCGCTGCAGCCCCCTGGCCAGACGGTCGCCGGCGCGCCCGGCGACGACGGGGGCGTTCGTCCGCGCCATCTCCTCGATTGCGAAGTATCCGGCGGCGCAGGACAGCGGGTTGGCGGACAGCGTTCCCCCCACCTGGACGTGGGACCCGGACTTGCCGTCGATCCCGGCGCCGAAGACGGCCATGACCTCCGCCCGGCCGCCGACGCCGCCGGCCATCGGGTAACCGCCCGCCACGGCCTTGCCGAACACCGTGAGGTCGGGGATGACGCCGAAGTACCCGGCGGCGCCGCCCATCCCGACCCGGAACCCGGTGACGACCTCGTCGAAGATGAGCAGGGCGCCGAACTCGTCGCACAGCTCGCGCGCCCTGGCGTTGTAGTCGCGGGTGGCGGGCCTCGTCCCGGACTCGGGACCGAGCGGTTCGACGATCACGGCCGCAGTCCCCCCGCGAGCCCGGTTCTCGACGAGCTTACGCTTCAGCGCCCGCAGGTCGTTCGGGAAGACCTCCCGGGTGTGGCTGGTGGCGCCGAACGGGATCCCCTTGGCGTTCATCCGGAAGGTGCCGGGCACGCGCAGCCCGTACACCATCGAGTCGGACCAGCCGTGGTAGGCGCCGCCGACCTTCAGCACCATCTTCTTGCCGGTGAACGCGCGCGCGGCCCGGACCGCGGCCATCACGGCCTCGGTCCCGGTGCCGAGCGACCGGTACATCTCGATGTGCGGCATGTACCGGTGGATGACCTCGGCCAGCTTGAGCTCGTACTCGTGGAACAGCCCGGTTACCGGACCGGAGTCGCGAACCACCTCGGCCACCCGCTCGTTCACGGGCGCGTAGTTGCTGCCCAGGATCGTGGGGCCGCCGGCCTGCAGGAAGTCGATGTAGGTGTTGCCGTCCCGGTCCGTCAGGTGCGCGCCGTGCGCCGCGGTGATCGCGAGCGGGAAGGGGTAGTTGAAGGCCAGGTTGTGCTGCACCCCGCCCGGGATCCGCGCCTTGGCTCGGTCGGTGATCTCGCGGCTGGCGGTGCACTTCGTGTCGAAGTACTCGAGCACGTCGAGCAGGGCGTCGTGCCGCAGGCCCCGCACGGGCTGGGCGAGGAGGGCCTTCAGACGACGCATGGTGTCGTCGACGTCCGGGTACTCGCTGATGGCGTAGCCGAACTCTGGCTCCGTTGCGTCGGGCAGTCCCTCCGGGTGCTCCGCCTTGCCAACCTGCCCCGCGGCGACGTCGTCGGCGCTCGGAAGCTCCTCGCTTGCGGGGACCCGGACCGGGGGAATCGACTCGGTGATCTGCGCGCCGATCCGCTTGGAGTCCTCGCGCAGCTTGGTGAAGGCGATCTCCCGCACCCAGGCCGGGATCGTGTACACCTTGCCCGACTCGGTGAGCAGGCTGAGCAGGTAGGCGATCGACACCTTCTCGAGCAGCGCCATGCTGAAGACGGCGCGGTCGGGGTCGGTGCCCAGCGCCACGATCCCGTGGTTGGCGATGATGAAGGCGTTGTCGCCGCCCGCCACCTGCTTCTGCACGTTCTTCGCGAGGAACCCGGTTCCCGACGGCGCGTAGTCGACGATGGCGACGCGCTTGCCGAGGAAGCGGACCTGCTCGTCGGTCAGCGCCGGGATCTCGCGGCGCAGGAAGGCGAGCGCCGAGGCGTAGGGCTGATGGGTGTGGATGATCGCGTTCACGTCCGGGCGGACCCGGTAGATGTTGGCGTGCATGCCCGCCTCGATGGAGGGCGCCATGGGTGCCGACCCGTCGGTGA
>CAYGGX010000118.1:0-5000 GCA_964349585.1 uncultured Actinotalea sp.
GGCTGGGGGGTGGGCTCGGTGGGCTCGGGCTCGGGCACGGGCTCGGGTGCGGCTTCTGCTGTGGGCTCGACGGGCTCGCCGGGTGTCGAGTCGGCCGCCGCATCCTCCGGAACCGTCGTCGACTCCTCGCGCGGCTCCTCCAGGTCGGGGGAAGGCCCGGCGGTCGCCGTCGGTTCCTGATCGCTCACTGAAGCTCAATCCTCTCGATCGTGACCTCGATGGCGGGCGTCTGCCCACCGTCCGGGACGACGCCGCCCGCGGCGATCTCCTGGAGCAGGTCCATGCCCTCGAGCACCCGTCCGAAGACGGTGTACCCACCGGCGGCGTCGGACGGAATCGTCGAGTCGGAGTACACGAGGAAGAACTGGCTGCCGATGCTCTGCCCGTCGCCGCCCACGCGCGCCATGGCAAGGGTACCGGCCGGGTAGACGTCGTCCGGCGGGGGGTTCTCGATGGGTCCGAAGCGGTAGCCGGGCCCCCCGCTCCCGGTCCCCGTCGGGTCGCCGCACTGCAGAACGAAGATGCCCGTGGTGGTGAGGCGGTGGCAGGTGGTGCCGGTGAAGAACCCCTCCCGGGCGAGCGTGACGAACGACGCGACCGCCTGTGGCGCCGCGGCGCCGTCGAGCTCGAGCGTGAGGGCGCCCGCGCTGGTCTCCATCTCCACGGTCCAGGTGCGGCCCTCGGCCAGCGAAGCGTCCGGCACGTCGCGCGTCGGGGCGGTGGTCCCGTCGTCGACCACCTGCTCGGGCCGGGTCACATCGATCACGACGATGATCGCGGCGACCAGGGCGAGGACTCCCACCACGGCGGCCGCTACGACCTGACGACGACGACGCCGCGCGCGGGCGGCGGCCTGGCGAGCCAGCCACTTCTCGTGGCGCCGCCGCGCGTACTCCCGCTCCCGGTTCTTCGACACCTCGCGCTCCCATCTGTCGCCTGGCGCTGTGGGCGCAGCGCCGAGCCCCGCACAGTCTAGGCAAGTCCCGCGGCGCCCTGCCCGGACCTGGCGGCGGCCCACGTCACGGTCTGATCTCGGTTGTCGGGCCGCCCACTAGGCTTGGCGGGTGCGGATCAGGACCCTCGTGGCGCCACTGCTCGGCACCAACTGCTACGTGGTGAGCGATCGTTCCGACCGGTGCGTGGTGGTGGACCCCGGCGGCGGGGTGTTCGAGGCCGTGCGCCGAGCCGTCACCGAGTCGCGCAGCACGCCGACCGCGGTGCTGATCACGCACGGGCACCTGGACCACACCTGGGACGCCGCGCAGGTGTCCGCGGAGTACTCGATCCCGGTGCTGATCCACGCCGAGGACGAGTACCGGCTGGACGACCCGATCGGCACGCTGGGGCCCCTCGGGGGCCAGATCGCGGAGATGGCAGGGGTCGCCTCCGGGCCCCCGCGACCCGGCCTGGTGGAGGCGTTCGCGGCCGGGGACGACGGCGTCGTGGAGCTCGGCCACGTGCTGGGTGCGCCGGAAGGGCCGCGGCTGACCGGGATGCATGCCCCGGGCCACACCGAGGGGTCGACCGTGTTCCTGCTCACCGGCCGGGACGGTCCGGACGTCGCCCTGACCGGCGACGTCCTGTTCGCCGGGTCGATCGGCCGGATGGACCTGCGGGGCGGCGACCCGTCCGCGATGGAGGCCACGATGCGCCGTCTGGCGCGTCTGAGCCCCGAGACCGAGGTGCTGCCCGGGCACGGTCCGGCGTCGACGATCGCCGCCGAGCTTGCCGACAACCCGTACCTGCGCGCCGCCCGCTGAACGAGAGGACGCACCCATGGCCCGCCCCACCCCGATCTCCGGGTTCCCGGAGTACCTGCCCGACGGGCGGGTAGTGGAGCAGCACGTCCTCGACACGCTGCGTCGGACGTTCGAGCTGCACGGTTTCGCCGGGGTCGAGACGCGCTCGGTAGAGCCGCTGGACCAGCTGCTGCGCAAGGGCGAGACGTCCAAGGAGGTCTACGTGCTGCGCCGGCTCCAGGAGGGCGCGGCCGAGGACGACGACGCCGGCGAGTCTGGTCGGGGGAGTCGGCTCGGGCTGCACTTCGACCTGACGGTGCCCTTCGCCCGCTACGTGCTGGAGAACTCCGGCCGGCTGGCCTTCCCCTTCCGGCGATACCAGATCCAGAAGGTGTGGCGAGGGGAGCGGCCGCAGGACGGGCGGTTCCGCGAGTTCGTGCAGGCCGACGTCGACGTGGTGGCCGTCGACGACCTGTCGTACCACCACGAGGTGGAGCTCCCGATGGTGATCGCCGACGCGTTTGCGGCGCTCGCCGAGGTCGGGGTGCCTCCGGTGCGGATCCTGGTCAACAACCGGCGCGTGCTGGAGGGCTTCGCCCGCGGGCTCGGGCTGACCGACACGGACGCCGTGCTGCGGGCCATCGACAAGCTGGACAAGATCGGGCCGAACGGCGTGTCGGAGCTGCTTGCCGCCCAGGCGGGCGCCTCGGCCGAGCAGTCGGCAGCGCTGCTCGACCTCGCGGGCATCAACGGTTCCGATCGGTCAGTGGTCGACGAGGTGCTCGCCCTCGCCGCCCGCAACCAGATCGCCGAACCGCTCCTGGACGCCGGCTGCGCCGAGCTGGCCGCACTGCTCGACGCGGCGGCGCAGCGGGCACCGGGAGTGCTCACGGCCGACCTCAAGATCGCCCGGGGGCTCGACTACTACACCGGCTCGGTCTACGAGGCGGTGCTGGTGGGCCACGAGGACCTCGGTTCGGTCTGCTCGGGCGGGCGGTACGACTCGCTGGCCTCCGACGGCACGACGACGTACCCGGGCGTCGGGCTCTCGGTCGGTGTGACCCGCCTCGTCTCGCGCCTGATCGGTGCCGGGCTGGTGCGCGCCACCCGGGCCGTGCCCAGTGCCGTCGTCGTGGCCGTGATCTCCGAGGAGGTCCGGTCCGAGAGCGAGCGGGTGGCCCACGCCCTGCGGGCGCGGGGGATCCCGGTCGAGGTAGCGCCGTCCGCGGCGAAGCTCGGCAAGCAGATCCGGCACGCCGATCGGCGGGGGATCCCCTTCGTGTGGTTCCCGGCGTCGCCCGGCGCACCCGACGGCGGGCCTGCCGCCGACGAGGTCAAGGACATCCGCAGCGGCGAGCAGGTGCCGGCCGACCCGGCGACCTGGGAGCCGCCGGCCGAGGACTGGTGGCCCAGGGTGGTCCCGTCGGCGCCCACCGGCGGCGCGTCGGGGGCGTAGGACCCACCACTAGACTCGACCCGGCGCACTGTCGAGCCGCGCGCCATCATGCCCCGCCTGACCGGAAGGACCTCCGTGCTGCGCACCCACACCGCCGGCTCGCTGCGAGCCGAGCACATCGGGACCACCGTCACACTGACCGGGTGGGTCGACCGGCGTCGCGACCACGGGGGAGTGGCGTTCATCGACCTCCGGGACGCATCCGGCGTAGCGCAGGTCGTGATCCGGGACGAGGGCGTCGCGCACGGGCTGCGCAACGAGTACGTGCTCCGCGTCACCGGTGAGGTCGGCAGGCGCCCGGAGGGCAACGAGAACCCCGGCCTGGCGACCGGCGAGATCGAGGTGACCGCGAGCGACGTCGTCGTCCTCAACGAGAGCGCCGCCCTGCCGTTCCAGGTGTCGACTGCGCTGGACGAGCAGGTGGGCGAGGAGGCGCGCCTGCGGTATCGCTACCTCGACCTGCGCCGGCCGGTCCTCTCGCACGCCATGCGGCTGCGGGCGAAGGTGAACGCGGCCGCCCGCCGGGTCCTCGACGCCCAGGGGTTCATCGAGGTGGAGACCCCGACGCTGACCCGCTCCACTCCGGAGGGGGCGCGCGACTTCATCGTGCCGGCGCGCCTGGCCCCCGGGTCCTGGTACGCCCTGCCGCAGTCGCCCCAGCTGTTCAAGCAGCTGCTGATGGTCGGCGGCCTGGAGCGCTACTACCAGATCGCGCGCTGCTACCGGGACGAGGACTTCCGGGCGGACCGGCAGCCCGAGTTCACCCAGCTCGACGTGGAGATGAGCTTCGTCGAGCAGGACGACGTGATCGCGGTCGCGGAGGAGGTGCTGGTCGCCCTCTGGGACCTGATCGGGTACGCGATCCCGACGCCGATCCCGCGGATGACCTACGCGGACGCGATGGCCCGGTACGGCACCGACAAGCCGGACCTCCGGTTCGGGCTGGAGCTGACCGAGCTGACCGACTTCTTCGCCGACACACCGTTCCGCGTGTTCCAGGCCCCCTACGTCGGCGCCGTCGTGCAGCCGGGTGGCGCCGCGACCCCGCGCCGCGGCTTCGACGCGTGGCAGGACTGGGCCAAGCAGCGCGGTGCGCGCGGGCTCGCGTACGTGACGGTCGGGGACGACGGCGAGCTGGCCGGCCCGGTGGCGAAGAACATCTCCGACGCCGAGCGCGCGGGGCTCGTGGCGGCGGCCGGGGCGGCGCCCGGGGACGCGGTCTTCTTCGCGGCCGGCAAGCCGGCTGAGGCGGGCGCCCTGCTCGGCGCCACCCGGGTGGAGATCGCCCTCCGGGACGGCCTTATCACCGAGCCGTGGTCGTTCGTCTGGGTCGTCGATGCACCCATGTTCAAGCCGACGGGCGAGGACGACGACGTCGCCGTCGGCGGCGGTTCGTGGACGGCGGTGCACCACGCCTTCACGTCGCCCAAGCCGGAGTGGCTGGACACGTTCGAGTCCGACCCGGGCAACGCACTGGCGTACGCCTACGACATCGTCTGCAACGGCAACGAGATCGGCGGCGGCTCGATCCGTATCCACCGCCAGGACGTGCAGCAGCGGGTGTTCGACATGATGGGTCTCGGGGCCGAGGAGGTCGCCGAGCGCTTCGGCTGGTTCCTCGAGGCCTTCGGCTACGGGGCGCCGCCGCACGGCGGGATCGCTTTCGGCTGGGACCGGATCGTGGCGCTGCTCACCGATGCGGAGTCCATCCGGGACGTCATCGCGTTCCCCAAGTCCGGCGGCGGCTACGACCCGCTCACCGGCGCGCCGGCGCCGATCACCGCCCGGCAGCGCAAGGAGGCCGG
>CAYGGX010000119.1:0-4858 GCA_964349585.1 uncultured Actinotalea sp.
CACCACTGCCCGCGCATCCGGTGCACCAGGTCTTGGGCGACCCGCAGGGTGCGCGCGGGTAGGTTGCCCCGAGGGCGCTCGTAGATGTCCGCAAGCCGGGCGGCGATCCGTGCCCCCGCGGCCTGCGGGGAGTGCAGCGCGGCGATGTCTCGAGCGGCCTGCGCGCCCCGTGCCGCGGCGATGTCGGGCCGCTCCAGCACTTCCCGCATGGCGCGGGCGGCTGCGTCGAGGTCCGGCTCGGCCCAGGTACCGTCGGCGGGGTAGGGCGCCGCATCCGCGGGGATGGTCGCCGGTGTCCATGGCACGAGGAAGCTGTTCCGCTCCGTCATGAACTGAAGGTTTCCGCCGTACCCGGTGGCGATCACAGGCTTGCCCCAGGTCATGGCCTCGGCCATCGTCAGCCCAAGTCCCTCGCTGCGGTGCAGCGAGACGTAGCAGTCGCAGTGGGCAACCAGCGCGTCGCGGCCGGCGGGCTCGAGGTAGTCCTCGCGGAGAACGACGTGGGGGTGGCCCGCAGCGGCGAGGCGCAGGCGCTCGGCATCTGCCGGACGCTCCCGTGCGTTGATCGACTTGATCACCAGCACTGGGCCCTCGCCGGGGCGGAACGCCCGCCGGAACGCGTCGATCAGCCCCCACGGGTTCTTGCGCTCGGCCGTGCTGAGGAAGTCGAAGGAGAAGAGGAAGACCGTGCTCTCGGGGAGCCCGACGTCGGCACGGGTGAGGGTGGGGTCCGGTCCACGCTGCGGTAGCGGCGGTGTGATCGTGCGGACCGGCACCGGGGCGTGCGGCTCGATCGCACCGCGGATGAACTCGGTGGCGACCCACACCTCGTCCACGTGCGCGAAGCCCCCGTGCTGAGCGGGAGGGAAGTCCTCGACCTCCCAGTACCACATGCCGATGCGGTAGCTCCCCGTCAGAGCCGCACGAGCCTGTGCGACGACGGGGGGTGTGAGGTCGGCGTTGACGCAGATCAGGCTGGTGGCGAAGCGTGGCTTGGGCGTCTGCGCACCTTCCGGCGGCCGCTGACGGCTGGTCAGGCCATGGTCCACGGGCAGTGTCGCGTGCGGGACGCCGGCCGCCTGGAGGGCAGTGACCATGAGGCGAGCGGACTCGCCGACCCCGAGCTCGCCACGCAGGTAGCCGACCACCGTTGCCCCCGGCCGGCGGTTGGCCACCGTCGGGGGATGACGCCTGCGGGGGGCGGGTGTCCCCCCTGCGGGCAGGCCGAGCAGCTCGGCCGGGAGACCCTCCTGGCGGCCGTGCCGTTGCGCCCAGCGGAGCAGTCGACGGGTGTCCCGTCCCGGGACGTTCGGGAAGGCGCGACGCAGGTCGGGCCGCACGCGGCGCGCGGCGAGCAGGTACGGGGTCGGGCGGGCGCCGGTGAGCCAGGCCCGCAGGGCATCGGCGGCTGCCGGGTCGAACGGATCGGGTGGGAGGGGCACCTGCGCGACACCCGTGGCAACCGGCCGGTACAGCTCGCGGATCGGGCCGTCGACCGGGATCCCCAGGTTGGTACTCGTCATGTCCCAGCCGCGCGGTGGCGAGCCGTCCTCGGGGTCGTCCGCCAACTCCGTGACCAGGCGGCGCACGGCGCTGGCGAGGTTCGGGTGGTCACTGAGGCGGCCCCGTGGCTCAAGTGGCGCGGCGGCGTCCAGCAGCCAGGGCCGGTCGGGATCCATGGCGCTGAGGTCCAGGCCGGAGACGGGGCGCCCGTCGAGCAGCAGGCCGGACCCGCCGTCGAACCGGTGCTCCCGGGTCAGGTTCCAGGGCGAGAGCAGCACGGCGGGGTCGTGCAGCAGGTGGTGCCGGACCCGGGCCGCCGCGTCGTCGAGCCACCGGGTGTGCGTGGCAGGTGGTCGCTGGCGGGCACCTTCCCAGAGCTCGAGCAGCCCTCGCTGCGGTCCGCGCAGCGCCACCATCGACGTGGCGAACGCACCCACCCGGGCCGTGTCGGCGGGACCCGGCCAGAGCCCGTCGTCGGGCAGGGGCTCCGTGCTCCGGGCAATGAGGCACACGCCGTGCTGCTCGGCGCCCTCCAGCATCTGGGTGGGGGCGCGGAGCAGCAGGACCCCTGCCGACAGCACGAGGATGGTTGCGGAGGCATCCGGCACGGCGGACTGGATCGATCGGATCAGGGCGGGCTGGAGGGACGCGACGAGGACGTCGTGCGGCAGGCCGGCGGCGGCGAGGTGGAGCTGCGGTACGGCCATCCCCACGTCGCCAGCGGAGTGCACCGACTCCTCGGCGACGGGGACGTACGACCCGTCGACGTCGAGCACGGCGATCGTCGCGGCGGGCATGGCGTCCACCACCGCTCGAACGGTTGCCCTGGCGCCGCGGAGAACCTGTCGGGTGCTCACCACCGCGACGACAGGACGGGTCACTGCTCATCCTTTGATTCGGCTGCACGGCCTGGTGACCGGGAATCCGAGCCTACCGGCGACCTGTCGGGCGCCACGCCCCACCCGACCGGGCGACGCAGCGGTGTCGACCCCTTCCTCCGGGACGGACGCGGTGAGCGGGGACGGTAGCGTTCCGGCTGAAGGGGGCTCGCGCTGACCGACCAGTGTGCGCCCCGTGCCGCCGACGCCTTGCCCACGGGGAGTTCATGAAGGTCTTCGTCCAGATCCCCTGCCTTGACGAGGAGGAGACCCTCCCTGCCGTGCTCGCATCGATCCCGACCCAGATCGACGGCGTGGACCACATCGAGATCCTCGTCATCGACGACGGGTCGACGGACCGGACGCTGGAGGTGGCCCGCGCCCACGGCGTACGGCACTTCGTGCACCACACCCGAACGATGGGCCTGGCCCGCGCGTTCCGGGACGGGGTCGACTATGCCCTGACGCACGGCGCGGACATCGTGGTGAACACCGACGGCGACAACCAGTACCCACAGGATCGGATCGGTGACCTCGTCCAGCCGATCATCGCCGGTGCGGCGGACATCGTCATCGCCGATCGGCAGACCCACACGATCGCCCACTTCTCGGGGTTCAAGAGGGTCATGCAGCGCTTCGGCAGCCGGGTGGTCAACCGGGCGGCCAGCACGCGGTTGCCGGACGCTGCGAGCGGCTTTCGCGCCTACTCCCGGTCCGCCCTGCTCCGGCTCAACGTGATGACGCAGTTCAGCTACACGATGGAGACCATCATCCAGGCGGGCAACAAGCGGCTGGAGATCGCAAGCATCCCGGTCGTGACGAACGCCAAGACCCGAGAGTCCCGGCTGTTCAAGAACTCCTTCCATCACATGGCGAAGTCCGGCTCGGCGATCATTCGCAGCTACCTCATGTACAAGCCGTACGTGATCTTCGCCACCCTCACCATCCTGTTCGGGGTCCTGGCGGCCATCCCCCTGCTGCGCTTCTTCGTGCTCTGGCTCATCGGGGGCGACACATCCGGGAACATCCAGTCGTTGATCTTCGGCGCGATCATGGCCGTCGCGTCGCTGCTCTCCCTCGCCCTCGGGGTGATCTCCGACCTGCTGCGCACCAATCGGGTGCTGCTCGAGGAGCAGCTCGAGCGGATCAAGGCGATCCAGTACCGGCGCTGAGTCGTCGTGGGGCGGAGGCTTCCCGACTAAGATCGCACCCGACCCGTTCACTGGCTTGAGGCCTCCCCGGCAGACGAGGAACCATGAAGCGCGCACTGATCACCGGCATCACGGGCCAGGACGGCCTCTACCTGTCCGAGCACCTGCTCGCCAAGGGCTACGAGGTCTATGGCCTCATCCGCGGGCAGAACAACCCCAAGCTCGACCTGGTCCGCGAGACCGTTCCGGACGTCAAGCTGCTGACGGGCGACCTGCTGGACCTGTCCAGCCTGCTGCGCGCGGTGGAGGGTGCCGATCCCGACGAGGTCTACAACCTCGCGGCGATCTCCTACGTGGCGTACTCCTGGGAGAACGCCATGCTGACGGCCGACGTGACCGGAAAGGGCGTCCTCAACATCCTTGAGGCGGTGCGCCTGAACGCACACGGCGACACGTCGAAGGTGCGGTTCTATCAGGCCTCGAGCTCGGAGATGTTCGGCAAGGTGCAGGAGGTTCCGCAGCGCGAGACCACCCTGCTCTGGCCGCGCTCGCCGTACGGCGTCGCGAAGGTGTTCGGGCACTACATGACCATCAACTACCGCGAGTCCTACGGGATGCATGCGTCCTCGGGGATCCTGTTCAACCACGAGTCCCCCCGGCGAGGCCCGGAGTTCGTGACCCGCAAGGTCAGCCAGGCGGTCGCCCGGATCACACTCGGCGCCCAGAAAGGGCTCGTGATGGGCAACCTCGACGCCAAGCGGGACTGGGGCTTCGCAGGGGACTACGTCGACGCCATGTGGCGCATGGTCCAGCAGGACGAGCCGGGCGACTACGTGGTGGCCACCGGGGAGACGCACTCCATCCGTGAGCTGCTGGACGTCGCGTTCGGCGCGGTTGGGATCGACGACTGGTCCGGGTACGTGCGGCAGGACCCGGCCTTCATGCGGCCGGCCGAGGTGGATCTGCTCATCGGCGACCCCGCCAAGGCCCGTGAGGTCCTCGGCTGGGAGCCCAAGGTCGGCTTCGAAGAGCTGATCACGATGATGGTCGAGAACGACGTCGCTGAGCAGCGCGCGCTCCTCGGGCGCTGAGCAATGACCCGGGTCCTGATAACCGGCGTCACCGGGCAGGACGGCGGCTACCTGGTTGAGCAGATGCTCGATCAGGGTGCCGAGGTGCACGGGCTGGTGCACTACGGCGACACCCTCACGGCGGTTGTCGCGAAGCGGTATCCGAGCCTGCACCTGCACTCCGGCGACCTGGCAGATCATGCCGGTCTTGCCCGCCTGGTCAACGCGGTGGCCCCCGACGAGCTGTACAACTTCG
>CAYGGX010000120.1:0-4826 GCA_964349585.1 uncultured Actinotalea sp.
CCGCCATCCTCGGCCGCGGCGTCACGCACCAAGGCAAATGAGCGAACTCGGGACGTACCGCAAAGTGGTCGTCACCTGCGAATCGTCGCAACAAGTCCAGCTGGTGTTCCAGTGAGGTGGCGGAGTGCCGGGTAGCGAAGGCGCCCCAACCGCGGACGGTGTCGCTGGCCGAATTCGCGGCGAGGAACGGCGCATCCACCCCGAACGCTTCGGCGAGCAGAACTCCGCCCGTCGCCATCCGGTCGAGGAACCGAGTGTCAAAGCGGCGGGCGTCAAACTTGACGCCCGGGAAGGCGTTGAGGAAGAGGTTTGGCATCGAGATGGCCATCTGCTCGACATGGTTCGCGCTGGGGCTTGAACCCGCTTCGAGTTGAACTAGCACGTCCGCTGGGACCTGAGCGAAAGACCTCGCCCCCCTTCGACGTCGAACGGTGGGAGCGGTAGGGGGAGGTTCGTACTCGGCCACACCCAAGTCTCGATCCCGTGGGCGCTGCTGGCTAGAGCTTGGCCGACTCCGCGGTCGGGACCTTCACATGACACGCGGAGATGACCAGCGCCCTGCCGGACGCTCCGGTCGTCCCGGAGGAGCCGCGGGCTACCCGAAGGTTGCGAGCACCCAGGCGGCCCAGTCGTCCTCCGACATCGGCACGCCGAGGCGTTGTGCGGCGTCGAACGGCGAGAGCCCATGCCTGGCGCCCTCGTCGATGAGGTCGATCGCCGGGATCCCGGACAGCTCGGCGTAGGCGAAGAGCGTGGACGCGACGGCGTAGGCGCACCGCGAGTCGGCGCTCCGCAGGTCGGTGTCCGTCGGTACGACGGGCGGCCCGGACACGCAGGACCGCACGTACTCGGCAACCGGCCCGCTGCTGGGGTACTCCCCGCCGTTCGCGAACCGGAGGAGCTGGAAGTCCGCCCAGCCCTCGAGAGTGGTCAGCGGGGGCGAGACCGTTCGCACCGGGGTGTCGACGGACTGGACGACGTGCGCGAACTCGTGCACCAGGAGGCCGGCCACCGCGTCGTCGGGCCCCAGCCCGGCCGGCCCGATCGACACGAACCCGCCCGAGGGCCAGTCCCCCGTCGCCAGTCTGGGGTCCAGGCCCGGCGTGTCCGCCCGGGGCAGGCTCCCCGGCACCGCGATGGCGGCGGGTTCCATCACCCACGGCTCGGCCGCCTCGCCCCGGAACCAGGACTCGAAGGTCGCGGGATCCGCGGTGCCGAAGACCAGGAACCCGGCGCTCGGCGGCGCCTGGCCACGCTGGAGCACGTAGTCCGACCGGGTCCACGCCGAGGCCTCCTCGGCGACCGGTACGAGGCCCTCCAGGTAGTCCCGCTCCTCGGGCAGCCCGGCCACCACGACGCCCTCGCCGACGACCACCGCCAGCGGCGCCACATCCCAGGGCCGCACGCTGTGCGCCGCGGCCCACCCGGTGATCATCGGCTCGGGTCCGGTGACGTCGACCATCGCCTCGTACGGGAACCCGGTCGTGGTGATGGCCTGCGAGTCGCGCTGGCGCTGGGGGTAGCCCATGTCCGAGCCCAGGAACACCTCGATCTCACCCGCGGGTGCCGACACCTGTCGGTCCTCGGTCGATGCGTAGACGATGGCCGCGGTGCTCCAGCCGAGCAGGTCCATGTTGTCCCACCACAACTCCAGCGGGCCGACGGCGTCGCCGGTCACGTGGGCGAAGAAGCTCGCCCGGTCCTGTCGGGCGAGCGCGGTGTTCAGCTCCTCGAACAGCGGCCGCAGGTCGACTTCGCCCGGTGCTGCGGTCGGTTCGGCTGTCTCGGAGGGGGAGCGGCCGGCACCGAGCAGATCGAGGATCGGGTCGAGGCGGCCGTCGGCGAACAGGACACCCGCGACGACGGCGACGGTGAGCAACACAGCGCCGAAGGCCCAGCCCCTGCCCCGTCTGCGCCGCCCGTGACGGCCGCCCGGGTGTTCGGTCGCAGGCAGGCCGGGGGTCGGCGGGTACCCGGAGACGGGGTCCTGATGCACTTAGGCCCTCCTCGCTCCGGCGGCGCTCGGAAACGGCGCCGCTGCGCAGCGTAGTGGCGGTCCGGCGGTGCACGGCGGCCCGGGCGGGGTGAACCTAGGCCCGGCGCCGCGCCACCCAGCCCGTGACCGCGGTCCCCGCCGCCGCCCACGCGCCCAGCACGAGGAACGACGTCGTCGTGCCCGAGACCAGGTCTTCGGTCAGGCCGGCGCGGATCAGCACGGTCATGTGGTGGAACGGCAGCACCTCGTGGACGCCCACGAGCCACGAAGGCAGGTTGGACGCCGGGTACACGATCGGCGTGAAGAGCATCACCACGAAGATCAGCGCGTTGGAGATCAGGTTCGTGATCATCGGGTTGGTGATCGCCATCGCCATCCCGGACCCGACGGCGACGGACATGATCGCGGCGAGCAGCACGGCCGGCACGATCAGCGGCGAAACCTGGAGCGTCACGCCGTACCGCCACATCGCGACGAACAGCGCCAGCACGGTGCCCGGCAGGGCGAGCGAGGAGTACATCACGAACATCGCCGAGATCTGCGCGCTCCGCGGCACGGGCAGGGACCAGATGAAGTCGAAGCTGCCCGACATCCGCTGCTCCCCGATCCCGCCGGGCACGATCACAAAGCCCATCGGCACGAGCGCCAGCACCGGGATGCCGGTGGTGATGTACAGCGCCGTCGTCGGGGTGATCTCCGGGTAGAAGAACCCGTACATCACCGCCATGCCGGCGCCCATCATGAACTGGACCACCACGATCACGGCGGCGAACTGGCGCGTGCCGATGTACTCCATCCGGAGCATCAGGCGGAAGCCGTGCCACCAGTTGGCGGGGCCCCGCCTCAGGGCGGCCCCCGAGCCGGTCTCGAGCGTTCGGACGGCCGTGGTCATCGCCGCCTCCCCAGGGCTCGGACCGCGAGCGTCCCCGCTACGACAGCCCAGACGATCAGCACCGCGTACGAGATCGCGAGGTCCGGGTACGGCAGGTCGGTCAGCGACGCGCGGATCACGTCGGCCATGTGCCGGAACGGGAGCCACCAGTTCAGCGAGCCGAGCCAGGCGGGCATCTGTTCGATCGGGAAGAGCATCGGGGTCGCGCCGAAGATCCCGAACACGATGAGCTGAGTGATGGAGCGGGTGACCATCGGGCTCGAGATCGCGTGCGCTATCGCGTGGCCGAGCATCGTCCCGGTGAAGGCGGTCAGGAGCATCGCGGGCACGACGTCGGCGCCGATCGCCAGGGGCAGGCCGTCGTACCGCAGCGCCGCCACCGCGAGCGAGACGACGACGGCGGGCAGGCCGCCGAGCACGCAGACCGTGTACCAGGCCGCCGCGGAGGCCGTGTGCGGCACCGGCAGCGACCGGATGAACTCGTAGCTCTGCGAGGTCTTCTGGTCGGCGACCAGCTGGGGCCCGAGGACGAGCCCGAGCATCACCAGGTTGATCACCGGCACCCCGGTCGAGACGAACAGGGCGGCCTGGAGCGGGATCTCGTCGAAGAACAGGGCGAACCCGAGCACGAACCCGACCCCGGAGAGCACCTGGACCACGGCCAGGATGCCGAGCCACATCCGCAGGCTGGACAGGTGCCAGGCGAGCATCGACCGGTAGCCGGCCAGCCAGTACGGCAGGCCCGAACGGGTCGTGGCGGCCGCCGTCGGCGGCGCAGCCGCAAGGACGCTCATGCGGCGCTCGCGTCCTCATCGGAGGTGTGGCCGGTGAGCCGGATGTACACGTCCTCGAGCGTGGTGGCGCCGAGCGCGTACTCCTCGGCTGTGCCGTCGCCCATCAGGTCGACCGCCCAGGAGATCCCGCGGCCGGCGTCCGCCTCGTCGATGGTGCTCACCAGGTTGTTGCCCACCCGCACGGGGTGCCGCAACCACTCGGGCGCGTCGGGCGTCGTCGTGCCGGGAGTGAGCATGACCTGGAGGCGTAGCTGGCCGCGATCGGCGGACTTGAGCGCGGACGAGGTCCCCTCGGCGACGATTCGGCCGTCCATGATGACCGCGAGCCGGTCCACGGACTTCTCGGCCTCGAGCACGTTGTGGGTCACGAGCATGACCGCGCAGCCGAAGTCGCTCAGGCCGCGGACCTGTTCCCAGAGCAGGCGGCGACGCAGCGGGTCGACGTCGTTCGTCGGCTCGTCCAGGATGACGAGCTTGCCGGGCCAGACGGTGGCCATGGCGAAGCCGGCGAGGCGCTTGGCGCCGCCGGAGAGCTTGGCGCCGAGG
This sequence comes from uncultured Actinotalea sp., assembly GCA_964349585.1. Lineage (GTDB taxonomy): Bacteria > Actinomycetota > Actinomycetes > Actinomycetales > Cellulomonadaceae > Actinotalea. The sequence continues at coordinate 4,229 of CAYGGX010000120.1, forward strand.
GCGTTGCGCCACTCCCCGAGGTCCAGCGCCTCGATGAGCTCGGCGGCCCGGCGCCGGACCGCCGCGGGGCTGCCGCCCCGGATGCGCCCGGTGATCTCGATGGCCTCGGTGAGCCGGAAGGAGTCGATCGGCATCTGCGCCTGCGGCAGGTAGCTGCACAGCTGGCGGGCGACGTCCGGGTGGGCGACTAGGTCGTGCGGGCCGATCTCCAGCGAGCCTGACGTGGGTGCGAGCAGGCCGATCACCTGCTTCACCAGGGTCGACTTGCCGGCACCGTTGGGCCCGAGCAGGCCGTAGACCTCCCCCGGCTCGATCCGCAGCGTCAGCGAGTCGTTGGCGACGACGCCACCCTTGTAGATCTTCGTCACATCCGTCGCGCGGAAGGACCAGTCGGTTGGTGCAGGCACGATCGTGCTCCTGGATCGATGGGCTCTTGCGGGTGGGCCGCGTATCAAGATATATCGCGTGTCGGCCGACAAGATATATCTCGAAGATCACCCAGCGCAAGCACCCGGTTGACGGCTCGCCGCCGGGCGGCCGCCCACGCGCTGGGCGGAACTCTGCTAACGCATTGCGTCAGGAAGCCTCCGGATAGGCC
>CAYGGX010000121.1:0-4808 GCA_964349585.1 uncultured Actinotalea sp.
CAACCCACGGCCCGAGGACCCCGCGGCCCCCGGCCCCTAACCTGGGGCGGTGCGGTGGTGGGAGCGGGTCGGCGCGTGGGACGAGACCCAGACGTTCGCCGTGGACGCCTGGACCGCCGCCGGGTTCGTGGCCCTGCTCGTCCCGGTCTCCTTCGCCATCGGGACCCAGACGGCCGCGCCCTGGTGGTTCTGGACGCTGGCCCTCGGCGTCCCGCTCGCATGGCGGCGCACCCACCCCGCCGCTTCGGCGGCGGCGGTGTTCTCCGTCGCGCTCGTGCACATGCTGGCCGGGGGCGTCGTCGTGCCCGGTGACGTGCTGGTCCTCGTCGCGCTCTACTCGGTGACGGTCCACGGACCGGTCTGGGCCTACCGGACGGCGATCCTGGGCGCCTTGGCGGGCGGCGCCCTGCTCGGTGTTGAGCTGGCCTTCTCGACGCGGGTGGTCGGCCTCATCGAGGCGGCGGTCGTGACCGTCGCGTTCAATCTGCTCGCGCTGAGCGTCTTCGCCTTCGGCCTGGTACGCCGCGCCCGGCGGGAGGCGATCGACGGGTTGCGGGACAAGACCCGCCGGCTCCAGATAGAACGCGACCAGGAGGCGCAGATCGCCACCGCCGCGGAGCGGGCGCGGATAGCGCGGGAGATGCACGACATCGTCGCCCACTCCCTCTCGGTGATCATCGCCCAGGCCGACGGCGGCCGGTACGCCGCCGAGCACGACGCCGCCGCCGCGCAACGGTCGCTGACCACGATCTCCGAGACCGGGCGCGCGGCGCTGGCGGACATGCGTCGGCTGCTGGGTGTGCTGCGGCCGACCGAGCCGGCGGGCGACCACTCCCCCGCCGCCGCGCCCGCCGTGGGTGCCCCGGAGGGCCCGAGGCAGCGCGCCGTCGCCGACCTGACGCCCCAGCCGCACGTCGACGACATCGCCGACCTGGTGGCGCAGGTCCGGGCTAGCGGCGTGAACGCCTCGCTGGTCCGGATGGGCACGCCGCGACCGCTGCCGCCGGGCACCGGCCTCACTGTCTTCCGGATCTGCCAGGAGTCGCTGACCAACATCCTCAAGCACGCCGGACCGGAGCCGACCGCGACCGTGCTGCTGCAGTGGAAGTCGGCGTCCCTGCTGCTCGAGGTGACCGACGACGGCCGGGGGGCCGCCGCGGAGTCCGACGACGCCGGGCAGGGCGTGCTCGGGATGCGCGAGCGGGCTGCCATGCTCGGGGGGAGCCTGACCGTCGGGCCGCGTCCCGGGGGCGGCTTCCGGGTGCGGGCCGAGATCCCGATCCCGCCGCTGGAGGGACAGTGATGGACGACGCCACTGACCGGCCACCCATCCGGGTGGGACTCGTCGACGACCAGCAGCTGGTCCGGGCCGGCTTCCGGATGGTGATCGACTCCCAACCGGACCTCGAGGTGGTGGTGGAGGCCGGGGACGGCGTCGAGGCGCTGCGCCGGCTGGCTGTTGTGCAGACCGACGTCGTGCTGATGGACGTCCGGATGCCCGAGCTGGACGGACTGGCCGCTACCGCCCGATTGACGGCCGCGGAGGCCGGCCACGGTCTGCCGCCGACGCCCAAGGTGATCGTCCTGACCACTTTCGACCTGGACGAGTACGTGCTGAGCGCGATCAAGGCCGGCGCCAGCGGGTTCCTGCTGAAGGACGCACCGCCCGAGGAGATGCTCGCCGCGATCCGCACCGTGCACGCGGGCGACGCCGTCATCGCCCCGTCGTCCACCCGGCGGCTGATGGAGCACCTGATCTCCGCGCTGCCCGACCTCCAGTCGCGGCCGGTGCACCCCGGGCTGGCGGACCTGACCGATCGCGAGCGCGAGGTGCTCGTGCTGATGGCCAAGGGGCGCTCCAACACCGAGATCGCCGGCGACCTGTTCGTCGCAGAGGCGACGGTCAAGACGCACGTCGGGCGTGTCCTGGCCAAGCTGGGGGCCCGGGACCGGGTCCAGGCGGTGGTGATCGCCTACGAGAGCGGCTTGGTCACCCCCGGCTCCTGACCGGCGGCGGACGCCACGTCGCCGCGGGTCCCCCCGTGGGATGACCGCGGGCCCGGCCGAACCATGCCGCGGCGCGACGCCCGCCGTTCCGGGCCGCTCGTAGGGTCGGGATCGCCAACCCGATCAAGGAGCCAGGCGTGGACCAGATGACGACAGCAGTGCGAGCCCGCGGCCTCGCGAAGACCTACGGCAGCGGCGCCGCCAGCGTGCACGCCCTCGCGGACGTCGACGTCGACTTCGCGGCCGGCGCCTTCACGGCGATCATGGGCCCGTCCGGGTCCGGCAAGTCCACCCTGATGCACCTGCTGGCCGGCCTCGACACCGCCACGGCCGGCAGCGCGTACCTCGGGGACACCGAGCTGACCCACCTCGACGACCGCGCCCTGACCCACCTGCGGCGGGCCCGGATCGGCTTCGTCTTCCAGTCGTTCAACCTGCTGCCGATGTTCACCGCGGCACAGAACATCACCCTGCCCCTGGAGCTCGCCGGCGCCGCCGTGGACCCGGCCTGGATGGACGCGCTGATCGCGACCCTCGGCCTCGCCGACCGGCTCGGCCACCGCCCGAGCGAGCTCTCCGGCGGCCAGCAGCAGCGGGTTGCCATCGCCCGTGCACTCATCGCCAAGCCGGACGTCGTATTCGCGGACGAGCCGACGGGGAACCTCGACTCCCGCGCAGGGGCGCAGGTGCTGAGCTTCCTGCGCCGATCGGTCCGCGAGCTCGGCCGCACCGTGATCATGGTCACCCACGACCCCTCGGCGGCGGCGTACGCCGACCGGGTGGTGTTGATCGCCGACGGGCGCATCGCCGGCGACATCACCGACCCGACGCCGGACTCGGTGCTCGCCGGCCTGGACGCGCTCCGCTCGCTCGACGACGTCGTCGCATGATCCGCCTCACCCTCGCCCAGATGCGACGCAGCCGGGGCCGGCTCGCGGCGGGCGGCCTCGCGATCGCGATCAGCACGGCCTTCGTCACCGTGACGCTCCTTGCCGGGGGCGTGCTCACGGCGACGACCCAGGGTGCGATCACCGCCTCCTACGGGGACGCCGACCTGGTGGTGCACGGCTGGCCGATCACCGACCGGACGTTGACCGCGGTGGCGACCACCGAGGGCGTCGCGGCCGCCGAGCCGAAGCTCTCGACGGTCGTGCAGATGGTCGGACCCGAGGGCACGCTCTGGATCGACGTCACCGCCCCGCCCGCGGACCCTCGCCTGCAGGCGCAGGTGCTCCTCGAGGGTTCGCTGCCGGATGGGGGTCAGGTCACGCTGCCCGACGGGATCGCCGCGACGCTCGGCGTCGGCGTGGGGGGCGCGGTCCAGGTCGCGGTGAGCCGGTACGTCGAAGATGACGGGGTGATGGACGAGTACGTCGAACTCCTCGAGGTCGCCGGGATCGTCGACGGCACCGCCGCCAGCCTCTACGGCGGCTCGATGACCGCGCTCGCCGGGCCCGGCGACGTCGGCAGGTGGGTCCGCGACCAGCTCTACCCCGGCGACGAGCTCACCTACCGTTCCGTGCTCGTGCTGGTGGACGACGGCGCCGAGGTCCTCGCTGTTCAGTCGGCCGTCGCCGAGAGCGTCAACCGGCAGGGCCCGAACGACCTCGTCGTGCTGACCCCGGCGGAGCAGGCGGCGATGGTCATCGAGGACCTGACCGGCGAGGCCGGCATGCTCACCGCGCTGGCCCTGGCCTTCGCCGGGGTTGCGCTGCTGGTGGCGGCGCTGGTGATCAGCAACACGTTCCAGGTCCTGGTCGCCCAGCGGACCCGGACCCTCGCCCTGCTGCGCTGCGTGGGCGCGAATCGGTCCCAGCTGCGCCGATCGGTGATCAGCGAGGCGGTCGCGCTCGGGGCGGTGGCCGCGTTCGCAGGCATCGCCTTCGGCACGACGGCGGTCCAGGCCGCCCTGATGATCGTCGGGCGGGCGCGTCCGCACCTCCCGCTGCCCACGCTCGCCCCGGTGACCGTGGCCGTCGTCGTCGTGCCCCTTGTGATCGGTGTGCTCGTGACGGTTGTCGCCGCGCTCGGACCGGCCCGCGCGGCAACCCGGGTATCGCCGCTGGCGGCTCTCCGGCCCGGGGACTCCAGCGGTATCCGGGCAGGTCGGGTGCGCGCGGTCGCGGCCGTCCTGGTCACCCTGTTCGGCGCGGGGCTCCTGGCCCTCGGCGTGGTCTCGTCACGAGCGGGCGAGACCACCACGGGGCTCGGGATTGCGGTGCTGGGCGGCGCGGTCTCCTTCGTCGGCCTCCTGATCGGCGGGGTCTTCTGGCTGCCGCGGCTGGTTGGCTTCGTGACCCGCAACCTGGGCCGGCTCGGCGGCCCGCCGGCGCGGCTCGCGGCCGCGAACAGCACGCGCAACCCGCGGCGGGTCGCAGCGACCAGCAACGCGCTGCTCATCGGCGTCACCCTCGTGGTGATGATGGCCACGGGCGCGGCGAGCGCGCGCTCGGCCATCGCGCAGCGGCTGGACAGCGAGTTCCCGGTGGACGTCGAGGCCTCCGCGATGGGCTCGGCCGGGTACCCGGAGGCCCTTCCCGCACAGTTCGCCGAGTCCGTGCGCGCCCTGCCCGGTGTCGCTGCGGTGAGCGAGCTCACGACGACGAACGTAACGGTGGCTCGCGAGGGCGGACCGGCGGTCCTCGAGTACCAGACAGCGCTGGGCGCCGACGAGACCGTGATCGAGGTGGTCCGCTCGGCGGCGGTCGTCGACCCCCTCGAGGACGGAGTGATGCTCGTTCCAAGAAGCCTCGCGAGGTACGGGATAGCGACCGGCGACGTCCTCGTCGTGACTCAGGCCG
>CAYGGX010000122.1:0-4789 GCA_964349585.1 uncultured Actinotalea sp.
AGCTCGACCATCACCACCGACAGACTGGCGACGGCCGCCCTGATCCGCTCGGCGGCCTCCGGGCGGGTGTCCGCAGCGTCCACCAGGGTCGTGAACCGCTCCGCCTCGCGCTCCAGCAACCCGTCCACCCGGCGCCTGAGGTCCTCGTGCGCAACGGTCGTCAGCCGCCGGACGGCGTCGTCCCCGAACACCGCCTCCAGCAGGCGCTGGGCGAGCACGGCCGCACCGCCCGCCACGCCGACCTCCGCGGTGGTCAGGCCCCCGGTGGAGGCGAAGATCGCGATCATCAGGGCGGCCCCCAGGCCGTTGACCCCGAACGAGAGCACGCGGGCCGTCATCCGGCGCTCGGCACCCTCGGTCGCCACGAGCTCCAGCACCCCCGACTGCCACGCGCGCACCTGCTCCGCGACCCGGTCCGGGAGGTCCGCCGACGCGCGGGACAGCCGCAGCCCGGCGAGCAGGCGATTCCCCGCCGGGTCGGCGTGCCAGGCCTCGTGCGCGCGCTCGGCCGCGCGGTCCGCGGCGTCCGTGACCAGGTGCACGAGCCCCTGGCCGACGGCCTGCGCCACCCGCTCGGGTGCCGGCCTGCCGCGCAGCGCCGCGCTGATCCGGTCCCGCAGGTTCCCGACGCGATCCTCGACGGCCCGAAGCAGCTCGCCCGTTCCGACGAACTCCTGCCACCGGGCCAGCACCTCGCCGCGCAGCATGGTTCCGTCGGCGGTCGCAGCCGCGACGTCCCGGCTCGCCACCGCGTAGGCACCGGTCACTGCCGCCACCAGCCGGTCGGCGTGCCGTCGTTGCTCGTCGGCCGCCTCGGCGAGGCGCGGGGCGGCCACGGCGAGGTCCTCGGCCGCGCCGCGGATCGTCCGCTGCACCACGCCCTCCCGGGCGGTCGCGTCCCCGACCACGGCGCGCAGCCAGCCGTCGAGCTGGGCCACCGCACCGGGGGGCAGCAGGGTGCCCTCGAGCGGACTCTCCGGCACGACGACGACGTGGGCGTCCAGTCCGTGCTCGGTGAGCATCTGCCGCAGGTGCTCGGTCACCGCGGTCCGCGATGGCTTGTCGACCCGGTTCAGGACCAGCACCACCACCGCGCGGCGGCGAGCCGCCTCGGCGAGCAGGTCCCAGGGGACGGCGTCGGCGTACCTGGCGGCCGTCGTCACAAAAACCCAGATGTCCGCCGCCCCGAGCAGCTCCTCGCCGAGCTGGCGGTTCTCGGCCACCACCGAGTCGATGTCGGGGGCGTCGAGCACACCGATGCCGCGCGGGATGCCGGCGTGCGGCACGAGCCGGAGGGCCCCCGTGTCCTGCGCGACACCGCCGGCCCTCGGCAGCCGCGGCAGGATCCGGTCGGAGGTGAACCAAACGGTCTCGTCGGGATGGTGCAGCAGAACCGGGGACCGGGTGGTCGGGCGCAGCACCCCGGCGGGGCTCACCTCCTCACCGACGAGGCTGTTCACGAGCGTGGACTTGCCCGCGCCGGTCGAGCCACCCACCACCGCGAGCAGCGGCGCGCCGAGCTGGCGCACGCGCGGCAGCAGGTGGTCGTCGAGCTGGTCCCGCAGGCGCCCGGCGAGCTGCCGGTTCGCCTCGGCGTCCGCCGCCTCCAGCGGGAGCCGCAGGTCGCCCAGCGCCGTGCGCAGGTCGGTGAGCACCGACAGCAGCCGGCGGCCCGTCCGGGTGTCCGCCACGGTCAGTCCCGGGTGAGCTTTCGGTAGGTGACGCGGTGCGGCCGGGCCGCCTCCGCGCCGAGCCGCTCGACCTTGTTGTCCTCGTACGACGCGAAGTTGCCCTCGAACCAGTACCAGGCCCCCGGGTTCTCCTCGGTCCCTTCCCACGCCAGGATGTGCGTCACCACCCGGTCGAGGAACCACCTGTCGTGCGACACCACCACGGCACAGCCCGGGAACTCCAGCAGCGCGTTCTCCAGCGAGCCGAGCGTCTCGACGTCCAGGTCGTTCGTCGGCTCGTCGAGCAGCAGCACGTTCCCGCCCTGCTTGAGGGTGAGGGCGAGGTTGAGCCGGTTCCGCTCCCCGCCGGAGAGCACGCCCGCGGGCTTCTGCTGATCCGGTCCCTTGAAGCCGAAGGACGCGACGTAGGCCCGCGACGGCATCTCGACGCTGCCCACCTTCATGAAGTCCAGGCCGTCGGAGACGACCTCCCAGAGGGTCTTGTCGGGGTCGAGCCCGCCACGGGACTGGTCCACGTACGAGAGCTTCACCGTCTCGCCGACCTTCAGGTCGCCGGAGTCGATCGGCTCCAGCCCGACGATCGTCTTGAAGAGCGTGGTCTTGCCCACGCCGTTCGGCCCGATCACCCCGACGATCCCGTTGCGCGGCAGGGTGAACGAGAGCCCGTCGATGAGCACCCGATCGCCGAAGCCCTTGCGGAGGTCCTTCGCCTCGATGACGACCGTTCCCAGTCGCGGGCCGGGCGGGATCTGGATCTCCTCGAAGTCCAGCTTCCGCGTCCGCTCGGCCTCGTTGGCCATCTCCTCGTAGCGCTGCAGCCGGGCGCGGGACTTGGTCTGTCGTCCCTTGGCGGAGGACCGGACCCAATCCAGCTCGTCGGCCAGGCGCTTGGCGAGCTTCGCGTCCTTGCGCCCCTGCACCTCCAGGCGGGCCTGCTTCTTCTCCAGGTACGCGGAGTAGTTGCCCTCGTACCCGTACAGCCGACCCCGGTCGACCTCGGCGATCCACTGCGCGACGTGGTCCAAGAAGTACCGGTCGTGCGTCACCGCGATCACGGCGCCGGCATAGCCCGCCAGGTGCTGCTCCAGCCACTGCACGCTCTCGGCGTCGAGGTGGTTGGTGGGCTCGTCCAGCAGCAGCAGGTCGGGCTTCTCCAGCAGCAGGCGGCACAGGGCCACCCTGCGCCGCTCACCGCCGGACAGGACCGACACGTCGGCGTCCGGCGGCGGGCAGCGCAGCGCATCCATCGCCTGGTCGAGCTGGGAGTCGAGGTCCCAGGCGTCGGCGTGGTCGAGCGCCTCCTGGAGCTCGCCCATCTCGGCGAGCAGCGCGTCGTAGTCCGCGTCCGGCTCGGCCATCAGGGCGGAGATCTCGTTGAACCGGTCCAGCTTGCCCTTGATCTCGGCCACGCCCTCCTCGACGTTGCCGAGCACTGTCTTCGACTCGTTGAGCGGCGGCTCCTGGAGCAGGATCCCGACGGTGTAGCCCGGGGAGAGCCGGGCCTCACCGTTGGAGGGCTGCTCCATCCCCGCCATGATCTTCAGGATCGTGGACTTGCCCGCGCCGTTCGGGCCGACCATCCCGATCTTCGCCCCTGGGTAGAAGCTCATCGTCACGTCGTCGAGGATCAGCTTCTCGCCGTGCGCCTTGCGCGCCTTGTACATGGTGTAGATGAACTCGGCCACGTGGTTCGCCTGCTCCTGCGGTCGACGGAGGGCGCCGCGCGGCGCCCGGGCAGGGGCAAGCCTACGGCGTCGAGGGGACCTGCTCCTGGTCGGCGCCGGACGCGGCCTCGGAGTGATCCGCCCACGGGTCGACGGGCGCATCCTCGCCCGGCCCCGCCTGCTCGCCTGGGACGGCCCCACCTGCCCCGTCACCGGAGGCGACGCCGCCGGACGCGACCTGCCCGGGACCCACCCGCACCCTTCGGGCGAACTTTGCCGTGCCGCGCGTGAGGTCGTGCCCGATCGCGCTGGCCTCGAGCACCAGCGTGGTGCGCGGGCCGTTCTCGCCCACCCACTCCTCGGTCTGCAGCCGGCCGTGGATCACCACCGGGTCGCTCTTGGATATCGACGCGGCGACGTTGAAGGCGGCGTCGCGGAAGGCCTTCACGGTGATCCACTCCGTCCGCCCGTCGGCCCAGGCGCCCTTGCGGCCGTCGAAGTACCGGGGCGTGGTCGCGACCCGGAAGCTCGTGTACGGCACGCCGTCACCCACCACCTCACGCGGCGTGGTCGCCGCCCATCCCACGACGGTCACCATCAGTCCGTTGACGGTCATCAGCGCTCCTCGACGCCGGGGGCCGGCCGATCCGACCCGGTGCGCCGAGGATCGCGCCCGCTCGGGCGGTCGAGCGCGACCGGCACCCTCAGGCTGTGGAGCGCTCCGCGCGTCCCGCGACTGTGGAAAGCGTCTCGCGGCGCTCGTCGTCGCACGAGCCGTCGTCGCGGGAGATCCGTCGAGCCTCGCCGGGGACCCCGACCGGGGCGTCGGGCGGCGTCGCGGGCGTCCCGGGCCTGCCCGGCGCGTCGCCCTGACTCACCGGCTCGACGGCGAGCGTCGCCTCGCGGACCGCTCGGTGGTCCTCGAGCACCCGGACGGTCGGCCGGACGAGCAGCTCGTCCACCACCGCCGCGAGCGCACCCCGCGCCGCCGCGTCCACCTCACGACCCCGGCGTCGGGCCACCACCCGCAGGACGATCGCCGCGACCCCGGCCAGCAGCATCGCCACCAGCAGCGCCCCGCCCGCCGCGGCCCCCAGCAGCAGCGCGCGCTCGGTCACCGACCCGTCACCGAGCAGCGCAGCGACCCCCAGCGCGCCGGTCACCAGACCAGCCACGCCGAGCAGCACGGCCAGGACCCGCAGCGCCCTCGCCGACACCGGCCGCCGGGTGCTGATCCCCACCTCGGCCAGGCGGTCGTCGCTCGCGGCTCGGATCCGGTCAGCGGACGCCGCCTCCTCGGCCACCGACGCCCGCCAGGCCGGCGGGAGCCCCGCCGCGGTCAGGTCCAGCCACTCGCGCCGCACCTCGGCGACCCGGTCGGCGTGCAACGGGCCGAGCCGCGGCGCCCGCCCCCCGGAGCGGACGGCCTGCCGG
>CAYGGX010000123.1:0-4780 GCA_964349585.1 uncultured Actinotalea sp.
TCGACCCAGCGCAGGACGCCGGCCGCGGCATCCCAGACCGGCCCCTCGCCGTGATAAGCGATGGCGGAGGTGAGCTGCTCAGCGATCACGTCGGGGTTCCTCCCTGGGCCGGGGCTGGCTATCAGCGTAGGTAGACGGCGGGGCGGCCCGCAGGTCGAGCTGCCCCGCCGTCCACCCGCGGTCGGCTAGGCGACCTTGCGGCGGTAGATGGCCATCGCGAAGGCGTATGCGACCACGAGGATGCCGACGCACCAGGCGAGTGCCACCCAGATGCCGTTCCCGACGGGCTGTCCGGCGAGCAGGTCACGGACCGCGTCCACGATCGAGGTCACCGGCTGGTACTCGGCGAAGGCGCGCACCGGGCCGGGCATCGAGTCGGTCGGGACGAACGCCGAGCTGATGAACGGCAGGAGGATCAGCGGGTAGGAGAAAGCCGTCGCGCCGTCCACCGAGGTCGCCGACAGCCCAGGGATCACTGCGAGCCAGGTCAGAGCGAAGGTGAACAGGATCAGGATGCCGGCGACCGCGAGCCAGGCCGCGATGCCCGCCCCGGACCGGAAGCCCATCAGCAGAGCCACGAGCACGACAACGGCGAGCGAGACGAGGTTGGCCACCAACGAGGTCAGCACGTGCGCCCACAGCACCGACGACCGTGCGATCGGCATCGACTGGAAGCGCTCAAAGATGCCGCCCTGCATGTCCCCAAACAGCCGGAACGCCGTGTAGGAGATGCCCGAGGCGATCGTGATCAGCAGGATGCCGGGCAGCAGGTAGGCCACGTACGGCTCGTCCGTTCCGGTCTGGATCGCCCCGCCGAACACGTAGACGAACAGCAGCAGGAACGCGATCGGCATCAGTGCCGTCGTGATGATCGTGTCCGGGCTGCGCGCGATGTGGCGCAGGGACCTGCCAAGGAGCGCGGTGGTGTCGTCGAAGAGTCGAGTTGTCATGGTGATCCCTGCGTGTCCGTGCCGTTGTCTGTGGTTGCGCCGCCCGCCCCGACGATGGCCAGGAAGACCTCCTCGAGGGTCGGCTGCTTCTCGACGTACTCGACCTTTGCTGGCGGCAGCAGAGCCTTGAGCTCGCCGAGGGTCCCGTTCACGATGATCCGACCCTCGTTGAGGATCGCGATCCGGTCGGCGAGCTGCTCGGCCTCGTCCAGGTACTGCGTGGTCAGCAGCACCGTCGTGCCCGTGGCAGCGAGCTCCTTGATCGCCCGCCAGACCTCAGTGCGCGCCTGCGGATCGAGCCCGGTCGTCGGCTCGTCGAGGAAGATGACCGGCGGATCCCCGATGAGGCTCATCGCGACGTCCAGCCGTCGGCGCATCCCGCCGGAGTGGGTGGAGGTCTTGCGCGCCCCGGCTTCGGTGAGCGCGAAGCGCTCCAGCAGGCCGTCCGCGATCGCGCCCGGGTTGGCCAGGTGCCGCAGCTTGGCGACGAGCACGAGGTTCTCCCGCCCCGTGAGGATCTCGTCGACCGCCGCGAACTGCCCGGTGAGGCTGATGGACTCGCGCACCCGCGCGGCCTGCGACCCCACGTCGAAGCCGTTCACGACGGCGGTTCCCGCGTCGGCCCGTAGGAGCGTCGCCAGTATCTTCACGATGGTCGTCTTGCCTGCCCCGTTGGAACCGAGCAGGGCGAAGATGCTGCCCCGTGGCACCTCGAAGTCGACCCCACGCAGCACGCGCAGGTCCTTGAACGACTTCTCCAGGCCCGCGACGTGGATCGCCGGATCGGCCGCGGGCGGCGTCATGACTCCTCCCCCGCATGCTCCGCGTCGTCGATCGCCTTGTTCAGGCGCGCGCGCTCCTTGTCTATCCACCGCTTGCCGCCGTACGCCTGGGCGTAAGACTCGGCGAACTCGACCGGATCGTCCCCGACGATCTCGCGGACGGGCGTGCCGTCCAGGGCGGCCCGCTCCCACAGGTCGGCGAAGTCGCCGAGCATCGTCATGATGGTGTCCCCGTCATCGGCGATCCCCCCGGAGTACATGAGGTACCGCTCCAGGGCCTTGGCGGCCCCGCGGTACGGCTCGGGGAGGGCGACCATGCGCGCCTTGTACTGCCGCCACTGCTTCTTCTGCTCGAGCGATCCGGTGACCGCCTCGATCCACTTGACCATCTCAGTTGCCTCCTTCGCGGAGCTGCTCCAGGCGTCCCGCCAGGAAGCCCCAAGTGCTCCAGAACTCCTCGAGGTACTCCCGCCCGTGGGCGTTGAGCGTGTAGACCTTGCGCGGCGGCCCCTTCTCCGACGGGACCTTCTGCACGTCGACCAGGCCGCGCTGCTCGATCCTGACGAGCAGGGCGTAGACGGTGCCCTCGGCGATGGCGGCGAAGCCCTGCTCGCGCAGCCGCGCGGTGATCTCGTAGCCGTACGCGGACTGCACCGAGAGGAGCGCCAGGACGATGCCCTCGAGCGTGCCCTTGAGCATCTCCGTCATCTGCTTGCCCACGGACCTCTCCTCTACTCAGCGATACTGACTACCGGTAGATAGTGGCACTGAGTAGTGGCAGGGCGCAAGTCCCATTGCTCGTGAGCTCGCGCACCCCGAGCGGGCCCTACGGCTCATGCCGCGCCGATCACCGGGCGAGAGCATGCGCTCGGAGGCAACGTGAAGCGCGCACTTGGGTTCCTGTTGGCGGCCGCGGGGGTCGGCGCCGTCGTCCTGCAGTGGCTGGGACGCACGTACGGATCCACTCCGGATGAGCGTGCCGCGTCCCTGCCGGGAGACGAGATCGTGCCGCACCCGACGGCCGTCACCGATCACGCGATCACGATCGCGGCCGAGCCGGAGCACGTGTGGCCGTGGCTCGTTCAGATGGGCTGGGGCCGCGCCGGCTGGTACACCGCACGCTGGGTCGACCGCCTGCTGTTCCCCGCGAACGGGCCGAGCGCCGAGCGGATCATCCCCGAGCTCCAGGACATCGAGCTCGGCACCTTCATCCCCGACGGCCCGCCGGAGACCGAGTGCGGCCTGATCGTCGAGAGCCTCGAGCCGGAACGCGCCATCGTCCTGCACTCCACCACGCACCTGCCCCTGAGCTGGCGCAAGCACTGCTCCGCAGACTGGTCGTGGGCTTTCGTGCTCACCCCGCTGCCCGACGGCGGCACGCGGCTCCACTTCCGGTCCCGCTGGGTCACGGAACCGTCCTGGCTGACCGCCGGCGTCGCGCTGACGATCGTGCCCGCCGACTTCGTCATGTCGCGCGACATGCTGCGCGGGGTCAAGGAGCGGGCCGAGCGCCTCGCCCGGGAGGGAGGTCGATGATGATCGAGCGGCTGCGGGTACCGGATCAGCTGCGCACGCCGGACCGGCTCGGTGCGTCGGGCGTCACCCTCGCGGTAGTCCTCGCCCTGGTGACCGCTAACGCGATCTACGGATGGGTCGGCCTGATGGCCGACGGGTTCGGCATGCCCGACGCGTGGCTGGAGCGCATGCCGCTGCACTCGTGGGAGTTCGGGGCGTGGGCGCTGCTGCTGACAGTGGCCGTCCCGCAGGCGGTCGCGTTCATCCTGGTGATCCGACGCCACGCGTTGGCTGGCGTGGTCGGCTTCCTGGCCGGTGCCGCGCTGGTCGCCTGGATCCTCGTCCAGCTGGCAATCCTGCAGCGGTACTTCTTCCTCCAGCCGGTGATTGCCGGGTTCGGCATCGTGGAGATGCTGCTCGCGTGGTTCTGGACGCGACCGGCAAGGGCGCGAACGGACAGTTGACCGACCCGTCGCGGGTACGCGCGTTCGGCGACGAAGCTCTAGCCGCGAACGGCGACCGTGATGCGGTACGCGTCGCGGTCGCCGTCGGCACCCAGCAGGACGTCCAGCTGCTTGACCGCGACCAGGCCCGCCGCGGCGAGCGCGACCGCCAGTTGGCGCGGCGAGTGCGAGTAGATCGGCACGCCGCCGACGACGGACTTCTCGACGTCGGGGGCGTCGTCGAGCACCGGGCGCGGCAGGCGGGTGGTGACCGCCAGGACGCCGTCGGACATCACCCTGCCGCACTCGCCGATGAAGGCGCCGAGGTCCCGCAGGAAGTGCGTAACGCCGGCGGCGAGCACATGCGTGACCGCGCCGTCGTCGAATGGCCAGGGCCGCACCGCGAGGTCGTGCTCGACCATGCGCTCCGCCACGCCCTTCGCACGGCATACCGCGAGCATCCCCGGCGACTCGTCGACGCCCCACACGCTCAGGCCGTGGGCGGCGAACGGCGCGGCGCAGGCCCCGGTCCCGATCCCCACCGAGAGGACGCGCTGACCGGGCCGCAGCCGGTCGAAGCACAGCCCGAAGATCGCCTCGGGGAACCACCCGGCCGAGGCCGCGGCGTCGTCGTACTCGGCGGCGGTGCGATCGTGCGCGGCGCGACTCGACGTCATCCCGGCTCCCTGTCCGTGTGAGGCTGCGGCCATGTTGTCAGTCGTCGGTCCACCGTGGTGCTCCAGCGCCGCCTGCGTCGAGAGCCCTTGGCATGATCGGGGCGTGACCATCGCCCGCGACGAGCCGGCCCGCCTGCTGGTGGTCGACGCGGCCAACCTGGTCGGCGCGCGGCCGGACGGCTGGTGGAAGGACCGGGCCGGAGCCGCCGAGCGCCTGATCGCTCGGATCGCCGCGGCCGCCTCGGACGGGGCGGACCCGGAGCTGAGCGGGCGACGCGTCGTCGTGGTCCTGGAGGGGGCCGCGCGCGCCGCTTCGGCGGAGGGGCGCGACGACGTCGTCGTCGTCCGGGCAAGAGGCTCCGGGGACGACGCGATCGTGGACGTGATCGCCCAAGCGCCCGACGACGCCGTCG
>CAYGGX010000124.1:0-4563 GCA_964349585.1 uncultured Actinotalea sp.
CGACGGGCCTACCTGACCCGACCGTGCAGACGTGACCCGACCGGGCGGATCTGACTCGACGATCGGGGCCGAGCTGGGCCTGCGGGCGGTGGCTCGCACGCCGAGTTGGGCTGGCCGACCACCCAGCCGATGGAGGCAAGAGACGGTGCCTGACATCAACACCTGGGCAGTGCTGGTCGCCACCCTCTCCACACTCGTCGTCGGCTCGATCTGGTAAACGAAGCGGGTCTTCGGCACGTACTGGATCAGGGTCGCGCGGGTCGACGAGGAGGCGGCGGCCAAACGCGGCGCCTGGCCGATTGTCGTGACCGTGCTGGTGAGCTTCATCACCGCGCTGGTGCTCGCCGGGGCGATCTCGATCGCGCACGAGTTCTACGACGGGAGCTTCCTGGTCGACGCGCTCGTGACCGGCACCCTGCTCTGGGCCGGCTTCACGGCGGCCCGGCTCGTGACCCACGACGCATTCGAGGGCAGGCCGACGGGGCTCACGACGCTCAACCTCGCCCACGAGCTCGTCACCATCCTCGTCATGTCGCTGATCATCGGGCTGTTTGGTTAGGCGCCTCGGAACCCCGATGGGGTGGCCGGGCCGGGCGACCCGATGGGGTGGCATGAGCCGGAGCGTCATCAGTGACCGGATGCCAGACTTGCCCCCATGACTGACCTCACCGCCGGCTTCCGGATCGAGCGCGACACGATGGGCGAGGTCCGCGTGCCGCAGGACGCGCTGTTCAGCGCCCAGACCCAACGAGCCGTGGAGAACTTCCCGATCTCGGGGACCCGCCTCGAGCGGGGCCACATCGCCGCGCTCGCCGAGGTGAAGCGGGCCGCCGCCCTGGTGAACGCGGAGCTGGGCGTCCTGCCGGACGACGTCGCGCAAGCCATCGCGGACGCGGCGAACGAGGTCATCCAAGGCGAGCACGACGCGCACTTCCCGGTCGACGTGTATCAGACCGGCTCGGGGACGTCGTCGAACATGAACGCAAACGAGGTTCTGGCGACCCTCGCCAGCCGTCGGCTCGGCCGGGAGGTCCACCCGAACGACCACGTGAACGCCTCGCAGTCGTCGAACGACGTGTTCCCCACCTCGGTGCACCTGGCCGCCACGGCCGGCGTCGTGCGGGATCTCATCCCTGCCCTGGAGCACCTGGCCGCGACCCTGGAGGCAAAGGCGGCCGACCTCGCCGAGGTGGTGAAGGCCGGGCGTACGCACCTGATGGACGCGACCCCGGTGACGATGGGGCAGGAGTTCGGCGGGTACGCCGCCGCGGTGCGCCTCGGTGCCGAGCGGCTGGTCGCCGCGCTGCCCCGGGTGGGTGAGCTCCCCCTCGGCGGTACCGCCGTCGGCACGGGGATCAACACCCCACCCGGCTTCTCCGCCCGCGTGATCGAGGTCGTCGGCGAGCACACCGGGCTCCCCGTCACCGAGGCTCGGGACCACTTCGAGGCGCAGGGCGGGCGCGACGGGCTAGTTGAGCTCTCCGGCGCGCTGCGCACCATCGCGGTGAGCCTGACGAAGATCTGCAACGACCTGCGCTGGATGGGCTCGGGGCCGAACACGGGGCTGGGCGAAATCGCGCTGCCCGACCTGCAGCCGGGCTCGTCGATCATGCCGGGAAAGGTGAACCCGGTCGTGCCGGAAGCGGTGCTCATGGTGGCCGCCCGGGTGGTCGGCAACGACGCGACGACGGCCTGGGCCGGTGCCAGCGGTTCGTTCGAGCTGAATGTGCAGATCCCAGTCATGGCGCACGCGGTGCTGGAGTCGATCCGGCTGCTGGCGAACGCGTCGCGGCTGCTCGCCGACCGGACGGTCGCCGGGATCACCGCGAACGTCGAGCGGGCGCGGGCGTACGCCGAGTCCTCACCGTCGATCGTCACCCCGCTGAACCGCGTGATCGGCTACGAGGCCGCCGCGAAGATCGCCAAGCGCGCCGTCGCGCAGGGCATCACCATCCGGCAGGCGGTCGTGGACCTGGGCTTCGTCGAGCGGGGTGAGGTGAGCGAGGAGCAGCTTGACGCGGCGCTCGACGTGATGTCGATGACCCGGCTGACTGACTGACTGACCTGAGCTAAGCCTCGATCCGCTCGAGCATCTCGGTGACCAGGGCGGCAACCGGGGAACGCTCGGAGCGGGTGAGGGTGACGTGCGCGAACAGCGGGTGGCCCTTGAGCGTCTCGATGACCGAGGCGACGCCGTCGTGCCGGCCGACCCGCAGGTTGTCGCGCTGCGCCACGTCGTGGGTCAGCACCACGCGAGAGTTCAGCCCGATCCGGGACAGCACCGTGAGCAGGACGTTGCGCTCGAGGGACTGCGCCTCGTCGACGATCACGAACGCGTCGTGCAGGGAGCGCCCACGGATGTGCGTGAGGGGAAGGACCTCGAGCATGTCCCGGCCCACGACCTCGTCGACGACGTCGCGCGAGACGAGCGCGCCGAGCGTGTCGAAGACGGCCTCGGCCCAGGGGTTCATCTTCTCGGCCTCGGTGCCGGGCAGGTAGCCGAGCTCCTGGCCGCCGACGGCGTACAGGGGCCGGAACACCATCACCTTGCGGTACTGCCGGCGCTCCATCACGGCGTCGAGACCGGCGCACAGCGCGAGGGCCGACTTGCCGGTGCCCGCGCGACCGCCGAGCGAGAGGATGCCCACCTCCTCGTCCAGCAGCAGGTCGATCGCGATCCGCTGCTCGGCGCTGCGGCCGTGCACCCCGAACACGTCCTGGTCGCCCCGCACGAGCCGAACGCGCTTGTCGGCGGTGACCCGGCCGAGCGCGGAGCCGCGCGGGGAGTGCAGCACGAGGCCGGTGTGGCAGAGCAGCGGCCCGACATCCTGTCCGGTGAGGTCGACGTCGGCGAGCTCGACACCCTCGTCCTGCCAGAACTGGGCCATCTGCTCCTCGGACAGGTGGATCTCACTCATCCCCGTCCAGCCCGAGTCGACCGCGAGCTCGGCGCGGTACTCCTCGGCGGCCAGGCCAACGGCCGCGGCCTTGACCCGTAGCGGAAGGTCCTTCGACACGAGCGTGACGTCGTTGCCCTCGTCGGCAAGGCTCTTGGCGACCGCGAGGATCCGGGTGTCGTTGTCGCCGAGCCGGAAGCCCGCGGGCAGCACCGCCGGGTCGACGTGGTTGAGCTCAACCCTTAGCGACCCGCCCGAGTCGCCGATCGAAACGGGGTGGTCCAGGCGCCCGTGCGCCACCCGCAGGTCGTCCAGCATCCGAAGGGCGCTGCGCGCGAAGTAGCCGAGCTCGGCGTGGTGGCGCTTTCCCTCGAGCTCGGTGATCACCACGACCGGGAGCACGACGTCGTGCTCGGCGAAGCGCAGGATCGCGCGCGGGTCGGACAGCAGGACTGAGGTGTCGAGCACGTACGTGCGGGTCACGGGGCCTCCCCCCGGCGCATCAGCGCCGCGGTGCACGTGGGGCGCCAAGCCGACGCCCTGCGGGACGGGCCCGGTCGGCCGGCCGAGGGGGCCGGTCACCGGCCCTCCTCCCGGAGCGGATGCTCCATGGGCTGGCCTCCCGAGGACGACGGGTGTCATCGCTTCGACGCTACGCCGCGGATGCCGCGGTCCCGTGCACGACACACCCGGGTCCGGGTGATGCGCTAACGGCCCAGTCGGCGCTCCCTGGCGGCGTAGGACCGCAGGGCCCGGAGAAAGTCGACGCGCCGGAAGTCCGGCCAGTACGCCTCGCAGAAGTAGAACTCGCTGTGGGCGCTCTGCCACAGCAGGAATCCGCCCAGTCGCTGCTCGCCGGAGGTGCGGATGACCAGCTCCGGATCCGGCTGGCCCTTCGTGTATAGGTGCTCGGCGATGTGCTCCACGCTGAAGGTGTCGGCGAGCTCCTCGAGCGACGTCCCGTTGCCCGCGTGCTCCCGCAGCAACGACCGCACGGCGTCGGCGATCTCCCGCCGCCCGCCGTAGCCGACCGCGACGTTCACGTGCAGGCCGCGGACGTGCGCAGTCCGCTGCTCGGCGGCGCGCAGCGAGTCGGCCGCACCGGGCGGGAGCAACTCGAGCGACCCCATCACCTGCAGCCGCCAGAGGCCGCTCGCGGCGAGGTCACCGACGGCGTCCACGATGATCCCGACCAGCTCGGCGAGCTCCTCCGGTGATCGGGAGAGGTTGTCCGTCGACAGCATCCACAGCGTCACCACCTCGACGCCGACCTCCTCGGACCACCGCAGCACCTCGGCGATGTGGTCCGCTCCGCGCCGGTGCCCGGAGGAGTGGTCGAGGCCGGCCGTCCGAGCCCACCGCCGGTTGCCGTCGAGGATCACGCCGATGTGCCGGGGGATTGCATCCCGCGGGAGGGATGCGGCGAGGCGACGCTCGTACAGGCCGTACAACGGGTGCGGCAGGTGCATGCGTGAGTCCTCGAGCGTTCGGCGGGAACCGTCTGGCTACGGTACCGCTAGGGGGCGTCCAGGAGTGGCGCCGACCGTGGCCCGCCGCTACCTACGCTGCGGTAACCTACGGACGCGTAACCCACCGAACCCGAGGAGGACGATGTCCAGGAGCGCGCGACGCAGTCGGCTGGACAGCGCGCCCGACGAGCCGGACC
>CAYGGX010000124.1:4663-4738 GCA_964349585.1 uncultured Actinotalea sp.
CGGACGACGCGCGACCCCCAGACGAGCCGGACCCGGACGACGCGCGACCCCCAGACGAGCCGGACCCGGACGACG
>CAYGGX010000125.1:0-4720 GCA_964349585.1 uncultured Actinotalea sp.
CGACCCTTGACGCCGTCGTCGGGCGTACATACGTTGTCCTGATCCCCCGATAGAAACGGTTTGAGTCGGTGTAGTTGATCATCTTCTACATCGTTGGAAGATCAACAGTTCCCAAGCCAGCGTCGGAGAGGAACAAGACAATGACGGTCGGTACCACACAACGAAGTGGCGGTGCACCAGCGACGTCGCCGTCGGGCAACAGGCGGGTGGCAAGGTGGATGGCGGCAGCCGCGGCGGCTGCCGTAGCGGGCGTCGGACTCGCGGGCCCGGCCCAGGCGGAGGTCGAGACCTACGAGGTCCAGATCCTCGTCACCGGGAACGGAACCGCCTCCGGCGAGGGCACCTACAGCGCCGGAGACACCGTCCAGCTCACCGCGACACCGGCCGAAGGCCACGTCTGGGGCGGCTGGACCTCGACCGAACTGGAGTGGATCGGCGCTCGGGTGAACTCGTTCACCATGCCCGAGGGCGACGTCGTCCTAAGCACGTCGTTCCGGCCCCAGATGGCCCAGCTGAAGGACGCCTACTCCGACTACTTCGACGTCGGGAACATCTGGTCCAACACGGGCACGTACGCGGCGGGCTCGCCCAACTCGGCGACCATCGACCGGCACTACAGCATCATGACGGCCGAGAACCACATGAAGCCGAACATGCTGCTGCCCAACAGCGGCATCAACCTGACGACGCGGGCGTTCACGTTCAACTGGAACACCGCCGACGCGTTCGTGAACCAGACCCTCGCCCGCGGCATGGACGTGCACGGGCACGTGCTCGTCTGGCACGGTCAGTCGCCGTCGCGGATCTTCAGCGGCACGACCGGCGGCACCCGCGAGCTGGCCAGGGACAACATGGAGCGTTACATCGAGGCGGTCCTGACCCACTTCAGCGGCCGCATCGTCTCGTGGGACGTGGTCAACGAGGCGTTCGTCGACGGGTTGGACCAGTTCGACCCGGAGACCCAGGACTGGCGCGACTACCTGCGCGGCGGGCCCAACGGCGGTTCCTCCGGCTGGTACACCGCCTACGCCAACGGCGCCGACGCGGCCGCGGGCGAGACGCCGTCGGACTTCCTGTACGACGCGTTCGTGTTCGCCCGGCAGTACGGCCCGGAGACGCGGCTCGAGTACAACGACTTCAACGTCTTCCAGTCCGAGGGCAAGGCCCAGGCGATCATCGCGATGGCCCTCGACCTCAACGCTCGGTACGCCGCCGAGCACCCGGAGGACCCGCGACCGCTGATCGAGACCATCGGCCTCCAGTCGCACAACTACATCAACCAGACGCCGGCCTTCGCCTGCACGGACTCGCGCCTGCCGAACCTGGTGGACGAGGCGGCCGAGGAGTGGCAGCCGGGCGCCTGCTCGGACTTCGCGTCGGTGGAGCGGTCGCTCCAGCTGATCATCGAGGCCGGCTTCACGGCCAGCGTCAGCGAGCTGGACGTGCAGGTCTGGGAGGCGTGGAACGGTCAGCCGGAGGGGTCCAGCGTGGCCAACTACCGCGACCTGACCGACCCGTCGGTCAAGGACCGGATCTCCCGCACCGGCTTCACCTACTGGGTCGGCAAGATCACCAACCGGGCCGAGCTCGAGGCGATCCAGGCGCAGCGGTTCGCCGAGTACTTCGCGGTCTACAAGAAGTACTCGCAGGACCTGCACCGGGTGACGTTCTGGGGCCTGACCGACCGCCTCAACTGGCGGGCGACGCACAACCCGCAGCTCTTCAACCAGGACTGGTCGGAGAAGCTCGCGGCGGTGGCGACCGCCGACCCCGAGGGCTGGCTCGGCCTCGACATGCCGATCACCGACACGTCGACCCTCGAGCAGGTCATCGCCGAGGTCGACGCGATCAGGCCTCGCGGGCACACCTACACCGGGCGGAGCCTCGGCGCCGTGATGGCTGCCCGGGGCAAGGCGCTCGACCTGTTGGAGATGGGTGGCACCCAGGCCGAGGTGAACGCCGCGACGGAGGCGCTCCTCGCCGCCGTCGCAGCACTGCAACCGAGGTAGTACCGGAAGCGCTCGGCTAGGCACGCCGAGGTCCTCAAGGGTTCGGGAGCGCCGCGCCTCCTGTTCCCGCGAGGACCTCGGCGTGCCCGGTTCCGGTACGCCTGAGGACGCGCACCGATCGGGACCGCCCGGGCGGGGTTCCGGCGGTAGGCTGGGCTCGCCCGATCAACCGGGCAACGACCGTCTCCCGCGGTGGTCATTCGAGACGCACGACGGCGTGTCGCCGTCGCCGTGAGCGCGGGAGCCCGGGCGCTGTAGGTGGGGGACGCCGCACGCCGGTGCTCGATCCGAGCACCCGGGGGCCGCTGGCTGACGGACGGCCACGGCCTGCGGTACCAAGGCGCGCCGCGGCGTCGTCGGGCGTGGTTGCGCGAAGGAGGGGTAGTGGCACAACGAGGCGGCCAGCGCCAGACCGGTCGCGCGCGCCCCGACGCCGACGCCGACCCCCAGCGTGGCAACGGTTCCCCCCGACGCGGATCCTCCGGCACGCAGCGCCGCGCCGCCGGCACGCAACGCGGATCCGCCGGCACGCAACGCCGCGGCGCCGCCCGCTCCGACAACCGGGGGATCATCCCGGTCCTTGCCGGGGTCGCCCGTGAGATCGACAGCGTCGTGCGCCGGCCGCCGACTCGCCCCGTGCTGCGCGTGAAGTTCCAGGTGGTGGCGCTTCTGGTGCGCGAGGAGCGCGCCCGGGTGATGGCCGACACCACCCTGACCCAGGCCAAGCGGACCGAGCAGCTCAAGCGGCTCGACGGGGTCGCAACCCTGCTGGCCAAGATTGCCGCCCGGGACACTTCGCTGCTCTCCCTGCTCGCCGAGGACGCCCGGGTCACCGACGCCGCGCTCGCCTTCAAGGCGACCCTGATGCGCGCCGGCGGCCTGGAGCCGCCCGAGGAGGAGCCCGAGCCTGTCGAGCCGCCCCCGCCGCCGCCCGGCGCCGAGAAGCGCGTGGTGCCACAGTCGGTGATGGCCCGTCAGCTGGCCAACCCGTTCCTCGCTCCGGACTTCGAGGCCGCGGCCCAGCGGGCCGCACCGCGGGCCCGCCGCCTGGCCGGCTGGGAGCTGCTCGAGCCCCTGTTCCGGTCGTTCGAGTACGCGGCCACCGGCGAGCCCGCGTGCATGTCCCTGCCCGACGGCGGCTCGGCGGTCGCCCCCCTGGGTCGGCAGCTGATGCCGCACCAGGCCCAGGTGGTCGCGGCCGCGGCCCGCGGGCACCGAACGTTCCTGCTCGCCGACGAGCCCGGGCTCGGCAAGACCGCCGAGGCGCTGCTCGCGGCCCAGGCGGCCGACGCCTTCCCGCTGCTGGTCGTGGTGCCCAACGTGGTGAAGACGAACTGGGCGCACGAGGTCGGGATGTGGACGCCGCTGCGCCGGCCGACCGTGGTGCACGGCGACGGCGACGAGGTGGACGCGTTCGCGGACGTCGTGATCGTGAACTACGAGATCCTGGACCGGCACGTCGGCTGGCTCGGGGACCACGGCTTCCGCGGCATGGTGGTCGACGAGGCGCACTTCATAAAGAACAAGGCCTCGCACCGCTCCCAGCACGTGCTCGCGCTCGCCGATCGGATCCGCCTGCGCACCGCCCGGCCGCTGATGATGGCGCTCACCGGCACCCCGCTGATCAACGACATCGAGGACTTCCGGGCGATCTGGCAGTTCCTCGGCTGGATCGACGACACGAAGCCACTCGGCGCGCTGATGGCCGCCCTGGAGGACACCGGGCTAACGCCGCTGGACCAGGGGTTCTACGCCGCCGCCCGCGCCGCGGTGATCGACATGGGCATCGTGCGGCGCCGCAAGGTGGACGTCGCCGCCGACCTGCCCGCCCGCCGAGTGGCCGACCTGCCGGTCGAGCTCGACGGCGCGATCGGCCGCTCGATCCGCGCGGCGGAGGAGGCGCTCGCACGCCGGCTGGTGAAGCGTTACCGGTCCGCGCTGGAGGCGCGCGGCGACGTCGTCGGGCACGGGCTCGACCTTGCGCTCGCGCGGCGCGTGGCGCAGGCGGAGCTCAAGGACTCGAGCGAGCGGGCCGGCGGGGAGAACGTGTTCACGATGGTCCGCAAGATCGGTCAGGCCAAGGCCGGGCTGGCGGCCGACTACGCCGCGCAGCTGGTGCGCAACGTGGGCAAGGTGGTGTTCTTCGCCAAGCACATCGACGTGATGGACCACGCCGAGCAGGTGTTCGCTGACCGCGGGATCCGGTTCGCGTCGATCCGCGGGGAGCAGACGACGCGGGTGCGCGAGAAGAACATCGCGGCGTTCACCGGCGACCCCGATGTGTCGATCGCGGTGTGCTCACTGCTGACCGCGGGCGTGGGGATCAACCTGCAGGTCGCGTCCAACCTGGTGCTGGCCGAGCTGTCGTGGACCGACGCCGAGCAGACCCAGGCGATCGACCGGGTGCACCGGATCGGCCAGTCCGAGCCGGTCACCGCGTGGCGGATCATCGCCGCGCAGACGATCGACTCCAAGATCGCCGAGCTGATCGACTTGAAGTCCGGGCTGGCGGCGCGGGCGCTGGACGGGGCGGGGGACGACGACGCCCTGGGCGCTTCGAGTACGGATGTGCAGCTCGAGGCGCTGGTGGGGCTGTTGAGCGATGCGCTGGAGGCCGAAGGCGGGACCTAGGCTGCACGCAGTCACCGTGCCTGTGGTTCTGGAGGAGACCATGCTGTCCGCATGGCCACAGCCGGACGGGACCTAGTGCC
>CAYGGX010000126.1:0-4518 GCA_964349585.1 uncultured Actinotalea sp.
GCCCAGGCCCCGCCCTGAGCCCGCAAGCCCGCCCTGGCCCCGGACGCCCAGCGGCACACCCCAGTGGGTTTCGTAGACTGATGCGGTGAACCCCCCTGGAACCACTGACCTGCGCACGCCCCGGGTGCTGCTCGCCGCGCCCCGGGGATACTGCGCCGGCGTCGACCGGGCGGTCATCGCGGTCGAGAAGGCGCTGGATCACTACGGTCCGCCGGTCTACGTGCGCAAGGAGATCGTGCACAACAAGTACGTCGTCGAGACGCTCGCCCGCCGTGGCGCCATCTTCGTCAATGACACCGACGAGGTGCCAGAGGGCGCGCGAGTCGTCTTCTCCGCCCATGGGGTCTCCCCGGCCGTTCACGCGGCGGCGGCGGCGCGGTCGCTCAAGACCATCGACGCCACGTGCCCCCTCGTCACGAAGGTCCACAAGGAGGCCGTCCGGTTCGCGGCCGACGACTTCGACATCCTGCTGATCGGTCATGACGGCCACGAGGAGGTCGAAGGAACCGCCGGAGAGGCTCCCGATCACGTGCAGCTCGTCGGATCGCCCGACGCGGCCGACGACGTCGTCGTGCGCGACCCCGAGAAGGTCATTTGGCTCTCCCAGACCACCCTTTCGGTCGACGAGACGATGGAGACCGTCCGGCGCCTGCGGGCGCGCTTCCCCCTGCTTCAGGACCCGCCCAGCGACGACATCTGCTACGCGACCCAGAACCGACAGGTCGCCGTCAAGAAGCTCGCCCCGGAGTGTGAGCTCGTCATCGTTGTCGGGTCGGCCAACTCATCGAACTCGGTCCGCCTGGTCGAGGTCGCCCTCGACGCCGGGGCCCGCGCGGCGCATCGGATCGACAAGGCCGACGAGATCGACCTCGGCTGGTTCGACGGGGTCGTCACCGTGGGCGTCACGTCCGGGGCGTCGGTCCCGGAGATCCTCGTTCGCGACGTCCTGACGCGCCTTGCCGAGCTCGGCTACGCCGATGTCGAGGAGGTGCGCACCGCTACCGAGGATCTCATGTTCTCCCTGCCCCGGGAGCTCCGCGCGGACCTCAAGGCCGCTGGTCAGTCGGCACGCGCAACCGGCGGCCCCGAGCGAGGTGACCGCACCGCTCTGCCGGTCGAAGCTGGCTGATCGTCGCCATCCGCTCGCGGCCGCGTGCTCGGCGAGCGGTGTTGAGTCGCGCGCAGTCGGGCAGGACTAACCCGGCCATCAGTCGCAGTCGCGCCGTGTCGCGGGCGCAGTCTCAGTTGCCGGTTGACGCACTCTGCACGACCATCACGTCCTCGATCGCGACCACACGCTGGGCCTCTGAGGCCACCAGTTCGGGGGCCTGGATCTGCCGGGGAGAGCTGTTGACCTGCGTCGGTGTCTCGAGCTCGTCGTCCGTCACCTTCAGGTCCGCCATGCGGCGGGCGCTGACCAACACCCGCGACTCCAGCGAGCTCACCGTCTCGTTGTAGGCCCGCACCGCGCCGTCGATCTGCCGGCCGAGGCGGCCCACGTGACCCCCCAGGGTGGCGAGGCGGCCATGCAGCTCGCGCCCGAGCGTCAGGACCTGCTGGGCGTTGGCGGCGAGCGCCTCCTGGCGCCAGGCGTAGGCCACCGTGCGGAGCAGCGCGACGAGAGTCATCGGAGTCGCGAGGACCACATTCCGCTCCATCGCGTGCTCGATCAGGCCGGGGTCGACCTCGAGCGCGGCGTGCAGGAACGCCTCGGCCGGCAGGAACATCACGACGAACTCGGGCGCCGGGGTGAACTGCTCCCAGTACTGCTTGGTGACGAGGTCGTCGACGTGCTTTCGCACGTGCCGGGCGTGCGCCTTGAGACGCTCGGTGCGGACGGCGTCGTCCTCGGTCTGCACCGCGTCGAGGTAGCCCAGGAACGCGACCTTCGCATCGATCACCACGTGCTTCCCGCCGCTGAGGTGGACGACCATGTCGGGCCGCTGGAGGCCGTCGTCGGTGCGAGTCGAGCTCTGCTCGACGAAGTCGACGTGGTCCAGCATCCCTGCGGCCTCAACAACCCGGCGCAGCTGGAGCTCGCCCCACTTGCCGCGCACCTGCGAGGACCGCAGCGCCGTGACGAGTTGCCCGGTCTCGGTGCGCAGCGACTCCGACGCGACCTGCATCTGCCTCACCTGCTGGCTGAGCGCCGCGTGCGCCTCGAGGCGTGCCCGCTCGGCGGTGGTGACCTCCGCCTTCACCAGGTTGAGGGTCTGTGTCAGCGGCTCGACGAGCTTCTTCACCGCCTCCTCGCGGCGGGCGAGGTCGGCGTCGCCGGCCTCCTGGCTGCGCTTGAGGCGCTCCTCCGCGACAGCCATGAACTGCTCGCTGTTCGCCCTCAAGGCGTCGGCGGCCAGCGCCTTGAACTGCTCGGCGAGCCGGCGCTGGTCGTCCTGCAACGCGGCAACCCGTTCGGCTCCGGCCTGACGCTCGGCTTCGAGCCGTGCCCGGGCGTCGGCTGCGGCGATCTCCGACTGGCTCACCCGCGCGCTCAACCTGTTCGATGCGAGTGCCCAACCGGCGACGAGCCCGACCAGTGCGGCGATGATCCCGATCACGATCTCCATGTCGCTCAGGGTCTCAGCGGGTACCGACATGACGGGTGACCGGCGCGCTGAACGCCCGCGTTCACGCGTCAGGTGATCTGCGCAGCGGGTGACCAGGGGTGTCGGTCATGGGGTCGGCAGTCGTCAACCAGCAGTCGTGAACCAGCGGTCAGAAGACCAGCGTGCCCTGTCCGATCCGCAGCGGTGCTGCGGCCGTGGAGGGAGTGGGACCGTCCCTGCGACCGCGTTCACCGGTAGGGCCGTGTTCATCGGTCCGGTTCGGAGGTCGCGTCTCGGGCGGGCGGGCGCGAGCCGGGGCCTGCGGCGGGTCACCGCCGCGGGTCCCGTTGATCGCGTCGCCGAACCCGGACTCGCCGGTCGGTCGTTCCGGCACTCCGGTCGGTCGTTCCGGCACTCCGGTCGGTCGTTCCGGCACTCCGGGCGGTCCCTCCGGCGCGCCGGGTGGTCGCCCCGTCGCCCCGGGTGGTCGCACCGTTGCGGGGGCAACGACTCGACCGTCCGGCGCGGTGAATCGATATGCCACACCAGCCAGCCCGTTGCCGGCCGTGGCCGCAAGGGGATCCGTCGGCTTGAACCGGGTGATCGCGAGGGACAGCCGGTGGACCTCGTGGTGATGGAAGCTGCAGAGCAGCGCCCCCTGCTCGACCGAGGTCTCGCCCCCATCGCGGTCCCACCACTTGATGTGGTGGACCTCGCACCAACGTGCCGGGGTGCCGCAAGTCGGCCATGCGCACCCGCGATCGCGAACGATCACGCCCCGGCGCTGCACGCCGGTGTATGTGCGCTGGGTGCGCCCGAGGTTGAGTGGGGCGGAGTCGGCGTCGAGCACGATGCGGGTGAGCTCGCAGTCGCACAGGGCGCGAGCGACCTCGCTCGGGGGAACCGGCGTCCCGTCCTCGAGCGTCACGGGCTCCCGGCCCGCGGCCCCGGCGGGCTCACCGCCCTCGGCGACCGCCGAAGATCCACCCTTGTCACGCGCCGTCCGCATCGCCGCCCAGGTCTGCGCGTCCATCACGAAGGAGACGTGCGGCCGCACGGCGGCCCCGGACGTTGTGTCGGGCAGCGCCAGGATCCGCTCGGCAATGGCGTCGAGGGCGTCGGCCTGACGCTGCTCGTGCGACCGCTCGTCGTCCGCCGCCGGTCGCGGGTTCGCCGCTTCCAGGGCCAGGCGGAGCCGGTGGCCAGCCATCCGGTCGAGGAGCCCAGTGAGCCGCGTGCCGGTGTCCGTGTCCACCAGGTGGAGGTACCGCGACGCGCGCTGAGCCTCGTGACCGCGCTCGTGCGCGAGGGCATCGCGGGCGGCCGCCC
The DNA here is from genome assembly GCA_964349585.1 of uncultured Actinotalea sp. Taxonomy (GTDB): domain Bacteria; phylum Actinomycetota; class Actinomycetes; order Actinomycetales; family Cellulomonadaceae; genus Actinotalea. The sequence continues at coordinate 3,876 of CAYGGX010000126.1, forward strand.
AGCGAGTCGCCGAGCGGGCGAACGTGCCGGCGTCCATCCGGCGGGCGAGTCCGAGCAGCTCGGCCTGGCCCTCGGGGGAGGCGAGCGCGTCGCGGACCGGAGCGGATGCGCCCGCAGCCACCTTCGCAACCACGTCGACGTGTTCCACGCTCACCTGGCCGGCGGTCGTCGCCTGGCGCATCCCGGGCATCGCCACGAGCGTCTCCGCGCGGCGGACCTCCGTGGTCGCCGCGCGCAGGCCCGACCGCGAGGTGCGGGAGCGCCAGGCCTCGAACGAGGGATCACCGGAGCCCTTCCACGTGCCGCTCGCTCGCTGTGCGAGCAGCAGGTCGGAGCGTGCAGTCGTCAGCCCGGCGATCGCGGCGTCCACCTCCGCGATCAGTCGCGTGCGATCCGGTGCCGTCAGATCCAAAGCCCGCCGCGCCAGCTCGGTCACGGCCACCACGGCAGTGCGCAGACCAGCATCGAGGACCTTGCGATCCTCGTCGGTGGCTGTGCGACTGCTCACGGGGCCTACCCCTCTCGAACTGGTGTTCGAATGCTATCAGAAGCGGACGACACGGACAATCCGCCCAGAGCGAACGTGGGGAGCGCGCGAGGCTGCATGGGCAGTTCGCCCGACCCCGTGACCCGACCACCGGCC
>CAYGGX010000127.1:0-4418 GCA_964349585.1 uncultured Actinotalea sp.
CATCGGCGCGCTCGTGGCGAGCATCGGCACCTGGATGCAGCGGGTCGCCCAGGACTGGCTGGTGCTCACGGTGCTCACCGACGACTCGGGGATCGCCGTCGGGATCACCACCGCCCTGCAGTCCTGCATCCCGGTGGGCTTGGCCTCGCTGACCATGCTCACGGCGGCGAACGCCACGCTGCAGATGTCGACCACGCCCGCCATGCGCGGCCGGGTCATGTCGCTGTACCTGATCGTCTTCCTCGGGGCCACCCCGCTCGGCTCGCCGCTCGTCGGCTGGGTCGCCGAGACCTTCAGGGCGTGGTGGTCGATCGGCGTGGGGTCCATCGCGTCCCTGGTCGTGGCCGGTGCGGCCGCGGTCTGGGCGATCCGCAGCTGGGACCTACAGGTGCGCTACAGGTTGCGTCCCCGGCCCCACCTGCAGGTCCGCTACCGGCGGGTCGAGTCCGAACGGCGGGCCCGCGAGCAGGTGGCTGCCGAGCTGGCGCAACGACAGGCCGCCGACGGCGTGACGACCGCCTGACCTCACCCGGGCGCGGCGGCGCCGGGGGCCGACCCGTCGGACTCGGCCGCCTCGTGGGCGGCGCGCACCGACTCCCGCAGGGCCCGGTGCACGGCACGCAGGCCGAGGGCCACCGCCGTCCCGCCGACCGCGATCAGGACGCCGATCACCAGGAACGCCCGATGGGTGCCGTAGGCGTCGGCGAGCGAGCCGAGGGCGAACGGCACCACGCCGACGGCGAGCCCGGCCCCGAGCATCGACAGGCCCTGCGCCTGGTCCGGTCGCCCGGCCGAGCTGCGCAGCACCAGGGACATTCCCAACGGGTAGTGGGCGCCGTAGCCGATCCCCGCGACGAACAGGCCCGCGATCGCAAGTGCCGGGGTGGTGGCCAGCCAGAGCACGAGCCAACCGAGCAGCGCGATGGTGAAGCTGAGCAGCAGGAGCTTCTCCGGTGCCTTCCTGGCGGCGAGCGGTCCCACCACGAACCGGGCGGCGGTCATGCCCAGGATCATCGCGGCCACTGCGGCCGTCGCCAGCGACGCGGGCGCCCCGGCGCGCGACACCAGGAGGTCGGGCGCCCACATGCTGGTGGACATCTCGATCGCGATTCCGCAGACAATCGCGACCAGGAAGAACCACAAGGCCGCGGAGTAGCGATTCCGTCGTCGGGGGGCGCGGGCCGGGCTGCGCGCGGGTGGCGCGAGCACGGGCTCCCTGCGCAGGGTCGCGAGGAGCACGGCCGAGACGGCCATGAGGACGATCGCCAGCGCTACGGCGGGCCGCCAGCCCCAGCCGAGGGCGACGGAGCCACCGACGGCGAGGGGCGCAAGCAGTCCGATGCCGGAACCGAAGCCATTGCCCTCCGTGACGGCCGAGGGCCCGACGGCGCCGTGGTGAACGGACAGCGCGGGCTGGGCCGCGGTGACCATGTAGTTGCCGCCGACCGACGCGATCAGGCTGCCGGCCAGGGTGGCCGCGATCCCGGGGCCGAGCAGGAGGAGGCTGACCCCGGCCACCATGATGGCGCCGCCCAGAGCGTGCAGCGCCCAGCGCCCGTGGCGCAGGGTGATGAGCGGGCTCGTCAACCCGCTCAGCACGGCGCCGACGGCCATGGCCGTGCCGTGCAGCCCGGCGACACCGAGCGAGACTCCCTGCTCGACCGCGATCAGCGGGACGGTTGGCGTGAACGCGTACAGGAACCAGCCCCAGACCACGAACGCGCTGTAGAGGCTGACCGTCAGCCGGTCGCGCCGGAAGTGGCCCGTGCGAGTGGGGGTGGCGGTCATCGCATCCGCTCGACGACGTGGTCGACGCAGCCGGTCAGCGCGCGGACGTCGTCGGGCTCGACGGCGGGGAACATCGCGACCCGGACCTGGTTGCGGCCCAGCCTGCGGTAGGGCTCCACGTCGACGATGCCGTTGCCGCGCAGCACCGCACACAGCCGGGCCGAGTCCACCGACGGGTCCAGGTCGACGGTGCCGACCACGTTGCTGCGGGCCGCCGGCTCGGCCACGAACGGCGTGGCCCACTCCCGCTGCTCGGCCCACCCGTACAGGTGCGCCGCGGACTCGGCGGTGCGGGCGATGGTCCAGGCGAGCCCGCCGCGGGCCAGCATCCACTCGACCTGCTCGGCGAGCAGCACGAGGGTGGCGATCGCCGGGGTGTTCAGGGTCTGCTGCTGCCGCGAGTTCGCCAGCGCCGTGTTCAGCGACAGGAACGTGGGGATCCAGCGCCCCTCGGCCTCGATCCGCGCGGCCCGCTCGATGGCCGCGGGCGAGCACACGGCCAGCCACAGGCCGCCGTCGGACGCGAAGCACTTCTGGGGCGCGAAGTAGTAGACGTCCGTCTGGCCGACGTCCACCGGCAGGCCACCCGCGGCCGACGTGGCGTCCACCAGGACCAGCGCGCCGTCGTCGGCCGGCCGCCGGACCGGGGCCGCGACACCCGTGGAGGTCTCGTTCTGCGGCCAGGCGTAGGCGTCGACGCCGTCCTCCGGCGCGGGGAGCACGCGGCTGCCCGGCTCGGCGGTGCGAACCGTCGGGTCGCCCAGGAACGGCGCGCGTTCCACCGCCCGGGCGAAGCTGGCGCCGAACTCACCGAAGGCGCACAGCTGGGCGCGGTCGGTGATGAGGCTGAAGGTGGCCAGGTCCCAGAACGCCGTCGTGCCGCCGTTGCCGAGCACCACCTCGTAGCCGTCGGGCAGCGCGAAGAGCTCGGCCAGCCCCGCGCGGACCCGGCCGACGACGCCGCGCACCGGTGCCTGGCGGTGGGAGGTGCCCATCAGGTTGCCGCCGACTGCGGCGAGCGCGGCGACCTGCTCGGGACGGACCTTCGACGGGCCCGAGCCGAAGCGCCCATCGGCGGGAAGCAGGTCCTGGGGAATGGTGATGGGCGGCGCGTCGTTCACGCGCCCAACTCTAGGGCCGGTGCCCCCGCGGGCCGCGCGCCGCCGTAGCCTTAGGGGCCAGCAGCGTAGACCGACGGAGGGGCGCCCGACGTGAGCGACCTGATCGACACCACCGAGATGTACCTGCGCACGATCTACGAGGTCCTCGAGGAGGGCCTCGTCCCGCTGCGCGCGCGCATCGCCGAGCGGCTCGGGCACTCCGGCCCGACCGTGTCGCAGACCGTCGCCCGGATGGAGCGCGACGGGCTGGTGGTCGTCACCGGCGACCGGCACCTCGAGCTCACCGACGACGGCCTGGTCAAGGCCACCCGGGTGATGCGCAAGCACCGCCTCGCGGAGCGGCTGCTCGTCGATGTCATCGGCCTGGAGTGGTCGTTCGTGCATGAGGAGGCCTGCCGCTGGGAGCACGTGATGAGCGACCGGGTTGAGCGCCGCCTGGTCGAGCTCCTGGAGCACCCGCAGTACTCCCCGTACGGGAACCCGATCCCCGGGCTGGCTGAGCTCGACGAGCCGGTGGGCGAGGCGTTCCTGGACGGCGTCGAGTCGCTCGTGGCGATCGACGGCGTCTCAGCGGTGGTCGTGGCCCGACTCGGCGAGCAGCTGCAGACCGAGCCGGAGCTGCTGAACCGGTTGGCGGAGGCCGGGGTGCTGCCCGGCGCGACGGTCCAGGTCGAGCCGGGAGACGGCCAGGTGACGCTGGGTGCGCCAGGTAGCGGGTCCGTCGTCGACCTGCCCGACGACGTCGCCCGGCACCTGTTCGTGCGAAGCGCCTGACGGCCTCGCGGGCCGGGCCGGGCGCCGCCCGCGACACGCCGGGAGGGGCACCCGGGCGTGTCGCACCCGGACCCGGGCGTGGGTCGCTTGCTGCCGGCCGGGCGTCGCCGCGTGTCCCCGAATCACCCCCTGACCGGGACTTTCGTCCCTGCCATCTCGCGCTGGCGCGGACTCGTGCACCGCTGAGCACGGGCGAGGGACGGAAAGTGGCGCAGCACACCGTGACCTCCGCGTGACATTCCGCGCGGGGCTCGGGTACTGTCGAACCGCTTCGTCGGAACCCTCCTCCGTGAAGCCCTCGAGCGGACCGCCAAGTCCTGCCACCGCCCGGGGTCCGTACGACTCGCTGGCAGGAGCGGGGGAACCAATTCGGGCACCGCAAGGTGTCCTTGGGGTTAAGTCCCGGGAGCGATCCCGGGGCCGGGTGATCTCCCACTCGAACCCGACAGCTCACCTCGCAGGCGTCGGAGAGGTATCGCGTGACCGATTCACATCGCGCCAGGCATCGTTCAGCGCGTCGACCCTTGACCCCCCTGGACGATCTGGCTTCGGCCACATCGGCCGGGATGGCCAACGTAGGCCGCCGGTCTGCTGTCGTCGCCGCGTCCGGTGGCTTGGTCATGACGATGGCGCTGCCCGCGTCCGCGGCCCCGTCCGAGGGCCCCACGAACTCCCTGCCGCCGGTCGACGTCGCGGCGCTGACCGCCGAGGCCCGGGCCGCCCTGGCCACCTCGC
>CAYGGX010000128.1:0-4351 GCA_964349585.1 uncultured Actinotalea sp.
GTGCCATACGCCGGGCGCGCGGACTACCTCCTCGACGCGGACCTCGGGGTGTCGACGCACTACCTGCACATCGAGACGGCGTACAGCTTCCGCACGCGGATCCTAGACTACCTATGGGCCTCCCTGCCGATCGTCGCGACGCAGGGCGACACGTTCGGCGACCTCATCCCCGTGCACGGCCTTGGACGCACGGTCCCGCCGGAGGATGTTGAGTCCCTCGTCACAGCACTTGAGGAGATGCTCTTCGACGAGGCCGCGCGGGACGCCGCGATCGTAAACGTGACGCGGTTCGCGCAGGACTACTGGTGGTCGCGCACGCTGGTTCCGTTGGTCGAGTTCTGCCGGCACCCCCGCCGCGCCCCGGATCTTGCCGTGGCACACGCGGCCCAGGACTCAACGTCGCGCCGCGGGTCACGTCGACCGAGCGGGGGCGTGCGCAAGGATCTCGGACTCGTTAGCTCTTACCTGAAGGTGGGCGGACCAGGCGAGGTGGTTCGCCGCGTAGTTGGTCGCGTCCGCCGGGTCGTCACCGAGCGGGGTTGAGCGTCAGCCGTACAGGACCTGGCCGACCCGCTTCACAAGCGTGTTCTTCCATAGCCCGTACCTGCGCAGCGTGGCCAGACGCGCGAGCTTTCCCCGGTTCGGCATCGTTGCTGCGGCCTCCAGCATGGCGGCCTGTTCGGGGTTCAGGAGCTCGCGGTAGCGGGAGTGGAACGCCTCCGCCTGCGCGTAGGACGCGCGGAGTGACGACTCGACCCCGTTCCGGTCAAGCGCCCGGGCAAACTTGTACCTGAGCGTGCGGGCCGATCTCGCGCCCACGGCGTTCGCCCCGTGCTGCCGGTACAGAACGGTCGGTCTGTCGACGTAGCCGACGCCGCCGAACGCGGCGGCCATTACGACCAGCCACCAGTCGTGCATGGCGACGCCGTCGAACGGGGGAGCGACCAGATCGGCGAGGGCGCGGTTCACCATGACCGTGCACCCCGTCACCGGGTTCTGTGTGATCAGGGCCGCGAGTCGCATCTCGGCGCCGTCGAGCATCTGGGACCGCACCATCGACGGCTCGATCACCCGCAGGTCGGCGTCCACCACCGACAGGTCCGTGTGCACGAGCGCGGGGACGTCGTCGCCGGCGCGGGACTCCAGCAGGCGCATCCTCGCGAGCGTGACCTCGACCTTGTCCTCCAGCCAGACGTCGTCCTGATCGGCGAGCATGACGTAGCGACCGCTCGAGCCGGCGACGAGCTCGAGGAAGCTGCGTGCGGCACTGCCGCTCGGCGTCGGGCGCGCGGTCACTGTGATGCGGCCGTCTCGGTCGGCCAGCTCGTGCGCGAGGGCGAGGGTGCCGTCGCTCGATGCGTCGTCGCGGACTACCAGGCGCCAGTCAGGGTAGGTCTGCCGCCGGATCGACTCGACCTGCTCGGTGAGCCAGCGCTCGCCGTTGTGGGCGGCGAGGAGGATCTCGACGTCCGCCTGGCGTCCCCCGGGCGGCCGGAGAGCGGCGACCGGCTCGGGCGGGGTGTGCATTCGCAGGGCTCCAGGCGGTGAGGGGCGGGGCAAGTCTAGGTGTTGTGAACGCGGGCATGGGCGGCGCGTGCCCGGCCGCCCGCGGGTTCTTGGGTACCCTTGCAGCCATGCCTTCGACGCCCGGCACGCGAGTGCTGATCGTGCTCCCGGCCTGGAACGAGGCGGACTCGCTGCCCGCGGTGCTGACCGAGCTGCGCGCGACCCTCCCGGGCGTCGGCGTCGTCGTCGTGAACGACGGGTCAGTGGACGCCACGAGCGCGGTGGCCCGCGCGCATGGGGTCGAGGTACTGGACCTGCCGTTCAACGTGGGCGTCGGGGGGGCGATGCGGGCTGGCTTCCGGTACGCCCTCGCCAATGCCTACGACGTCGTAGTCCAGGTCGATGCCGATGGCCAGCACGATCCGCGCGACGTCCCGAAGCTCGTGGCCCGGCTGTCCGAGGCGGACGTCGTGATCGGTGCCCGGTTCGCCGAGGTCGGGGACTACCGGGTGCGCGGGCCGCGCCGGTGGGCGATGTCCGTGCTGAGCCGGGTGCTGAGCAGGATGGCTCGAACGCGGCTGACCGACACGACTTCCGGCTTCCGGGCCGCCGGCCCACGCGCCGTGCGCTCCTTCGCGGTGCACTACCCCGCGGAGTACCTCGGTGACACTGTCGAGTCCCTCGTGATGGCCGTCCGTCAGGGACTCACGGTGACCCAGGTCGGTGTCGCGATGCGGGAGCGGTCGGCGGGGCGGCCGTCGCAGCGCCCGTGGAAGGCGGCGGTCTACCTCCTACGTGCCTGGCTGGCCCTTCTGATCGCCGTCACCCGCCCACGGCGGGCCCAGGACCCGGAGCTGGCAGCATGAGCGGTCACCTGTTTGCCCTCGTCTGTGCGGTCGTCATCCTCGGGTTCATGGTCGAGCTGCTGCGGCGCCGGCGACTGCGGGAGAAGTACGCGGCGCTGTGGATCACCGTCGCCCTCGTCGTGATGGTCGGCCTGGCCTTCCCGCGCCTGCTGGAGCGGGCGGCGTCGCTGGTCGGAGTGACGCTGCCGGTCAACCTCGTCTTCTTCCTCGCCCTCGCCCTCCTCCTCCTGGTGTGTGTGCAGCTGAGCGCCGAGCTCAGCAAGCTGGAAGCCGAGTCGCAGACGCTCGCTGAGGAGGTCGCCCTCCTGCGGAACCGCATCGAACGGCTGGAACGCCGGGCAGGCGATGAGCCGCGCGCACCTGTCGCCGACCCCGGCACCGGGCGTCCCTCCGGATGACCGAGGCCATCGGCGAGGACCCAGGCGCGATCCAGCAGGCACGGGCGAGCGGTGGGTTCTTCGCCGTGGCCGCGGGGCTCGGCGTCTTCGGGCTGGCCACCTACGGCTACCTCGGGTTCGCCGGTCGGGACCTCGGCTCCGTGGGCTTCGCGCCGCTCTCCGTGCTGTGGACGTTGCTCAACGCGTTCGGCATCGGGCTCTTCCTGCCCTTCGAGCAGGAGCTCGGTCGCCGCACTGCTGAGCGGCGCGCCACCGGCGACGGGAACGCACCGGTGGTGCGGCGGGCGCTGGCCGGCGCGGGCATCACGCTCGGGGCGGTCGCCGTCCTCGCCGCCCTGGGTGCTGGCATCCTGTCGAACCGGCTCTTCGGCGGTCGGGTCGAGATGGTGCCGCTGTTCGTGCTGGCGATCGCCGGCATGGCAGCGTCGTACGTCGTCCGGGGGCTCCTGTCGGGCAATGGCCGGTTCCATCGCTACGGTGCGCAGCTCGCGGTCGACGGCGTGCTCAGGCTCGGCGGAGCGGCCCTCCTGTACTTCGCGGGCGTCTCATCAGTGCTCGCGTACGGCTCGCTCCTGGTTATCACGCCGGTGCTCTCCGTCCTGCTCACCACGCCGCGCCCGTCCTCGATCGTGACGCCGGGACCACCACATGCGGCCCGCGTCGCGGCCGTCGGGCTCGGCGCCCTGATCGCGGCGTCCCTGCTGTCCCAGATCCTCGCGAATGCCGGACCGATCATGGTGGAGCTCCTCGCGACCGCCGACGAGGCGGAGGCGAGCGGCCAGTTCGTCGCGGCGCTGGTGATCGCACGTGTGCCGCTGTTCGTCTTCGCCGCCGTCCAGGCCGTGCTGCTGCCCGGACTGGCGGCTTCGGTCGGTGCACGCGACGCGGCGACCTTTCGCGCCCGGATGGCGCAGGTGGGCCTGGCCACCCTTGTGATCGGGGTGGTCGGCACGCTCGCCGTCTGGTTCCTTGGACCGCAGCTGGTGCCGCTGCTGTTCAGCGACGCCTTCGGGACCGATCGCGGGGTGATCACCCTCATCGCGGGTTCCGGAGCGGTCTTCATGCTGGCCCAGGCTGCCGCTCAGGGCCTGCTCGCCCTCGGCGCCGAGCGGTTCGTCGTGGTCGGCTGGTCCTCGGGGCTCGCTGCCCTCACCCTCGCGCTCGCCTGGGACGGCCCGATCGCCGAACGTGCCGCCGTGGCTCTCCTTGCGGGGTCGGCAGGGGCGATGGCCGTGCTCGCGGCGGTACGTGGACAGCAGGCCCGCCGCTGGGTCGAGGGCGCCCTGGCAGCGCCCGTCGCCTGAGGTCAGGGCAGGCCGGAGACCCGCGACGCGAGCTCCGGCGCGATCGCTGCCCGCACGGCGTCGGCCTGCGCTTGAGGGAGGAGCACCTTGGCCTCGGGCGACTGTGCCAGCGCCTCCGTCGCGACCCGCACGAAGTCGTCGACCTCCCGCCCCATGGTGGTCAGTGCCTCCGCCTCGGCGTTCGCCTCGCGCGTCCACCGGCCGGTGAGGGCGAGGAGCCATTGCTGTGCCACGACGGGATGGATGCTGCTGTCGAGTGACGTCACCAAGGTCCATC
>CAYGGX010000129.1:0-4349 GCA_964349585.1 uncultured Actinotalea sp.
CCGGGCCGCCTCGAACGGCGAGCCGACCCAGACCCTGCGCGGTGCAAGAGTCGTGACCCCCAAGGGTCGGCGCCGACCCGGCCTGGTCACCGCGGGCGTGGCGCTGGCGATGCTCGGGGCCCTCGTGGCGGTGTGGCTGGTTACTTCGGCCGGCGACCGGACCGACGTAGTGATGCTTGCCCGGGACGTCGCCTACGGGTCGACGCTGACGGCAGACGACCTGGTCCTGACCGCCGTTGCCGTCGACCCTGCGGTGGCGACCGTGTCCGCCGAAGACGTCGCATCCCTCGTCGGACAGGTCGCCGCGGCAGACCTGGTCGCCGGTTCCCTGCTCGCTCCCGGGCAGGTCACAGCGTCCGCGCCTCCCGGGTCGGACGAGGTCCTCGTGCCACTACCGGTGAGCGCCGAACGGCTGCCGGCCTCAGGCCTGACCGCTGGCGACAGGCTCCTCATCGTCGACACTCCCGCCGCAGCCGCAGATCCCCCGAGCACCGCCCCAGAGTCCTTCGCGGCGACCGTGGTGCGGCTGGGCGCGCCCGATCTGAACGGCATGTCCGTGCTCGATGTCGTGGTCGCCAAGGCTGACGGCCCTGCCTTGGCAGCCCGCGCCGCCACTGGACGGTTTGCCCTGGTACTGCAGTCCCACGGGGAGTTGCCATGAGCCTCGTGGCCTTGTGCTCCGCGTCCGGCGCTCCCGGCGTCACGACCGCGGCACTTGCGCTGCTCTCGGCGTGGCCGCAGGCGGCGCCAGGAGGCCGGGCACTGTTGATCGACGCCGACCCCGCCGGCTCGGGCCTGCTCTCGGGGTTCCTTGAGGCAGGCATCCCCGCGGGCGGCGGCGTGTTGGGCCTGGCCGCCGAACGCGGAACCTCCGGCGACGCCGTCCTGCGCCACGCCGTCTCGCTCGATCCGGGAGAGACGCGCCTGGTCCTGACCGGGGTTGCCGAGCCGGCTCAGGCTCGCCCGCTCTCCTCGACCTGGACCGGGTTGGTCGAGGTAGCGCGCGACATCGGCGCCAACGGGCTGGACGTGGTGGTCGACGCTGGGCGGCTCGGGCATCGATGGGAGCCGACGCAGTTGATCGACGCCGCCGACGTCGCCGTCGTCGTGACTCGCAGCTCACTCGCTGGCGTCACGGCGGCGCGCGCTGCGCTGCGATCCCTGCGCGAGGGCCGGGGACCGGGTGCGCACGTCACGGTGCTCGTCGTCGGGCCATCGGACCCGTACTCGGTCGCCGAGGTCGCCACAGCGCTCGAGGTCGACCCGCTGCCCGCGCTCCCCCTCGACGACTGGGCTGCGCAAGCGTTGGCCGGCGGCGGGAGTCCGGCCTGGCGATTCATCCGGGCCCCGCTCGTACGCGCCGCACACGACGTCGCGGCATCCCTCGTCGCCCGCCTCCAGACCCTCGCGCCGCGACCATCGGTGGGTGCGTCATGACCGACGTCGATCTGCACGCCACCGCGGCGAACCACACTCCCTCGCCCGCCGCCCTGCCGGCCGCCATTGGCACCGATCCGGTGCGCCGGATCGACGCCGTCGTCGACCCGGCCACGGTCCGCGAGATCCGCCGCGCCGTGTCCGAACGCCTCGCCGCGCGACTGCAGGCAGAGGTCGTCACCGACCCGGCCGCCCGCCGTGAGCTCGCCAGGTCCCTGCTGGCCGACGAACTCGCGTCCCTCGCCAGGGCGCGCGTCGGCGCGGGGCAGGACCCATGGCCCGTCGAAACCGAGATGGCGATCGCCGCCGGCGTCATGGCAGCGCTGTTCGGCCTGGGGCGCCTGCAGCCCCTCGTGGACGACCCGGACGTGGAGAACATCGAGGTCGACGGGCACGACTCGGTGTGGATCTCCTACGCCGACGGCCGCGACCAACGTGGTCCCGCGGTCGCCGACTCCGATGAGGAACTCATCGAGCTGCTCCAACTCCTGGCGGCCCGCTCCGGATCGGACGAACGTACGTTCACGTCCGCGCACCCCACATTGCACCTCCGCCTGGAGGACGGGTCACGGCTTACGGCGATGGCGTGGACGACGCCACGGCCGCACGTGGTGATCCGACGCCACCGGGTGCGCGACGTCGACCTGGACGACCTCGTCCGTCTCGGCACACTGGACCCAGCCCTGGCCGCCTTCCTGCGGGCAGCGATCCGGGCGGGCAAGAACATCGTGGTGACCGGCCTGCAGAACGCCGGGAAGACGACCCTGATCCGCGCGCTGGCCAACGAGTTCCCGCCCATGGAACGGTTCGCGACCATCGAGAAGGAGTACGAGCTGCACCTGCACGACCTTCCACTCCGCCACCCTCGCGTCGTGGCGATGGAAGGCCGGGAGGGCTCGGCCGAGAAGGACGCCCACGGGCACCGCGCCGGGGAGGTCGCACTCACCGACCTGGTGCACGACGCCCTGCGGATGAACCTGCGCCGCATCATCGTCGGCGAGGTCCGCGGGCCGGAGGTTCTGCCGATGCTCGAGGCGATGTCGACCGGCGACGGGTCGTTGTGCACGCTGCATGCCCGCACCGCCCAGCACGCGATCGACCGCATCGTGACCCTCTGCCTGTCGGCCGGGGTGTCGATGACCGAGGCCTTCGCCTACCGGCTGCTCGCCGGGTCGGTAGACCTGGTCGTACACCTCACTCTCGACGATGAGTCCTCGACCGGCGGGCCCAAGTACCGCTTCGTCTCCCACGTCGTCGAGATCGTCGGGCTCGGTGAGTCCTCACGGCCCGCGACGACGACGGTATTCGGACCGGGCGACGACGGTCGGGCGGTCCCGCTGCACCAGCCCTCGTGCCTGCCCGAGCTCGTCCGCGCGGGGTTCGATCCGGCCCTCCTCGACCACGCCTCCTGGAACGGGTTCGGGGGCCGACGATGACCGCGCTGCTCGCCGCCATCGCCGGACTCATCGGGACGGCGGGGATCCTTCTCGCCGTCGTCGGAATGCGCCGCACCGAGAGCCCACCTCGGGTCCCGACGACCCGGGCAGGCGGTGCACGATCCCGATCGGCCAAGTCCGCGCGCACCCGCGCCTTGGCCGCAGGTGTCGTCGGGCTCGCCGTGTGGGCGGTCTCGGGATGGCCAGTCGCCGGGGCCATCGTGACGGTCACGATGCTCGGCCTTCCCGTGCTCCTGGGCACCGGGGCGGCCGCGACCCGCAGCATCGCCCGGATCGAGGCCGTCGAGGAATGGACCCGTCGCGTGGCCGACGTCCTCGTCGCGGGCGTCGGTCTTGAGCAGGCCCTGGCCGCGTCACTGGCGACATGCCCGGAGCCGATCCGTCCCGAGGTCGCGGCCTTGTGTGCGCGCCTGTCGGCGCGCTGGACACCCGAGCAGGCGCTGCGCGCGTTCGCCGACGACGTCGACGACGCCGCCGCCGACCTCGTCGCTGCGGCTCTCGTCTTGGCGGCGCGGCGCCGTGGGCCCGGCCTGGCCCGCGTTCTGACGTCGGTGGCGGACTCCGTGGCCGAGGAGGTCGTCGTGCGCCGCAAGGTCGAGGCCGAGCGGGCCAAGCCGCGCGCGACCGCCCGCGCGGTCACCCTCATCACCCTGGGGGTCGTCGGGGTCGGCGCGCTCAACGGGACCTACCTCGCGCCCTACGCCACCGGGCTCGGTCAACTCGTTCTCGCTGCGATCGCTGCCGGGTTCGTCGCATGCCTGGCCTGGATGCGCGCCCTGACCTTGTCCGCGCCCGAGCCGCGCTTCCTCGCCGATCGCGCTCAGTTCACGAAAACCGAACGTGGCCGAGCTGTGAACTGGGAGGTGGGCGCGCCGTGACGGGCTCAGGTCGGTGTTCCGGTTCGCGGACTGGGCGGGGCGGTCGTGAAGTCGTCCAGGTCCGGGTGGTTGAGGGTAGCGGTGTAGTGCTCGGCGGTGGCGATGGTCACGCCGAAGAGGTCGCAGATGCGGCGTTGGTCTGCGCCGGCGTGGACTTCGGCCAGGATGCGGTCCCGGCGCAGGCTCTGGGGCGCGGTGCCGAGCTTGTCGGCCAGCCATGGGACGCGCACCGCTTCAGTGGTCAGCGCCGACTTGGTGTGCACGAGGAAGTGCGGGTTGATCGTGGCGGGCCAGCGGCGGTGCCGGTGGGCGAGGTAGGCGTCGAGTCGGGACTTGGTCGCCGGGGCGAGCAGGATGGTCCGGTCGGGCAGCTGGATGCGGTGATCCCGGACCTCGGTCATCAGCAGGGTGGTGGCCTCGGACGGGCGCAGGCCGTGGACGGCGACCAGCGCGGCGATCGCGGCGGTCGTGGGGTCGGTCGAGTCGAACGCAGCCTTGACGGGCTCGAGGTCGACGGGCATCGGGATGCGGCGCTCGAAGTTGCCGATGCGCAGACGAGCGGTCGGGTTGGTGAACA
>CAYGGX010000130.1:0-4333 GCA_964349585.1 uncultured Actinotalea sp.
GTTCGAGGACCTGTTCGGTGGGCTGTTCGGTGCGGGTGCGGGCGGCGGTGGTCCGCGCGTCCGATACACGACCCGGGGCCCGGGGGGTCCGGGTCTGGACGACCTGCTCGGCGGCCTCTTCGGGGGCGGCGCGGCCGGCTTTGGGCAGCCCGGCATTCGACAGGGCGCCGACGTCGAGGCGACGACGACGCTCCCCTTCCGCCAGGCGGTCGAGGGCTCGACGGTCTCGCTGCTGGTCGACGGACGCACCGTGAACGCGCGGATCCCGCCGGGTGTGCGCGACGGCCAGCGCATCCGGCTGCGCGGCAAGGGGCGCCCGGGCGAGGGCGGCGCACCGGCCGGTGACCTGGTGATCGCCGTCCGCGTCGAGCCGCACCCGGTCTTCAGCGTCGACGGGCGGGATCTGCGTGTGACGGTGCCGGTGTCGTTCGGCGAGGCCGCGTTGGGCGCTCAGGTGGAGGTGCCGACCCTGGACGGGCAGACCGTGCGGGTCAAGGTGCCGCAGGGCACGCCGTCGGGCCGGACCCTGCGCGTGCGTGGTCGGGGCGTCAAGGCGGCGAAGGGTGCCGGAGACCTGCTGGTCACCATCCAGGTGGCGGTCCCGCAACGGCTGTCCGACGACGCCCGGGCCGCCGTGGAGGCCTTCGCGGCGGCAACGGCCGGCGACGGGGACGTCCGCGCCGAGCTGCGGCAGCGGGCCGCGCAGTGAGCACCGACCGGCGGGAGGAGGGCCGATGGTCTCGCACGACACGCCCGTCTACGTGATCTCCGTCGCGGCCGAGCTGGCCGGGATGCACCCACAGACCCTGCGGCAGTACGACCGCCTCGGCCTGGTCTCGCCGGGCCGGGCGCCGGGCCGCGGCCGCCGCTACTCGCTGCGGGACATCGCCAAGCTGCGGGAGGTGCAGCGACTGTCCCAGGACGAGGGCGTGAACCTCGCCGGGATCAAGCGCATCCTGGAGCTGGAGTCCGAGGTGGAGCGACTGACCGAGCAGCTCGAGCTGCTCCGTTCGTTCGCCGACCCGGGCCGCCGGGTCTTCGCCGCCGGTCCGCAGGGCGAGGTCGTGGCCGTCCCGCGGGGGAGTCGCCCGGCGCGGGTCACCCGCACCGGTGCCCTCGTGGTCTGGCGCCCCCCGCGCAACTGACCGGGCTCCCGCCAGGACCGGCTCGCGAAAGTCGATCCGTAGCCGACCGCCGAGGCCTAGTCTCTGTCTCGACAGCCACGCCGGGCCCCTCCGGCTCCCGATCGGCTGTCTCGTACACCGAGGATGATCATGGCCGTGCCGAGCCCCACCCCCGCGCCTGAGCAGGCACCGACGACCGATCCGCCGAAGCCGCGCCAATCCGTGGCGGCGCGCCGCTTCGGGTATGCCGTGTCCGTCCTGGTGAACGTCGCCGTCATCCTCTTGATCTACGTGTGGCCGGGCTGGCGGGTGCTCCCGTTCCTCACCGACGAGGCCACCCCGCTGATCGCACTGGTGGTTCTCTCGATCCTCGTGTCGATCGCAGTGAACCTGATCTGGATCGCGTACGACCCGTTGTGGCTGCGGTCCCTCGGCGACCTGGTCACAACGATCGTCGGCATCGTGGTTCTCAGCCGATTCCTCGCCGTCTTCCCGTTCGACTTCGCCGCGGACTCGCCGTGGGAGCTGGTGGTCAGGATCTTCCTGATCGTCGGCCTGGTGGGTTCGTGCATCGGGGTGACCGTGCACCTGGTCACCTTCTTCCAGCGGCTCAGCCGCGGCCCCGACGCCGACGTCCGCTAACGCCGAGCCCGGCCGGGCCCCGCCGACGACGGGATGCCCGGAACCACACCGAGGGCGCGACCCTGGTGGGTGGTCGCGCCCTCGGTTGGTGGGGGGATGCTGAGTCTTGGGTTCCGCCTATCGCCGGAGGTGGCTGAGCAGGTCTACTGCACGGTCGTGCGTCTCGGGCAGCGGTTCTATCCAGATCCGCGGGGGCTGGCGCACGAGGTCTGTGATGTGCAGCGCCTCGGCGTGCTCGTTGACCTGGTCGCGCATGTGGCGGACTGTCTCGCCGAGGTCCCAGTCGCGGGCGACGAGGATCGCGAACGCGCCGCCGCCGAGGGCAGCCATCGGGTGACCTGGGGCGAGGGCGGCGGTCAGGGCGCGGCCCATCGCCGCGGACCGTGCCATCCGACGCCAGGGCGGCAGGTCGGAGGTGGCGATGTCCACCATGACCAGGCAGTGCGTGACGAAGGCGTGATGCGCGTGCTTGCTCGCGGCGCCGTAGGTCTCGCCGAGCCGGACCACGAGGTACTCAAGTGTCGGCAGGCCGGACTCGGGGTCGATGCAGGTGGCCTGCATCGGCGTCGCTTCGAGCGAGCTGGCCCAGCCCTCGCACAGCGAGCGCACGACGTCGAGCCCGGGGTCCCGGGCTACGAGGCGGTACAGCACGCCGACGTCGTCCAGGGTCTCCGCGATGCCGACTCCGGCCGCACCGCGGACCTGACCGAGGCGGTAGGCGGCGGCGTTGGCGCTCGTTCCTGCCGCGAGGGCTTCGGTCAGTGCATCGATCGCGGGGTGGTACCAGTCACCCGGACGGAGCCATACCGACTCGACCGTCTCGGTCCGCCACTGTTCGCGCAGGGCGGTCGCCCAGACGTCTCGCATCTGCTCGGTGGCACTCACGCCTGTTGAGAGCGGCGAGGTGGGCGGTCATGACGCGGGTTTCGCGCCCCAATTTGCCCGAAGTGCGTAAGGAAGTCACCCGGTAGGGCCGCAGACGCGCCGGTCTCGGCCGTGAGAACCTGTCGGGGGGCATCTGTGACCCGTTATCCAAGAGGACGCCCGTTCGAGTGCGGAAGGAGGACGGGTGAGCGTCAGCAGCAGCTGGGACGTCTCGAGTGACGCCGAGCTGATCACCGCCGTGCGCAGTGGCGACTCGGCCGCCTTCGGAGTGCTCTACGAGCGCCACGCCGGCGCGGCCCGAGCCGTCGCGCACCAGTACTCGAACTCGGCGGCCGACGCCGACGACTCCGTCGCCGAGGCCTTCTCCCGGGTGTTCACCGCCATCCAGGCCGGCGGCGGGCCCGACGTGGCTTTCCGCGCATACCTCTTCACGGTGATCCGCCGCGTCGCGCTGCACGGGGCACACTCCGGGCGCCGGACGCAGACGACCGACGACCTCGACGTTCTCGAGGCGGCATTCGGCCTCGGCGACTCGACCGAGGGCCCGACCTTCGAGGGGTTCGAGCGCAGCGTCGTCTCCAGGGCCTACAAGTCCCTCCCCGAGCGTTGGCAGGCGGTGCTCTGGTACACCGAGGTCGAGCAGTTGAGCGCTGCGCAGATCGCCCCGGTGCTCGGGTTGAGCGCGAACGGGGTGGCCGCCCTGGCGTACCGTGCGCGCGAGGGTCTGCGGCAGGCCTACCTGCAGCAGCACCTGGCCAGCCCGGCCAGCGAGGCCTGCACGATCGTCAACGCCAAGCTCGGCGCATATGTCCGGGGTGGGTTGGCCAAGCGCGAGACGTCCCTGGTGGAGTCGCATCTCGAGGAGTGCGGCGACTGCCGATCCCTGGTGCTCGAGCTCGGCGACGTCAACCACGGGATGCGGGCGGTCATCGCCCCGCTGGTCCTCGGCGCCGTGGCCCTCAGCGTGCTGTATGGCGTCGGCTTCGGTGGAGCGATCGGGAGCTCGGCCGCGGCCGCGGCCGGTACGGGCGCAGCCGCAGGCGCCGGTGCGGGCGCCGGCGGAGGCGGTACCGGTGCCGGTACCGGCGGCGCCGCAGGAAGCTCGGTGGGCGTCGGGTCCGGGTCGCTGGTCGGAGCTGGTGCCGGCGCATCGGGCCTTGCGGGTGCCGGCGCCGTAGCCGGTGGAGCAGCAGCGTTGGTGGCCGCGGGCGGACAGGCGGCCGCCGCGTCGCCGGGTGCCCCAGCGGCCGCGGGCGGGGCGGGTGCCGCGTCGGGCGCGACCGGCCTGGCGGCGCTGGTCAGCAGCGTGCCCGTGGGAGCGGTCGGGCTCGCCGCGGCCGGCCTGGTTGTTGCGCTCGCGATCGGTGTCTCCGGGGTGCTCGGTCTGTTCTCCGGGGACGGTGTCCCGACGGTGGCAGTACCGGATCGCACGGCCGAAGAGGTCCCCGAGGCCCTGCCCGGCGACCTCCCCGACGACGAGTCTCCGCTGCCCGACGACCCGACCGAACCCGCCGACATCCCCGGGGCGCCGCCTGCCGCTCCCGCGGTCGCCGGCCCGGGGTTCTCCGCGCCCGAGACCACTGAGCCCACACCCGAGCCGACCACACCGACGCCGGACCCGACCACCCCACCGACCACGCCACCGACTACGCCACCGACCACGCCACCGACGGCAGCGCCAG
>CAYGGX010000131.1:0-4308 GCA_964349585.1 uncultured Actinotalea sp.
CGGTTGGCGTTGAAGGAGGCCAGGGGCAGGTTGGCCAGCCCGGTGTCCTTGGCGATGCGGATGCGACGGAGCCCACCGAGGTGTTCTGGGGCGAGCGTATCGGCCGCGTCCGTGACCCGTGGGGGAACCTCTGGTGGGTGCACGCGCGCGTGACGGAACTCTCCGAGGAGGAGATGTGGACTCGCGCGGCGGAACCGGAGCACGGTCGCCGGATGCAGTACGTCGCGGACTCCCTCGATGCAGAGATGCGCTCCCGCGCCTGACGGGTCCGGCTGCCCGGATGTCCGCGGGCGTCGTCAGCCGCCGAGCAGTGCTCGGATGCGCTTGGCGGAGACCGGTTGGGCGGTGCCGAGCTGCTGGGCGAAGAGGCTGACGCGGAACTCCTCCAACATCCAGCGCGCCTGTTCCAGTCGGGCGTCGCGTGCCGCATCGGGGGCCGACGCGCGGGCGGCGGCCACCGCGTCGTCGTACGCGTCCGAGACCTCGGCCACCTGCCAGGCCAGCGACTCGTCGCGGGTCGGGTTCTCGGCGGCCTTCGCCAGCCGGTACCGGGCCGCACGCAGATACCGCACCAGGTGCGGCAGCCGCGCGACGCCCGCCTGGGCGACGAAGCCGTCGTGGACCAACCCGGCTAGCTGGTCGCGGATGTCGTGCACGGTCGACAGCAGAGCGAGGCTGGTGGTGGCCCGGACGTCGGCGTCCACCTCGCGCGCCGCCGTGAGCACCGCAGCCGTCGCGCGTGCGGCGGCGTAGGTCGCATCCTCCAGGCCGTCGCGGGCGACGGTCCGCAGTCGGGCATAGCCGTCGGCGTCGCGGAGAGCGCCCAGTCCGACGCCGCGTCCGGCGGCGATCCCGTCGATCGCGGCCCGCTGCAGGTCGGCCACCAGCGCCGGCGTGCTCGGGTACGGGCTCGGCGCGAGGCTGAGCGACTCGGTGCTGGTCCACCGGGTGGTGATCCGTGCGGTCGCCAGCCCCACCTCGGCCAGCAGTAGCTCGCGCACCCCGGCGCCGTGGTGCCGCGCCTGCTCGGCTGCCGTCGCGAGCACCCGCAGGTCCACTTGCCGCGCGCCGGCACGATCGCCGCCGCCGGCCCTGCGACTTTTCGCGGAGTTCGGGGCATCGGATGCCGGGCCCGCCGCGAAACCTGGGGAGGGCGAGGTCCGGTGGCTGGCGACGACGAGCGCCGGGTAGCCGTGGACCGTCATGCCGCCCACCGACGACGTGATGACTTCCGGGATCCGTCCGTCCGGCAGGCCCGTTGGCCAGGCGAGGAGCGCGGTTCGCTCGACTCCGTCCGGCGTCCGGGGAGGGCGGCCCGTCCCGCCCGGGAGCCCGCCCGTCGAGGTGCTCCGAGGGGTCGGTTGCTCAGGGGCCGGCCCGGGCGAGGCGACCGCCGAGGCGTTCCGGGAGGAGGGTCCGTCAGGGCTCGGCTCCGGGCATGCGTCGCGCAGCGACGCGGGCGTGACGGACTGGCCTCCCGGAACGCCGGACTCGGACGGGGACGCGGCCGAAGCCTCGGCCATGGCCGTCCGCACGGCCGACCGGACGGCGGTCCGCACCGCGTCCTCGGCGCGCGCGGCCAGCCGGCGCTGGAGCGCCACGAGGTCGGCCCCCTCGTCGACCACCGACACCGCCCGCCCGCGCTGCTCGACGGCCCGGAACCGCATCCGCAGGTGCGGCGGCAGGCGCGAGGTGTCCCAGGCGTCGTCGGCGATCTCGATCCCACGCAGCGCCCGCACGGCCCGGCTCAGCACGGACGCCAGCGACGGAGCCATGTCGGCCGCCCGCACGGTGTCGGCCCACGACGGCTCGTTGGCGCGGATCCACTCGACGATCGCCTGCGCGGCGTTGGGCGCCGGGACCAGCGGCACCCGCAGCGCCTTGGGCAGCGCGCGGATCAACGCCACGACCAGCTCCTCGTGCAGCCCGGGCACCAGCCAGTCGAACCCCTCCGGCCGCACCCGGGCCAGCACCGAGAGCGGGATGTCCACGGTGACGCCGTCCGCCTCCGAGCCCGGGTCGAACTCGTAGGTGAGCGGAAGCTCCAGGTCGCCCTGCGGCCACACCGACGGGAACGCGCCCTCGTCGACGGCCGCCTCGCCGAGGAGCAGATCCATCGTCAGGTCGAGCAGGTCGGGATGCTCGCGCTTGGCGCTCCTCCACCACGTGTCGAAGTGCCGCGCGGAAACCACGGTGTCAGGGATGCGCTCGTCGTAGAACGCAAACAGCGCGTCCTCGTCGGCGACCAGGCCGCGCCGTCGGGCCCGGTTCTCCACCTGCTCGGCCTCGGCGATCAGCGCCTGGTTCGCGGCGAAGAACCGGTGGTGCGTGGTCCACTCGCCCTGCACCAGCGCGTGGCGGATGAACAGGTCGCGCGCCTGCTCGGGGTCGACCGTGCCGAGCAGCACCCGGCGGTCCGCGACGATGGGCAGGCCGTAGAGCAGGACCTTCTGCTGCACGACGGCGGCGCCCTGCTTGGTCGACCAGGCCGGCTCGCTGTAGACCCGCTTCACCAAGTGCGCGCCCAGGTCCTCCGCCCACTCCGGCGACACCCGTGCGACGTCCCGCGCCCAGAGCCGCGAGGTCTCGACCAGCTCACCCGCCATCACCCAGGCCGGCGGCTTCCTCGACAGCGGCGATCCGGGGAAGATAGCAAATCTCGCCCCGCGCGCCCCCAGGTACTCGTTTCGGGCCTGGGTCCGCGCCGGCCTGCCGCCCCGGCCGGCCGGGGCCTTGCCGCGCGCACCGGCCCGCACCTCTGTGGCCTCCTGCATGCCCAGGTGCGAGAGCAGGCCGGCGAGCAGCGACTGGTGGATCCGGTCGGCGTCCCAGGGGAGCCGGAGAGCCGGCTCGGCATCCGGCGGCTCGGCGATCCGTCCCGGTGGCCGCACCACGATCCCCAACGGCCGCGCCATCTCCTTGAGCTGCGCGACGACGTCCTGCCACTCCCGCACGCGCAGGTAGTTGATGTGCTCCGCCCGGCACAGCCGCCGGAACGCGCTCCCCGACAGCTCGCGCTGCCGGTCGCGCAGGTAGTGCCACACGTTGAGGTACGTCAGGAAGTCGGAGGTCGGATCCGCGAACCGGGCGTGCGCCTGGTCGGCCTGGGGCCGCTGCTCCGCGGGCCGCTCGCGCGGGTCCTGGATGGACAGCGCCGCCGCGATGATCATCACCTCGCGCGCCACGTCCCGCCGGCCGGCCTCGACCACCATCCGGGCCAACCGCGGGTCGATCGGCAGAACGGCGAGCGCCCGGCCGACGTCGGTGAGCCGCGTCCGGCCCAGCCCGGTGTCGAGGGCCCCCAGCTCGGTGAGCAGCGCGACGCCGTCGCGCACCGCGCGCATGTCCGGCGGATCAACGAAGGGGAACCGGGCGACGTCGTCGGGGCTCCCCGCCACCCCGACCGCGACCATCTGCAGGATCACCGACGCCAGCGACGTACGGAGGATCTCCGGTTCGGTGAACTCCGGCCGCGACTCGCAGTCCGCGCGGGAGTACAACCTGATCGCGATCCCGTCGGCGACGCGGCCGCACCGGCCGGCGCGCTGGTTGGCCGACGCCTGGCTGATCGGCTCGATCGGCAGCCGCTGCACCTTGGTCGCCTTGGACCAGCGCGAGATCCGGGCGGTGCCGGGGTCGACGACGTACCGCACGCCCGGGACGGTGAGCGAGGTCTCCGCGACGTTGGTGGCGAGGACCACCCGCCGCACCGCGTGCGGCTCGAACACCCGGTGCTGCTCGGCCGAGGAGAGTCGCCCGTAGAGGGGGAGGAGCTCCACGGCACGGGGAGACCGCGGATCCGTGACGCGAGTGCCGAGGTGGGTGCGCAGGGCGTCCTCGGCGTCGCGGATCTCGCGCTCGCCGGACAGGAACACGAGGATGTCGCCGGGCCCCTCGGCGGTGAGCTCGTCGACGGCCTCGCAGATCGCCGTCATGGGGTCGCGGGCCTCGGTCGGATGTTGCGGCTGGCTGCCGGCACGTCCGGCGCTGGGCCGCCGACTCTTCTGGACGCGCTTCGTCGGAGCGTTCCGGTCGGATAGTGACGGGGAGTCTCCGAACTGGTCGTCGGCCGAGCCGTGGGCGCGCTGGGTCGGAGCATTTCGGTCGGATAGTGACGGGAAGTCTCCGATCGAGCTGTCCCGGCCGGGATCGGGGTCGTCGCCGGACTCGTCGTCGCGCTCGTCGTCGTCGGGCGCGAGCGGCCGGTAGCGGACCTCGACGGGGTACGTGCGCCCGGTGACCTCCACGACCGGAGCCGGCACGCGTTCGGGCACCCCTGCCGCTTCCGCCCCCCCGGCCCCTACGGCC
>CAYGGX010000132.1:0-4118 GCA_964349585.1 uncultured Actinotalea sp.
GCGCCGGACCTCCCCTGGTCGGAGCCCCGCGAGGTCCGCGGCGGTGAACTCGACCTCCAGCGCCGTCACGGCGTCCCGGCTGTCCTCCCAGCCGGACAGCTCGTAGGTGACGCCCGTCGCGAGCACGGGCGCCGCGTCCCCGAGGGCGGTCCAACCGGGGGCGCCGTCCTGCAGCCGCACCGACGCCATCCCGGTGACCGGCTCGGGCGCGCCCCACTCGCCGAGCAGGGCCTTGCCGGGCTGGGTGAGCGAGACGAAGTCGATGCTGTCCCGGCACGCGACCACATAGGCGACCGGGGAGCCGTCGTCGGCCACCCCGACCCCCATCACCGCCGTCTGCCGTGGGGTGCACCCGGCCAGCGCGACCGCGGCCAGGCACGCGCTCGTGATGAGGATGGTTCCGCGGGAGGTGCGTGGCATGGCGCACTCCTAGACGAGATCCGCGCCCGGATTCGGGTGCCGGGGCAGCGGGCTGCCCATTGGAGGTTAGTGACTGCGGGCCCGCCCCGGGGCCGATTCCCGGTGACGGGCTCGTCGGCGGCGTGGAGCGTTTGGAGCGCGCGTCGGGTCGCGCATCGACTGGTCGCGTCTCATCGGAGCATTTCCGTCACATGGCGACCGTTTCGCTCCGAGCGGGCGGTGGCGGGGCCGGCGCCACCGGTAGGGCTCCCGCTGGCGGGTCATCGACAGAGACAGCACTGGGCCGCCGCCGTCGGCCGGACGCAAGCGCCGATCCCGCGAGAACGGCGGCGAACCCGGCGAGTGTCAACCAGGTCAACGGCTCCTTGAGGACCAGGGCACCCGCCACCACCGCGACCGCGGGGTTGATGTACGTGATGAGCGTGGTCCGGACGGCCCCCACTTCGGCGACCAGCGCGAAGAACAGCAGGAAGGCGAGAGCCGTGCACACCACACCGAGCCCGACGACGGAGAGGGTGACCGGCAGAGACGGCCAGTCCGTCGGGGCGTTGAGCACGCCCGGCACCGCGTACACCGCCGTCGCGGTGACCATGCTCACCGCGATCACGCCGGTCGCCGGCACGGTCGAGAGCTGCCGCGCCATGATTACCGGCCCGAGGGCGTAGCAGACGACGACAATGGCGAGCTCGCCCACCGCCCGCAGCTCGCCGCCGCCACCGGCAGCGCCGCTCTCGAACCCCGCGAGCAGGGCGACGCCGGCCAGCCCTATGGCGAGGCCCAGCCCGCCCCGGAAGCCGAGGTGCTCGCTGCGGCGGGTCACCAGCGCGATCAGTACCCCGACGATCGGGACGCCGGCGATCAGCAGCCCGGTGAGCGAGCTGGACAGGTGCTGCTCCGCGCGGGTCAGGAAGAACCAGGGGACGATGATCTCGATCAGGGCGTAGACCACGACGATGCGCCAGTGCCGAAGCGCGGCCGGGATCGCCCCGTTGCGCATCGCCACCGGGACCATGATCGCTGCTGCGATCGCCACCCGGGCCAGCACCAGGGTGGTGGGGTGCAGCTCGGCGACCGCGACCTTGATCAGCAGGTAGGGGATGCCCCAGATCACGCCGAGCGCGGCGAAGAGGAGGAGCGCCCGGCGACCGGGCTTCTCGGGGGTCACCGGGAAACCATGGGAGCCGGGAGCGGTCCAGTCAAGTCGCCTCAGCGGCCGCGGTTCACCCGGCGGCCTCGGGCGTCGGCGCCGATCCGGCCAGGGTGACGACGCGGGCGGCGAACCACTCGGCCTCGGCCGCGTCGTGGGTGATCAGCAGCACGGTCCGCCCGGCGCAGCGCTCGCGGACGTAGGCCATCAGCTGGGTCTTGGCGGCGGTGTCCAGGCCCTTGAAGGGCTCGTCGAGCACCACCAGGTCCGCCTCGGGCATCACGGCCCTGACAATTGCGACCCGCCGGCGCTGGCCACCGGACAGGTCACGCACCGGCTTGGCCAGGGAGTCGTCGTCGAGCCCGACCAGGCGCAGCTCGGCGGCCACCGAGGTCGTCGCGTGCGACGGGTGGTCCAGCACAAGACGCACGTTGCCAACGGCGGTGAGCTGCTCGCAGAGCCGGTCCTCCTGGAAGGTCATCGCGCCGCGCCGACCCTCCGCCCCGGCGATGGTCCCGTCGTCGGGCGTCGTCAGCCCGAGCAGCAGCCGGGCGAGGGTCGTCTTTCCGGAGCCGTTCGGGCCCATCACGGCCGTCACGACGCCGTCCTCCAGGTCGAGATCGAGCCGGTAGAGCACCACCTGCGTGCCGAAGCGCTTGGTCACCCCGCGGAGCGTGATCACACCGCCACCTCACGCGCATCGGCCGCGGGACCCGGTTGCCCGGCCGGGCCGGCACCACTGCCCGCGAGCCGGGCGCGAGCCCGGTTCAGCAGCAGCGTGATGAGTCGCTCGGACGCGAAGCTGACGGCGATGACGACGACGGTCCAGGCGAACACGTCGGCGCTGTTCAGCAGGAGCTTGCCCTGGTACATGCGCTCGCCGATCGAGCCCTGCGGCAGGCCGATGACCTCGGCGGCGACCCCGGCCTTCCACGCCAGGCCGATCCCGACGTGGCAGGCCGCAGCGAGGTAGGGGAGCACGGCGGGGATGTCGATGGCCACGAGCCGGCGCAGCCTCGGCACGCGGAAGACGGCGGCCATCTCGAGCAGGTCACGGTCCCGGTTCCGGATCCCCTCCAGCACCGTCGCGTGCACGATCGGCAGCACCATCAGGAAGCTTGTCGCGGCAGCCAGGCGTGCGCTGCCACCGGGCAGCATGAGCAGCAGGATGATGAAGCTCACGACCGGGGCGGCGCGCACGGCCGTCATCGCCGGCGCCAGCACGGCGTCCACCAGGCGCGACGACGCGGCGAGCGCAGCGGTGAGCACGCCGACCAATACCGCAGTGAGGAACCCGGCGGCGATCCGGGTCAGGGAGTGCCCGACGGTTGCCCAGAACCCGCCGGTCACGACCAGCTCCGTCAGGCGCTGCGCCACGGACACCGGCGATGCCAGGAGGAACTCCTGACCCACCGCCCACGCCATCGCCTGCCAGACCAGCAGCCAGAAGGCGAGGACCAGCAGCGGGCGCACGGCCCGCACCGGCCCCCGCCTCGGCGGGGACTGCCTACCGGCGGAAGTAGAAGTCATCACCAGGCATGGTCCCACCGACCGACGCCGGGTCGGCGTCGAACAGCACCTGGAGGTACCCGCTGAAGATGCGCTGCAGCTCGGAACCGTCGATGAAGGTGATGTAGGAGGACGGGATCGCGGCCTCGGCGATCGGCGCGGCGGGCACGATGCCGGCCTCCGCGATCAGCTCCGCGGCCTCCGCCGGGTTCTCGTTCGTGAACCTGGTGGACGCCTCGTAGTCGGCCAGGAAGTCGGCGAAGGCCTCGGGGTTCTCCTCGGCGAAGGCGGTGCGCACGACGACGACGCCCGTGACCAGCTCGGAGTCGTCGGTCACCTTGGCCCACTCCTCGGTGAGGCCGAGGGCGGTGCGGACACCCGGGCTCTGGGTCTTCACGACGGTCGCGAACGGCTGCGGGAGCATCCCGATGGCATCGGGGGTGCCGGCCAGCACCGCGGCCACCTCGGTGTGCTCGCTGCGCCACTCGATCGTCAGGTCGGTCGCGGGGTCCAGCCCGTTGGCGGTGAGCAGGTAGTTCAGCACGTACTCCGGGGAGGCGCCCTTGCCCGACGCGTACACCGTCTTGCCGGCCAGGTCGGCGATCGACTGGACCGTCTCACCGGCCTCGAGGATCTCCAGCACACCGAGCGTGTTGATGGCGGCGACCTGCACCTGCGCGCCCTCGTCGGTCAGCGTGCGGTTGTAGAGGACGGCGGCGAGGTTGGCCGGGATCAGCGCGACATCGGCGGCGCCCTGCACGAGCAGCGGGACCACCTCGTCGGGCGTGCCGTACATCGTGACCTGGTAGTCGTGGAGCGTCTCGCCGGCCTCGGCGTCGCGCATCAGGTCGACCAGGCCCATCGTCGTCGGGCCCTTGAGCGAGGCGATCCGGATGGTGGTCGGCTCTGGCGCCGGCGACTCCACCGCGGGGGAAACCGGCGTCGACGCGGTGGGCACCGGTTCGGGGCTGCCGCCGCAGCCGGCGAGCAGGACGGCCAGCGCGACCAGACCGGTTGCTGCGCGTGCGACTCGCTTCATGAC
>CAYGGX010000133.1:0-4052 GCA_964349585.1 uncultured Actinotalea sp.
GCCCCCCGCGCGCACAGCCGCAGCCCCCCGAGCGCGCACAGCCGCAGCCCCCCGAGCGCGCACAGCCGCAGCTGTGACCTGAGTGACCCGAGGGCCCGGTGTGACGTCAATCCCACCTCGGCAGCCACTCCTGTCACAGGTGTGGCTCCGGGCGCTCGCCACCCGGACCCGAGCGCCCGGGCGCGCACCGGCCGGGCCCCCTAGCCACCGGGTCCGCGCGCGACCCGGGCCCCAGCGGGTCAGCGCCCGGCGAAGGCGCGGCTACGCGGGGTGGGCCTGCAGCGCGCCGTCGTGCGCGGCCTGGATCGCCGCGATGTCGAGCTTGCCCATCGAGAGCATCGCCTCGGTCGCGCGAGCGCCGGCCTCCCCTTCGGCGAACAGGAGGCTGTCGAGCGCCCTCGGGACCACCTGCCACGAGAGCCCGAAGCGGTCCTTCAGCCAGCCGCACGCACTGGGCTCGCCACCGTCCGAGATCAGGGCCTCCCAGTAGTGGTCGACCTCCTCCTGGTTCTCGCAGTCGATGACGAACGAGAAGGCCTCGTCCAGCGTGAGGTGCGGGCCTGCGCTGATCGCGATCACCGGCATGCCATCGAGCGTGAACTCGACGATGAACGGGGTCCCCTTCGCCACGCCCGGCATGTCGACGGGCGCGGTGCGCACGGAGGTGATCGACGAGTTGGGGATCAGGGACGTGTAGAACTCGGCGGCCTCCAGGGCCTGCGAGTGGTACCAGAGGTGCGGTCGGACGATTCCCATGGCGTACTCCTCTCCTCGATTCGCTGTCGGAGAGGTAGACCGACCAGGCACGGCCAACTCATCGGGCGGGCACCGGCCCGACGACGCCGTCCGGCCGGGTCAGCCCAGCGCGGCCTCGGCGGAGTCCACGACGTTCGCGAGCAGCATCGCCCGCGTCATCGGCCCGACCCCGCCCGGGTTGGGCGACAGCCAGCCGGCGACCTCCGAGACCCGCGGATCCACGTCCCCGACCAGGCGCGCCTTGTCCCCCTCGACCACCCGGGTCACCCCGACGTCGAGGACCACCGCTCCCGGCCGCACGTCGTCGACCCCCACGATCCCCGGCACGCCCGCCGCGGCGACGATCACGTCCGCGCGGCGCAGGTGCGCCGACAGATCGCGCGTGCCGGTGTGCATCAGGGTCACGGTCGCGTTGTGCTCCCGCCGGGTGAGCAGCAGCCCGATCGACCGCCCCACCGTCGTCCCACGACCGAGCACGACGACGTCCGCCCCGGCCAGGGAGATCCCGTACCGGCGCAGCAGCTCGAGGATGCCGCGCGGCGTGCAGGGCAGCGGCGAGGTGATCGGCTCGTTGACCCGGAGCACCAGCCGGCCGAGGTTCGTCGGGTGCAGGCCGTCGGCATCCTTGGCCGGGTCGATCCGCTCCAGGATCGCGTTGGCGTCGATCCCCTTCGGCAGCGGCAGCTGCACGATGTACCCGGTGCACGCCGGGTCCGCGTTGAGCCGCTCGACGGCGGCCTCGATGTCCGCCTGGGTCGCGTCGGCGGGCAGGTCCTCCCGGATGGAGTTGATCCCCACCTCAGCGCAGTCGCGGTGCTTGCCCGCCACGTAGGCGTGCGAGCCCGGGTCGTCGCCGACCAGCACGGTCCCCAGCCCGGGCACGACGCCGCGCTCCCGCAGCGCGGCCACCCGCCCGGCCAGCTCCGCCTTGACCGCGGCCGCGACGGCCTTGCCGTCGAGCACCTGCGCCATCCCGGCGCCACCCTCGGTCACTGCGCCAGCCC
Organism: uncultured Actinotalea sp.; assembly: GCA_964349585.1. GTDB lineage: Bacteria > Actinomycetota > Actinomycetes > Actinomycetales > Cellulomonadaceae > Actinotalea. The sequence goes on from CAYGGX010000133.1 coordinate 1,761, forward strand.
CGGGTAGAGGGGGAACCCGTCGGTCAGCCTGGCGACCCTGGCGCGCAGCGCCGCGACGTCGGCCGCCTGGCCGGCGATCAGGGTGCTGGCGATGATGTCGGCCACCTCGGCGAACTCGGCGTCGCCGAACCCGCGGGTCGCCAGCGCCGGCGTGCCGATCCGCAGCCCGGAGGTGACCCGCGGCGGGCGCGGGTCGAACGGCACGGCGTTGCGGTTCACGGTGATCCCCGCGGCGTGCAGCAGGTCCTCGGCCTGCTGGCCGTCCAGCGGAGACTCGCGCAGGTCGACCAGCACCAGGTGCACGTCGGTGCCGCCGGTAAGCACCGAGACGCCCGCGGCGGCGACGTCAGGGGCGCTCAGCCGCTCGGCGAGGATCCGGGCGCCGTCCAGGGTGCGCTGCTGGCGGGCGCGGAACTCCGCCGTCCCGGCGATCTTGAACGCGACCGCCTTGGCGGCGATGACGTGCATCAGCGGGCCGCCCTGCTGCCCGGGGAACACTGCCGAGTCGATCGCCTTGGCGTGCTCCTCGCGGCACAGGATGAAGCCGGAGCGCGGGCCCCCGATCGTCTTGTGCACCGTCGAGGAGACGACGTCGGCGTGCGGCACCGGGGATGGGTGCAGCCCGGCGGCGACCAGGCCGGCGAAGTGCGCCATGTCGACCCACAGCGCGGCGCCCACCTCCGCGGCGATCTCCGCGAAGGCGGCGAAGTCCAGGTGCCGCGGGTAGGCGGACCAGCCCGCGATGAGCACGCGCGGGCGGTGCTCGAGCGCCTTGGCCCGGACCACTTCCATGTCCACGCGGAAGGTCTGCGGGTCAACCTGGTAGGAACCGACGGCGTACAGCTTGCCGGAGAAGTTGATCTTCATGCCGTGCGTGAGGTGGCCGCCGTGCGCCAGCTCGAGCCCGAGGATCCGGTCACCGGCGTTCGCCAGGGCGTGCAGCACGGCGGCGTTCGCCTGTGCGCCGGCATGCGGCTGGACGTTGGCGTGTTCGGCGCCGAAGAGCTCGCGGGCGCGGTCGCGGGCGAGGTTCTCGGCGATGTCCACCTGCTCGCAGCCGCCGTAGTACCGCTTGCCCGGGTAGCCCTCGGCGTACTTGTTGGTGAGCACCGAGCCCTGCGCCTGCAGGATGGCGCGCGGCACGAAGTTCTCGCTGGCGATCATCTCCAGCGTCTCGCGCTGGCGGGTCAGCTCGCCGTCGAGGACGGCGGCGATCTCCGGGTCGACTTCGGAAAGCGGGGCGTCGAGGACGGGTTCACGGCTGGCGGGGGCGGTCATCGTTTCTCCTTGCGATCAGCAGTGCGGCGGCCTGTCCGGGCACCGCACACGCACAGTGTGGGTGAACCGGGGCCCAGGCGTACGACCCGTGGTCTGCTGCTGCTCGCCGCTCCCCGGTGGTGACCCACCTGTCCGCCAGTCGCGACCGGTTCAGGGTAGCAAGGACGGGGTGGCGAAGGCGCAGGGTCTTCCGGCGGCCGGGGCGCGGGCTAGCCGGCGTCGCGAGAGTCCGCGCCTTCGGGGGCACCATTCCCCTGCGCCGGGGCCGCGGCGTCGTCGTCGGCCTCGGGGTCCTGGTGCTGCAGGATCCGCCGGAGGTACGCGTACGTGAGGTCACCGGCGACGTCGTCGTACTCGTGCTGGTAGCCGTGCTTGGTGTACATCGCAATGTTCTGCACCGAGTCCTTGCCGGTGAACACCCAGACCTCCGAGGTGCCCGGCGGCAGGTGCGGCGGGATGGCCAGCAGCAGCTGGGTGCCGATGCCGTGCCCCTGCAGGTCGGGCACGACGGCGAGCCGGCCGAGGGTGGCCTTGGTGCCCTCGATCGCGACCCGGATCGACCCGACCAGGCGGTGCCCAGCCCAGGCGCCGAGTGTGACGACGTTGGGGTCGGCCAGGTCGGCGCGCAGCTCATCCATGGTTTGGGTCAGCGGCGGGATGTTGGGGTCGTCGTAGAGCTGGGCCTCGGTCACGAACGCGGCGCGCCGGATCGTCAGCAGCTCCCCGGCGTCGTCCTGCCCGACGAGATCGATCCTCACCTCTGGCCCTGTCATGCGCCCCATGGTGGCATCCGGCGCAGGTGGGAGGCGACAGGCTCACCGTTTCGACGGCGCGGGCGGCGGCGCGCTCCGAGCGTTCGGGCGCCCACAGCCGCCCGAACGCCCACAGCCGCTGATGTGACCCGAGGGACCAGAGCGCCCAGTGTGGCTTCCCGCAGGCCTCAGGAGCCACGCCTGTCACAAGCGCGGCTGCTTGCGCACACGGAGGGCCAGGCGGCCGGCGAGTGGCCACCCG
>CAYGGX010000134.1:0-3969 GCA_964349585.1 uncultured Actinotalea sp.
CTAGTGCCGTTTCGACCGGCGGCCCGCCGCATCGGGGCCCGGATGCCCGACGCCGGCCGACTCGGCGACTTTTCGCGGGCTTGCGGTCATCCGATGCCCGCAAGCCCGCGAAACCTGCCCCGGTGTCGCTCGATCGCGGCCGGTACCTTGAGGGGATGGTCACGCACCCCTCCGCGCAGGAGGAGGTCGTCGGCATCTGCCGCGACCTGCTGCGCATCGACAGCTCGAACTTCGGCGACAACGAGGGACCGGGCGAGCGGGTTGCGGCTGAGTACATCGCGGAGTCCCTCGCCGAGGTCGGCCTGCGGCCCGAGGTGTTCGAGTCCGCTCCGACACGGGCGAGCGTGGTGGCCAGGTGGTCCGGCGCGGACCCGGGCCGCCCCGCCCTGGTGCTGCACGGACACACCGACGTGGTCCCCGCCGAGGCGTCCGACTGGTCCGTTGACCCGTTCTCCGGCGAGGAGATCGACGGCCTGCTCTGGGGCCGCGGCGCCGTGGACATGAAGGACATGGACGCGATGATCCTGGCGGTCGTCCGTCAGATGGCGCGGGAGGGCCGCCGGCCCGCGCGCGACGTCGTGCTCGCCTTCTTCGCCGATGAGGAGGCGGGGGGTGTGTACGGCGCCCGATACGCCGTGGACAACCGCCCGGAGCTGTTCGAGGGCGCGACCGAGGCCATCAGCGAGGTGGGCGGCTTCTCGGTCGACGTGGCCGGGCGCCGCACCTACCTTCTGCAGACGGCCGAGAAGGGCATCGCCTGGCTCCGGCTGGTCGCGGAGGGGCGGGCCGGCCACGGCTCGCAGCTCAACGGTGAGAACGCGGTCACCGAGCTGGCCGCGGCTGTCGCCCGGATCGGGGCGCACCACTGGCCCCTGCACCTGACCCCGACGGTCCGGGCCCTCCTCGAAGGCGTGGCCGACCTCACCGGCCTGCCGTTCGACCCCGAGGACGAGGAGTGCTTGGACCGCCTGGTCCAGGCGCTCGGTCCGGGCGCGAGGTTCGTGGGAGCCACCCTCCGGAACACGGCGAACCCCACCCAGCTGTCCGCCGGCTACAAGTCGAACGTCATCCCGGGCCGGGCCGAGGCGGTGCTGGACGGACGGTTCCTGCCCGGGCAGGGGGACGCCTTCCGCGCCGCCGTCGAGGAGCTGGCCGGTGGCGTGCGGGTGGAGCAGATCCTCACCGATGTCGCGCTCGAGGTGCCCTTCACCGGCGACCTGGTGGACGCGATGGTGGCCGCGCTGCACGCGGAGGACCCGGAGGCCGCCGTCCTGCCCTACTCGCTGTCCGGGGGGACGGACAACAAGTCGCTGTCCCGGCTGGGTATCGCGGGCTACGGGTTCGCGCCGCTGCGCCTGCCGGCCACGCTGGACTTCCCGGCGATGTTCCACGGTGTCGACGAGCGCGTGCCCGTCGACGCCCTGCGGTTCGGGGTCCGCGTGCTCGATCGGCTCCTGGTCACCTGCTGAGCGTCGGGGGAGCGGTCAGATCGTCCTGCGCACCCGGATGATCCTGCGGCGCAGCCAGACCTTGCGCTGCCCGCCGGCGGAGAGTCGGGTGCGGGCGAGCTCCCACCGCCCGTACTCGGCCTCGTCGGTGAGGATCCGTCTCGCATCGGACGAGGTCGTGGTGTGGCCCAGCGTGACCACCCGGTACTCGTAGGTGACGCCCTGCCTGCTCTCCTGCAGGGGCGGCATCGTCGCTTCTGGCTCCACGGGCAGCCTCCGCCTCCTCGCACCCGACGATGGGATCGAGTGCCATTGTGCACGCTGCGGCGCTACCTTCGGACCATGACCGTCGAACCGCGCGCAGCCCTCGACCGCCTTCTGGCCGCTCTCGAGGCCCACTTCCATGCCGTGAGCTCGCGACGATCCGACGACGACCCGGCGGTGGACGACGCGTACGACGTCCTGGCGGACGCGTTCGAGGTCTACGACGACTCGCTGGCAAGGGTGTACACCGAGACCCTCCCGTTCGGGCTCCTCGACGATGGCGAGGACGACGACGAGGACGACGACCTGGACGAGGACCTGGACGAGGACGACCTGGACTCCGACGACATCGACGGCGCGGACATCGACGAAGAGGAGGCCTGAGCTAGCGTCGCTCGGGGTATCCGACCGGCGGGGCGCTGACCTCGTCGAGAGCCTGCAGGATCTCCGTCGGGAGCTCCGTCTCCACGTCGAGGGCTGCACGCAGCTGGGCCACGGTACGCGCGCCGATGACGGCCGACGTCACGCCCCGACCGAGCACCCAGGCGAGGGCCACCTCGAGCGGGCTGCGGCCCAACCCTTCCGCGGCCGTGCACACCGCCTCGACGACCGGGGCGGCGGCCGCGCCGAGGTAGGGCTCGACGAACCCGGCCAGGTGGGCCGATGCGGCTCGCGAGTCCGCCGGCACCTTGCGGCGGTACTTGCCGGTGAGGACGCCCCGGCCGAGCGGCGACCAGGCCAGGACACCCACGCCGAGCTCGTCGGCCGCGGGGATCACCTCGCGCTCGACGCCGCGCTGCAGCAGCGAGTACTCGACCTCGACCGCAGCCAGCGCGTGGCTCGGCTCCAGCAGCGTCGCCGCGCGAGCCGTCTGCCATCCCGCGTGGTTCGAGAGGCCGACGTAGCGCGTGCGGCCGGTGTCCAAGGCGTACCGCAGGGCGGCGACGCTCTCCTCGAGCGGCGTGCCGGGGTCCGGGGACTGCACCAGCCAGATGTCGACGTGGTCGGTGCCCAGGCGACGCAGGGAGGCATCGAGCCCGGACAGCAGGGAGCGCCGCGAGGCGTCCACGACCCCGCCGTCGGGGGTCTGGCGGATGCCCGACTTGGTGCACAGGACGACGTTGTCGCGGGCCACGACCGAGCCCAGCAGCGCACCGATGACCTCCTCGGCGCCGCCGTCGGCGTACGAGCCCGCCGTGTCGAGGAGCGTTCCACCGGCATCGACGAAGGCCTGGAGCTGGGTGGCGGCCTCGTGCTCGTCGGTGTCCCGACCCCAGGTCAGGGTCCCGAGACCGAGCGCTGAGACCCGAAGCCCGGTCCCGCCGAGGAGTCGCTCTTCCATGGTCGGCAGGCTACGGCACCGCCCGACGCACTCGGCGCAGGTAGGGTTCCCGTCGTGACTTGGTGGGAGGCGGTGGTCCTCGGGCTCGTCCAGGGGCTCACCGAGTTCCTCCCCATCTCCTCCAGCGCGCACCTGCGGGTCGTGGGCGAGCTGCTCCCCGGGGGCGGTGACCCAGGGGCCGCCTTCACCGCGATCAGCCAGATCGGCACGGAGGTCGCGGTCCTCGTGTACTTCCGGCACGACCTCGCCCGCATCGTCGCCGCGTGGTGGCACGCGCTGCGCACCGGCGAGGGATGGCGGGCCAAGCTGGGTGCCGGCGGCGACCCCGACGCACGGCTGGCCTGGTGGATCGCGCTCGGCTCGGTGCCGATCGTGGCACTGGGCCTGCTGTTCGAGGACTCGATCAAGGGTCCCTTCCGGAACCTGTACCTGATCGCCCTGACGCTCGCCCTGTTCGGCCTGGTGCTCGGGTTCGCCGACCGGATCGGCGCCAAGCACCGGACGCTCGACCAGCTGAGCGGCCGGCACGCGATCCTGTTCGGCTTCGCCCAGGCGATGGCGCTGATCCCCGGGGTGTCCCGCTCCGGCGGAACCATCACCGCCGGGCTGCTGATGGGGTACACCCGCCAGGCGGCCGCGAGGTACTCCTTCCTGCTCGCCATCCCGGCGGTCCTGGGCTCCGGCGTGCAGCAGCTCGTCACGAGCATCGACGAGTTCGGGCAGCCGGGCACGCCGGGCCTGGGCGTAACGATCCTGGCGACGGCCGTCGCGTTCGTCGCCGGCTTCTTCGTCATCATCGGCTTCCTCAAGATCATCAGCAGCCACAGCTTCCTGCCGTTCGTCATCTACCGACTGGCGCTGGCCGGTGTCATCGTCGTCCTGCTGGTCACCGGAGTGCTGAACCCCCTGGGCGGG
>CAYGGX010000135.1:0-3711 GCA_964349585.1 uncultured Actinotalea sp.
GCGCCGGACCTCCCCTGGTCGGAGCCCCGCGAGGTCCGCGGCGGTGAACTCGACCGCCAGCGCCGTCACGGCGTCCCGGCTGTCCTCCCAGCCAGACAGGGGTCAGGCGTGGCGGGCAACCAGCTGCTCGACACCGTCGAGGATGCAGTCGAGGCCGAACCGGAACAGGGTGTCGATGTCGGCGAACTCGGTGTCCGTCACGTCGGCGAAGGCGCCCGCCTCGACTGCCCGTCGCAGGGCCGGGTACCGCCCGTCCTGGGTGACCTGCCGGATCAGCGCGAAGTAGGCGCCGGCCGTCTCCTGATATCCCTTCCCGGCGCGGTCGGCCGTCATGAAGTCCGAGATCACGCGCGCGTCGTGGAAGACGTGTGCGTTGAGCAGCAGCAGCACCTGCGACTTCTCGTGCTCGCGCAGCGGCGTGCCCTCAAGGGTGGCGAGCCCCCGGTCCTGCCAGAAGAGCTGGCTCGGGGTGCCCATGCGCTCAGTGGTGCGCACCCGCTCGAGCCAGAGGTGCCGCATCAGGGTCGCCCGCATCTGCATCGCCCAGTCCGCGAGCCGCGCGCGCCACGGCCGGCCGACGTCGTCGTGGTAGTCCGACGGGAGCCACGCCCGGTCGTGCATGAAGAGCAGCAGCTCGTCCTTGTTCGCCACGTAGCGGTAGACCGACATCGTTGTGAAGCCGAGCCGCTCGGCGACCCGCGCCATCGACACGGACTCGAGCCCGCCCTCGTCGGCGATGGCGATCGCGGCGTCGACCACGCGGTCCAGGCTCAGACCGAGGCGCGGACGCCGGTCCTGGTTCTCGGCCGGCTGCCAGAGCCGCGCGAGCCCGGTGGGCGTCGCATCGTCCATCCCTGCCTCCCTGCCTCCCTGTTCGCGGCTTGCGTATAGCGTACAACGAGTGTACAACCTACACACGGTGTACGAGGTACACGGGCTGGCAGCGAAATCGCCTGCCCGATCCACTCAGAGAGAGGGTTGAGATGACGGCGGCAATCCGGGCCAACGGCCTGGTGAAGAACTTCGGAAGGGTCCACGCGCTGGACCACCTGGAGCTGACGATCGACGAGGGCCAGGTGCACGGCTTCCTCGGTCCCAACGGGGCGGGCAAGACGACGACCATCCGCATCCTGCTAGGCCTGCTCCGAAAGGACGGCGGCGAGCTCTCCGTGCTCGGCAGGGACCCGTGGCGCGACGCCGCGGACCTGCACCGTCGCCTGGCCTACGTGCCGGGCGAGGTGAATCTGTGGCCGAACCTGACCGGCGGCGAGGTGATCGACTTGCTCGGCCGCCTGCGCGGCGGGCTGGACGAGGTCCGCCGTGCCCAGCTGCTGGACCGATTCCAGCTCGACCCGACGAAGAGATGCCGCACGTACTCCAAGGGCAACCGGCAGAAGGTCGCGCTCGTGGCTGCGTTCGCCTCGGACGTCGAGCTGTACCTGCTCGACGAGCCCACGTCAGGTCTCGACCCACTCATGGAGTCGGTGTTCCAGGACGTCGTTGCCGAGGTGCGCGACGCTGGCCGGACGGTGTTGCTGTCGAGCCACATCCTCGCGGAGGTGGAGGCCCTTTGCGATCGGGTCACGATCGTCCGCTCGGGACGCGTGGTGGAGACCGGCACGCTCGACGAGCTGCGCCACCTCACCCGGACCACGGTGGCGGTGCGGACCGCGACCAACCTTGGCGCGCTCGATCTCCGTGGCGTTCACGACGTCCGCACCGAGGGCGCGCGACTGGTGTTCGACGTCGACCCCGGCGGGCTGAACGACGTGCTCGGTCGGCTGCTGCCCTTCGGCGTGCAGGACCTCACCTGCTCCCCGCCCACGCTCGAGGAGCTCTTCCACCGGCACTACGACGCCGACGCCGAGACGACCACGCGGGACGACGTAGCCGAGGCTGAGCTGGCGGGTGTGCGATGAGCGGGGTCGCCTTCGCGGGAACCGCCGCCCTGACGCGACTGGCGCTGCGCCGCGACCGCGTGACGCTCCCCGGGTGGGTGCTCGGTCTCGCCGCGCTCACCGCTTCCTTCACGGTCATGACGATGGCGGGCTTCGACGGCCCACAGGCGCTCGCGGAGGAGGCGGCATTGATGGCCGCGACGCCGGCCCTGCGGATGACAGGCCTCTCCTCGGGCGCGAGCGTCGGAGACTACGCGCTGGCCCGCGGCTACCTGACCCTCGCGGTGCTGGCTGCGCTGATGAGCGTCTTCGTCGTGGTGCGGCACACGCGCCAGAACGAAGAGACCGGCCGCGCCGAGCTCGTCGGGGCGGCGGTGGTCGGGCGGCACGCTCAGCTGGCGGCGGCGGTGCTCGTGGCCGTGGCGGCGAACGCCGCGCTGGTGCCGTCCGTGGCACTCGCCATGATCACAGCCGACCAGCCCGTCGGCGGTTCGGTCGCGGCCGGGGCGGCGGTGGCGGTCGTGGGCATCTCCTTCACCGGGGTCGCCGCGGTGACGGTGCAGCTGTCGCCGAGCACCAGGGCAGCCAGCGGTATGGCCGGCGCGATGCTCGGCCTGGCCTTCCTGTTCTCCGGCGTCGGAAACACGCTGGGTACCGTCGACGACAGCGGCGTGCGGGTGATCAGTGCCTGGCCGGCTTGGCTGTCGCCGATCGGTTGGGGCCAGCAGATGCGGCCCTTCGACCGCGACGCCTGGTGGCCCCTTGCGCTCGGGGCCAGCCTCCTGGCGGTGCTCCTTGCGCTCGCGGCCGTGCTGGCGAACCGGCGCGACATCGGGCGGGGCATCATGCCGGAACGGTTGGGCGCTGGCCGCGCCGGACGCGGTCTGCTCAACCCGTTCGGCCTGGCCATGCGGTTGCAGCGCCCGGCGCTCGCCGGCTGGGCGATCGCAATGGCCGCCTTCGGGCTGCTGTTCGGCGCCATCAGCGACGAGGTGGTCACGGTCGAGGACGACCCCGATGGTTGGTACGCCCAGATGGGCGGCACCGACCAGATGTCTGTGGCGTTCCGCACGGCGATGCTTGTGTTCATGGCCATGGCCCTGGCGGCCTACCTGATCCAGGTCCTGCTCCGGATGCGCGCTGAGGAGGCGGACGGGCGGCTGGAGTCGGTGCTCGCGACCGCCGTGTCTCGGGTCCGCTGGATGGCCGGGCACGTGGCGGCGGCCGTGCTCGGCTCGGTCGGCCTGATCCTGGTGCTAGCCGCGACCATGGGCATGGCCGCCGGCGACTCGGCCAGCCAGATCGCCGAGCTGTGCGCCGGGGCGATGGTGCACCTCAGCGGGCCCCTCGTGCTGGGCGGTGCCGTCGTGGCGGCGTGCGGCCTGCTACCACGGTGGTGCGTCGCACTGTCGTGGGGTCTCCTGCTGGTCGCCGTCCTGCTAGGTCCGATGTTCGGGCCGGACCTCGGTGCGCCCGGCTGGGCGTTGGACCTCTCCCCGTTCACGCATGTTCCGAAGGCGCCCGCGGTGGATGTGACGGCGGGGCCGCTCGCCGCGCTTGCGGCGGTCGCCGCGGGTCTGGGGGCGGCCGGTCTGGTGGCGTTCCGTCGCCGCAACCTCGTGCTGCCGACCTGAGTCGTCGGACGTACGTTCCGGGTGACATTTCCGGGGCTGACAACGCCGGAAACGTCACCGGGAACGAGGCTGCTGCGGTGGAAGGGCGGCGCGGGGTGCCGCTGGCGGCGGCCAGGGCTCGGGTCAGGGCTCGGGTCAGGGCTCGGGTCAGGGCTCGGGTCAGGGCTCGGGTCAGGGCT
>CAYGGX010000136.1:0-3666 GCA_964349585.1 uncultured Actinotalea sp.
GTCCAGCAGCGTCACGGCTCCGGTGGACAACAGGTCCGCGAGCTCCCGCGGCGTCACCTCGCCCGGGCCGGATCCCGCCCCGCTGGCGCCGGACGTCGTCCCACCCGGCGCCACCTCGCGCGGCGCGGGTCCCCCCTCGCCGCCGCGGGTCGTCGTCGTCGGCCGCAGCGGCACCTCGCGCCACGACCCGGCGAGCGCGTCGAGCACAGCGACCCGACCGAGCAGGGGGCGACCGGTTCCCGTGATGAGCTTGATGACCTCCGTGGCCATGAGGGAGCCCACCTGGCCGCACAGGGCTCCGAGCACGCCGGCCGTCGCGCACGAGGGCACCTCGCCCTCCGGGGGCGGCACGGGGAAGAGGTCGCGCAGCTGGACCGCGGGGACGCCCGCCGGGGGCCTGCCCCAGAACACCGCGACCTGCGCGTCGAAGCGCAGCACGGAGCCCCACACCTCGGGCAGGCCCAGGCGCACGCAGGCGTCGTTGACGAGGTAGCGCGTCGGGAAGTTGTCAGCACCGTCCACCACGAGGTCGTAGTCGCCGAGCAGGTCGACGTTGCGCTCCGTCAGGCGCAGGCGGTGCGCCACCACGTCGACCTCCGGGGCGAGGGCCCGCACGGCATCGGCCGCGCTGTCCACCTTCGGCCGCCCGACGTCGGCGTGCCCGTGCACCACCTGGCGCTGGAGGTTCGTCACGTCCACGACGTCGTCGTCGATGATGCCGAGCCGCCCGACGCCGGCCGCGGCGAGGTACTGCAGCACCGGCGCCCCGAGCCCTCCAGCGCCCACGACGGCGACCCGCGCCGCGCGCAGCCGACGCTGGCCCGTCTCGCCGATCTCCGGCAGCAGCAGGTGCCGCGCGTAGCGGGCCCGCTCCGACGCGCTGAGCGGCGGCCCGGGGCGGACCAGCGGTGGCAGCGCCCCGGCGCTCACGTGCGAGCCTCCCGTCGGCGCGCGATCAGCCGGAGCAGGGCGTGCAAGACGAGGCCAACGGCCATCGCCAGGGCGAGGTTGACCACCACGCCCACGACCCCCACGACGAGCACGACCGCCCACGGGCCGGCGCCCCGCACGTCGCGCAGCAGCCGGGCGTGGGCGACCGCGGCGACCACGAGCAGCGCCGCGAGAACCGGCAGCGGGAACGCGGCGAGCACGTTCTCGAGGCCCCGCCCCGCCGCCAGGGCGAGGAGCACGAGCCCACCGCCGATGAACACGGGCGCCCGCCAGGTCCGCGCCCCCGCGGCGTGGTGCGCGCTGAGCCCGCCGGCCCCGTGGCACACCGGCATGCCGCCGATCGCGCCGACGAGCAGGTTCGTGCTCCCGAGCGACAGGGCGAGCCGGCTCGGCGTCACGCGGTCGGCGCGCGAGCCGAAGTACGCGCGTGCCGCGTCGGGCGGCGCCAGGCAGGAGTTCGCGAACGTCAGGGGCAGCTGCGGCACCACCAGGAGCACGGCGGCGGTCCCGAAGGCCGCCGCGTCCGGCCAGGACACGACGACGGGAGTCGGCCCCAGCACGGCGCCGGGCTCGGCCGTCGCGACGGCCACGGCGAACCCGGCGGCCACCGCGACGAGCGCGAGCACGGGTCGCGCGAGCAGGATCGCGGTGACCCCGAGCGTGATGACGACGGCGAGCGGGAGGGCCAGGCTCGCCGTGAAGGCGCGGGGAGGATCGGTCACCAGGCCCAGGGCGATCCTGGCGAACGTCAGCGCCACCGCGAGCTGCACACCGCGGATCACCGGGACGGGGAACGCGCGGGCGAGCGGGTCCAGCCAGCCGGACAGACCGAGGAGCACGAACACGGCACCCATGAGCAGCGCACCTGCGGCGACCACGTCCGGGCCGGCGCCGACGGCGATCACCACCGCCCCGAACGCCTTCAGCGGCTGGACGGCGACCGGCAGGCGGTAGAGCACCGCGACCGCGAGGTACGCGAGGCCCGCCGGCAGGAGCACGGCCGTGGGCGCCAGGCCGTTCACCACCACCAGCGCGACGGCGATGGGCACCAGCACGCCGACGTCCGCGACCGAGCCCGACGCCTCGCGCAGCCAGGTCCATTCCCGGACGCCGGTCGACGGCAGGTTGCTTGCGGCGGACACCGCGCTCGAATCGGCGCGGGCAGCCGCCTCGCCCGTGGCGCTCATCGGCCAAGGCTAACCATGGAGCCGAACACGGGGTGCCACGGTCAGGGACCGGTCGAGGCGTCCGGGAGCTCGAACCTGCTCCCGAGCTCCGGTGAACGCCGGTTGAGCATCCCGTGGATCGTCAGGTGCATCCACACCGTTGCCACCAGGGTCAGCACGAAGAGCAGGAAGAAGGTGGACTGCGGCATGCCGGTCCACAGCTGGAGATACGCGAACATCGGCGGCAGCACGAACCCGCCGAGGGCCCCGAGCGTTCCGACGAGCCCGCCCACCGCGCCGACGTCGTCGGGGAAGTACTCGGGAATGTGCTTGTAGACCGCCGCCTTGCCGATCCCCATCGCCACCCCGACGACGAAGACAAGAACGGTGAAGGTCCACACGTTCAAGGCGTACGGGAGGACCTCCCGTAGTCCGTCGGGGCCCACCTCCTCCGACACCCGGACGACGATGTGCCCATAGGGCATCATCAGCACTCCCGTACCCAGGAGCATCGCCGCGAAGGTGGCGTACATCACCCGTCGAGCGCCGAACCGGTCGGAGAGATGCCCCCCGAGCGGTCTCAGCAGGCTCGCCGGGAAGATGAACAGAGCAGTCAGCAGGGCGGCACCGGCCAACGGGATCTCGAACACGTCGACGTAGTACTTGGGCAGCCAGGCGGACAGAGCGACGTAGGCCCCGAACACCACCAGGTAGTACAGGCTGAACCGCCACACGCGCAGGGCACGCAGCGGAGCGAGCATCGCGGCCAGCGACCGGCCGTTCCCCGGCTTGCGGTCGTTGGCGGGAGTGAACCGCCACATTGCGAGAGCCATGATCAGGAGAAGAACGGCGTACAGCAGCGGGACGAAGCGCCAGCCGTCGAACGTCAGGCCGAGCACGGTCAGGGACGGTACGGCCGCGATCAGCCCGGGACCGATGAGCTTGGTGACCGAGGCGCCGACGTTGCCGGCTCCGAACACACCCAGCGCGAACCCCTGCCGCTCCCGGGGGTACCACGCGGAGTTCCATGCGATCCCGACGCTGAATGCGTTGCCGGCGAACCCGGCGAAGAAGGCAAGGGTCAGCAGCACGGCGAAGCTGCCGGCCTGCGAGACGAGGAACGTCGGAACGGCCGTCCCGACGAGCATGGCGATGAAGACCCGCCGTCCACCGAAGCGGTCGGCTGCCACCCCGGCCGGCAGCCGCCACAACGCCCCGTTGAGGATGGCCGTGGCGGTGAGCCAGGACAGCTGCACGTCGGTCAGACCGAACTCGTCCCGGATCGGGATGCCCAGGACCCCGAACATCAGCCACACCGCGAACATGAGGGTGAATCCGGTGGTGGAGAGGGTGAGGACCCTGCGTCGGTCCTTGGCGACCTCGTGATCGTTGGACGATCCGGGCTTGACGACGTCTGACATCACCGGCACCCCCTTGAGCTCGAACCGCGCACCCCGGGTGCCCGACATACAGACGTGACTATCCCGACCGACGGAGCCAACCCTGCAGACTCCGACGACCCAAGACAAGCCCCGAACGCCGTGAGAAA
>CAYGGX010000137.1:0-3434 GCA_964349585.1 uncultured Actinotalea sp.
CCCCAGCGCTCCGCGAGCGCCATCAGGCGTTCCGGGTCGGGCTGCGGGGGTAGCAGGTCGTCGACCTCCGGGACGGGCGGGTTCGCCACCCGCACGACGTCGGGCGCGACCGCGAGGTACTCCGCCGCGTCGCTGAGGCGTCGACCCTGGGCGCCGCCGATCTCGCCCGCCCGGTGCGCGGCGAGTACGCCGGCCAGATCCCCGTGCCGCGCCAGGAGCGCGGCGGCCGTCTTCTCGCCGATCCCGGCCACGCCCGGCAGCCCGTCGCTCGGGTCGCCTCGCAGGACGGCAAGATCCGCGTAGGCCGCTCCGGTCGGGACCCCGTAGCGGGCCGCCAACCAGGCCTGGTCGACGACCTGCAGGTCGCCCAGGCCGCGGGCCGTGTACAGCACCCGCACGTCCGTCGCGTCGTCCACGAGCTGGAACAGGTCGCGGTCACCGGTCACCACCTCGACCGGGACGCGCGTGGCCGCCGGGCAGGCCGCCTCCCGTACCGCGAGCGCACCGATCACGTCGTCGGCCTCGAAGCCGGGCAGACCGACCCGGGGCACACCCAGCGCGGCCAGCGCCTCGACGATCACCGGGATCTGGCCGACGAGCGCCTCCGGGACGTCCTCGCCACCGTCCGGCGCAACCCGGTGGGCCTTGTAGCTCGGGATCGCCGCGACCCGGAAGGCGGGCCGCCAGTCGTCGTCCCAGCAGGCGACCAGGCGTCCGGGACGCCGGGCCGTGACCAGCCGCGCGAGCATGTCCAGCAGGCCGCGCACGGCGTTGACCGGCGAGCCGTCGGGGGCGCGCACACTCTCGGGGACGCCGAAGAACGCGCGGAAGTACAGCGAGGCGGTGTCGAGCAGCATGAGGGGACCGGCCATTGAGCCATCCTCGCTCACGTTGCCCGCCGCCCGGGAGGCGACGCCCGGGGCGACGCGTTACGGTGACCCGGGAACGAGCAGGAAGGAGAGTGCGTGAGCACGACGACGCTCTTCTTCCCGCGTGCCACGCGTTCTCGTCACGAGGCGCTCCTCTGGCGGGGAACCGACGAGCTGCTGGCCGGCACCGTCCCGTTCATCGAGGGCGCCCTCGCCGCCGACACACCGATCCTGGTCGCGGTACCCGAGAGCACGTGGGAGCCGATCCGCTCGGTGCTGGGCAAGGACGCCGACCGGGTCGAGTACCTGGACATGGCGCGGCTCGGCGCGAACCCCGCCCGGATCATCCCCGCCTGGCTGGGGTTCCTGGCGGAGCACCGCCGGCCGGCCCGTGGGATCGGCGAGTCGCTCTGGGCCGGGCGCCGGGACGCCGAGGCGGTGGAGTGCCACGTCTACGAGGCGACAGTGAACCTGGCGATCCCCGCCGAGACACCCCTCTGGCTGCTGTGCCCCTACGACGCGGGTGCCCTGGACGCGGCCACCATCGCCGAGGCGCGGCGCACGCACGCGGCCGGCTCGGCCGGCCGTGCCGGCACCGCCCACAGTGCGGTGCACCGGCGGACCCTCGGTGCGCCGCTCGTCCCCGGCACCCCGCGGCGGACCCGTTGCTTCGCGATCCGTCCGGGGGGCCTCGCCAAGGTGCGCGAGTTCGTCCTCGATCGTTGCGCGGCGGCCGGCGTCGGCCCGGACCGGACCTACGACCTGGCACTGGCGATCAACGAGCTGGCCGCCAACAGCCTCGACCACGGCGGCGGCCGCGGCGACCTTCGGTCCTGGCGCGACGACGACGCGCTGTACTTCGAGGTGCGGGACGCCGGGCGGATCACGGATCCCCTGGTCGGGCGCACGAGGCCCACCGTGCAGCAGAGCCGCGGCCGCGGCCTGTGGCTCGTCAATCAGCTCTGCGACCTGCTCCAGGTGCGCTCCACCCGGCGGGGCAGCACCCTGCGTGTGGTGACCTGGCTCCACGGCTGACCGGGGCGCGTCAGCCCTTCGTCGGCTGCGCGGGCACGACTCGGGTGTCCGGGCCCGGGAACACGAGCGTTCGTTCGCCCGTGTCCGACCACTCCACCTCGAAGGGTGGCGTGCCGTCCGGGTGGCGGACCTCGACGACCCGCCCCTCGCGGACGGCCCCGTCCACAACGTTCGACGCCACGATGATCGTGTCCCCTACCGACGCCCTCATCTCGCTCCTCTCGTCGATCCTCCGCATCCCATGATGCTCCGTCCGAAGCCGGGGCGCAGCCTCCCTGGTGCCGCGCGTCTGAAGCTGTCTTGCGATTGGCCCTCTTGAGGACGTCGTCGGCTGCTCGTCCAGACGAAGGGAGCTCGTCGGAGTACGCGGCGGGGTAGCTCGCCTCCACGGTTGTCGCGTCGGCCAGGGTGAGGCGCACCAGGGCGTCGTCGTCGTGCAGGACGGCGCTGGCAACCTCGCCCTCCGCGATCACGGCGAGGGCCCCGGACAGCCCGATCCGGTCCCCTCGGGACCCGTCAGCAGAACGACGGAGACGGCCGATCCGGCGACGACCAGGGCGCCGGCCGCGAGGCCCGCGAAGAGCCAGCGCCGGCCGCTCCGGCGCGCAGGGGGATCGCGGCGGGGGTTGTCACCGCCGGCGGGCTGCGTCAGCGGCGGCTCCGTGCCGTTCAGCGTGGCGGGGGCCGCGGGTTCGTGAGACATCTGTGCTGGATCGGCGGCCGGGGCGGCGATACTCATCGCATGCAGATCCTCAGCCTCGCCGACGCCCCCTCCCACGGCCCCCGGTTCGTCGCCGTCCCGTTCGCGGAGGGCACCCACTCCAACGCGCGGCTGATCCGGCTGGCCCCCGGCCAGGAGCTGCCGCCCCACACCCACGGGAGCTCCGACCTGATGCTCTACGCCGTCGAGGGGGAGACCACCCTCGACACCGACGAGGGGTCCGCGACGCTGGCCGCCGGTCAACTCGCCGTGCTGCGCGGCACCGAGGAGCTGCGCGCGGCCAACCGCGGTGGCGCGAACGTGACGCTCCTGGCGTTCCTGGCGCCCCCCTTCCCGCCCCGGGACTGAGGCGCGCCGCCGGTCGCCTCCGGGGCGCAGCCCTCAGTACGCGCCGAAGTTCTGGGTCAGGTAGTACCCGTTGGGCCCCTGCACCACGCCGACGCCCAGGTGGGTCAGGGCCGGGTTGAGGATGTTGGCCGAGTGGCCCGGGGAGCCCATCCAGTTCTGGTGGATGGTCTGCGCGACCGTCTCCCCGCTGTACTGCCCGTTGTCGTTGAGCCACGCGACGTTCTCCGCCGCCGACGTCCAGCCGCCGGGGATCTGCGACGAGTAGGACGGGTTGTGCGCCAGGTCGCGACTCCCGCTCGCCAGGTGCTGAGACCAGCCGCGCGCGACGCCGTCAAGGCCACCCAGCCGTTGCAGCGCACCGACGCCGGCGGCGGCTCGCGCCTCGTTCGCGAGCGCGAAGATCCGGTCCTCGATCCCTGGGTGCGCCGTGGTCGCGGCGGGCGCAGGGGCCGGGGCCGGGG
>CAYGGX010000138.1:0-3380 GCA_964349585.1 uncultured Actinotalea sp.
CTAGACGTCCACACGAACGGCCGGTCCCATCTCGGGCCGGCCGTTCGGCGTCGATGGGCGGCAGGCTCCTTTGACACCTCATGAGGCCGTGCGTACGCTGTCAGGGCTCGCCCGTGTCGTCGCACGAAGGAACGGTCATGGAGCTCTGAGACATTCGTTTGGTGGCGCACCAGGCGCCCGAGGGTCCGGGACACACAATGTCTCGGCCCTTTGTTGTTCCACGGGCAGCGCAGCCTCGACAGCAACGGCTCAGTAGCCACAGGCCCTACAGACTGCGGAGGATGCTACTCCCGGTGGGCAGCAAGACGGAGTCGATCCGGATCCGCGTCGCGGCGCATCCCACGGATGCAAGATGAGTCAGGGCAAGCGGTGGTCGTTGGGCGGCTGGGTTCTGGTGGTCGGCAGGAGCCAGGGGGACGGGCGTGTCGGACGCCCCGTGTCCGACAGCGGGTAGACGCTGAGGACATGCGCTACCGACTGACGGGGATCACGATTCCTGGTGTAGGTGGGCAGTGGGCACGCCGCGATGATGACCGGGAGATCGCCCGGCGGGTCCTGAACCTGCTGGCCGACCGGAGGATGCTTTGGAAGGACTTCTCGATGGAGATCGAGGAGCACTGCGTGGCGTCGGCGAACACGGTCCGTGACGCGCTGGGCACGCACCTGGACCACCCCGACATCGGCGAGGACTTGGCACGCCGGCTGCAGTTGGTTCAGCGGCTGTTCCGGGACTTCGTCGACGAGGTCGGCCCTACCGACAACGACGGGTTCGACCGTCACCGCTGGGGCATGGGCACCGATGCTCTGTCGATGGTTCTGGGCCGGTTGCGGGCCCTGGTCGGGGTCCAGGTCGGCGAGTTGGCCGCAACCTATGACCTGGACGTCACCGACGAGCTGGCCACGATCGTGCCCGATCAGGCTGGCTGGTTCTTCGAAGTCCTCGAGCAGTAGCACCGTCGCCCCGGTCACAACGGGTCGGCGCCAGCCGATCCGGGCCGCACGGTCCTCTTCGTCGACCTCTTCGGCTGATACCTGCTGGCAACTGGGACGCCGACACTCGGGGTCGTCCCGCTGTCATGGCTGGTGAGTGCTTAGGAGCGGATCCCTCACGCGTGGCGCATGCAGCTGCGCACCCCCGCGTCATCGATGACGCAGCGATGACGGAGTCGGGAGCCGAGGCACGTCGCCCCGCCCGTCATCGTTTCGGCTATCGGCCCTGAGGAGCCTGGCTTCGTGTGCTCGATGAGTCGCGTCGCGTGTGCCCGGGGGTCGTGCCAGGACGGCGGCGAGCGCAGATCTTCTCGGCTGCTGCAGCACACCTGCAGGTAGCGGATCGGCGTCGGAAGGGAGGTGGTGCAGGTGATGTCGATGCACAAGCTGACGGCCGGCGACGGGTACGCCTACCTGACCCGGCACGTCGCTGCGGGGGACGCCGGCCTGGACGCGGACGCCTCGCTGACCGCGTACTACGAGGCCACGGGTAACCCGCCCGGCCGGTGGTACGGCGAAGGGATTACGGGGCTCGGCGACTCGAGCATGCGTCTGCGCCCGGGTGACGTCGTCACCGAGGAGGCGATGACGGCGGTCTTCCGCGACGGCGTCGATCCGCTGACCGATGACGCTCTGGGGCGCCCGTACCGGCGGTTCGATGACGGGAAGCGGCACGCGGTGGTCGGCTACGACCTGACCTTCACGGCCCCGAAGTCGGTGTCGGTGCTGTGGGCGTTGGCCGATGACGCGGCCCGGGCCACCGTCTATGACGCGCACCGGGCGGCGCTTGCGTCATCGCTGGAGTTCGTCGAGCAGCGCGTCATCCGCACCCGCCTCGGTGACGGCGGCCGTCAGCAAGTCCGCACCCGCGGGATGATCGCGGCCGCGTTCGACCACTGGGACACCCGGGCCGGGGACCCGAACCTGCACACCCACGTCGTGGTCGCCAACAAGGTCCAGGGCCCCGACGGTGCCTGGCGCAGCCTGGACGGGCGGACGGTCCACGCCGCGGTCGTCACCGTGTCCGAGTTGTACGACGCCCTGCTGGCCGATGAGCTCGCGCGGCGCCTTCCGGTGGAGTGGTCGATGCGCGACCGCGGGCCGCGCCGCAACGCCGCCTTCGAGGTCGTCGGGATAGGCGATGACCTGCTGGCGCACTTCTCCGCGCGGGCGGAGCGGATCCACTTCGCCGAGCAGGAGTGGCTCGCCGAGTTCGAGACCTCGCACGGTCGGGCGCCGACCCGCGTCGAGACAACCCGCGCCCGCCAGCACCTGGCCCGGGCCACCCGGCCGCCCAAGACCGTCCACCGCCTTGCGGACCTGCTCGCAGACTGGGCCAACCGTGCCCGCGGGCTGACTGGGATCGAGCCACGGGATCTGGCCGCGAGGGCGCTGACCGGCTCCTACGGCCGGGCGCTGCATGCGCACGACGTCGGCCCCGAGGTCCGGGCGGCGATGGTCGCCCAGGTGCTCGACGACGTTTCGACCCGACGTTCGGTCTGGACGACATGGAACCTCGGCGCCGCCGCCGTCCGGGCCTCGAAGCTGCTCCGGATGGCCTCGCCCGATGAAAGACGAGCCCTGCTCAACGAGATCACCACCGAAGCCGCAGCGGCCTGCGTGCACCTGGACGACAACCGCGACCCGGCCACCCGGCGCGCCGGGGAGTCGCTGTTCACCTCCGCCGAGTTGCTCGGCGCGGAGAAGGTGCTCATCGACGCATCGGAGACCGACGGGTTCCCACACCGAACCCGTGAGGCTCTCGGGCAGCTGCAGCTGCGCACCGAGCACCATCTCGGCGCCCTCGCACCAGATCAGCGCGCGGCCGCCGAGACCGTCATCACCTCCGGCCAGCTACTCGACGTCATCGTCGGGCCGGCAGGCTCGGGAAAGACGACCACCCTCGCCGCGCTGACGTCGTTCTGGCGGCAGGGCATCGGCCCCGTCGTCGGCCTCGCACCATCGGCCACCGCAGCGCACACCCTGTCGGAGTCTCTCGGCGTCACCTGCGAGACCACCGCGAAGTGGCTCTACGAGTCGGTGGGCGACGGCGCCGCGGCACGCGCCGTCCGTTACACCGACGCGGTCGAGCGGGCGGTCACGGGCGACTTCCGCGAGAAGCGCGACGCCCACCAGGAGCAGTGGCGTCTGCGTGCCGAGCAGGACACCTGGCGGTTCGCCCCCGGCCAGCTCGTCATCGTCGACGAAGCCTCGCTCGCCGACACGCGGACCCTTGCCGCGATCGTCCACCAGGCCCGCGCCGCCACGGCCAAGGTGCTGCTGGTCGGTGACCACCTGCAACGCGGCTCGGTCGACGCCGGCGGAGCCTTCGGGCTGCTCGCCCGCCGCGGACCCACCGCCGAGCTCACCAGCCTGTGGCGGTTCACCAA
>CAYGGX010000139.1:0-3300 GCA_964349585.1 uncultured Actinotalea sp.
GGGTAGTAGTCGCTCACGAATCGCCCTCTCGGTCATCACCGCCGTCTGGCTGGACAATCCGTCTATCGGCCACGAAAGGGCCCCGCTTGAGCCAAGTGGGTGTCCGCCGCTGTACCACCCGGCCCGGTCTGGCAGTCACGCCACAACGCGCAGGATCTCCTCGACGGAGGTGTCGCCGAGCAGCACCTTGGTCCATCCATCGTCGCGCAGCGAGACCATCCCCTGCCGGCGCGCGGTGTTGGTGATCTCAGCCGCCGAGGCGTGCGCAACGGCCAACCTCTCGATCTCCTCGGAAACCGGCATGACCTCGTGCAGGGCCAGGCGACCCTTGTACCCGGTCCTGGAGCAGGAGGAGCAGCCCACGGGCCGGTAGATCGTCGGGATCTCCTCTCCCGGGCTCCACGGGAATCGCGAGGCGATCATCTCGACCTCGTTCGGCTGGTACGCATCCTTACACTTGGGGCACAAGCGCCGGGCGAGCCGCTGGGCCACCACGCAGTCCAGGGCCGACCCCACCAGGAACGGCTCGATCCCCATCTCGATGAGCCGCGTGACCGCGCTGGGGGCGTCATTGGTGTGCAGGGTGGACAGCACGAGGTGCCCGGTGAGGGCCGCCTCGATCGCGATCTGTGCCGTCTCGTGGTCGCGGATCTCGCCGATCAGCACCACGTCCGGGTCGGACCGCAGGATCGAGCGCAGCGCGCTGGCGAACGTCAGGCCGGCCTTCGGGTTCACCTGTACCTGGTTGATACCCGCGAGCCGGTACTCGACCGGGTCCTCGACGGTGATCACGTTGATCTCGGGTCGCGAGACCACGTTCAGCGTTGCGTACAGCGTCGTCGACTTGCCCGACCCTGTCGGGCCAGTGGCGAGGATCATCCCGTAGGGCTTGGTGTAGGACCTCTGGAACGTCTCGAAGTTGTCGTCGAGGAACGACAGCTCGCGCAGGTCCAGCGTCGCGGTCGAGTTGTCCAGGATCCGCATGACGACCTTCTCGCCCCACACGGTCGGCAGAGTTGCCACACGGAGGTCGATCTTGCGGCCGTTGTGCGTCACCGACATGCGCCCGTCCTGCGGCTTGCGCCGTTCGGCGATATCGATGTCGCTCATGATCTTGAGCCGGGAGATCACCCCCGACTGGATCTGCTTCGGCGCCCGCTGCATCTCGTGCAGCACGCCGTCGATCCGATAGCGGACCAGCAGGTCCTTCTCGGTCGGTTCGATGTGGATGTCCGACGCCCGGTCCTGGATCGCCTGGGTGACCAAGATGTTGACGAACCGGACGATGGGGGCGTCATCCTCGACGTAGTCCCCGATCTTGGACAGGTCGGATTCCGGGTCTGTCTGGGTGTCCTCGAAGGCAGACGCGAGGTCGTCGATCTCCTCGTCCGCGCGGCAGTACCTGTCGATCGCCGCCATGAGGTCGTCGTGCACGGCGACGATCGGCCGGACCTGGAGCCCGGAGATCGCCCGCGCGTCGTCCACGGCGAGCACGTTCCCCGGGTTGGCCATCGCGAGCACGAGAAAGCCATCCGCGATCGCAACGGGAAGCACAACGTAGCGGCGGCAGACCGCGCCCGGCAGCATCGCGACGGCGGTCCGATCCACCGGGTAGTCGGCCAGCTCGACGAAGTCCATCCCGACCTGGGCGGCGAGTGCCTTGACCAGCTGGGTCTCGGTGAGCATGCCGATCTCGACGAGAACACGGCCGAGCGACTCCCCGCGCGTGGCCTGCTCGTCGAGGGCGGCCATCAGCTGGGCCTCGGTCACCAGCCCCTCGTCGAGAAGGATGTCTCCGAGCTGCTTCACAGGTGTCCTCCGGGGGATGCACGCGGCGGTCCGTCAACCGGACTATCGGCACCGCCGCGGGGGCCCTGAAGGCCTCCGGCGCCCCCTATGGGCGCAGCGCCTCGGTCAATGCGGTGTCCATCTCCGCCAGGGGCGCCGTCCGGCCGGTCATCAGCCGCACCTGCTCGGCCGCCTGGTGGAGCAGCAGGCGCTCACCGCCGACGACGGCGCCGCCGGCCGCCGCCCAGGCAGCGCCCAGCGCGGTGGGGCGCGGGTCGTACGCACAGTCGAGGAGCACGCCGTCGAGGGCGACCCCGTCGAGCGCCTCCCCGATCGGGTCCGCCGCGCGCGGTGGAAGCGTGGACACCACGACGTCGGCTGCGGCGAGCGGACCGACCAGCGCGGCAGCCGGTTCCAGTGGTAGCAGCCGGGGCTCAACCCCCATCCGGTGGGCGGCGCGCAGCAGCCCGCCGGCGCGGGCCGCCGAGCGCGCCCTGACCTCGGGCGAAGCGCAGCCGAGCTGGGCCAGCGCGGCGAGGGTCGACGCGGCCGTCGCGCCGGCCCCGAGCACGACCGCTCGACCGACTGCCGTGACGCCCGCCTCCCCCAGCGCCGCGACCAGCCCCGGGACGTCGGTGTTCGCACCGACCAGGACCGGGCGCGACCCGCCCGGCTGGACCAGCACCGTGTTCGCGGCCCCGACCACCTCGGCCAACGGCTCGACGTGGTCGAGCAGGCCCAGCACCGTCTGCTTGAGCGGCATCGTCAGGCTCAACCCCGCCCAGCTCCCGTCCAGCCCGGAGATGACCGCTGGCAGCTGCTCGGGCGTGACGTCCCGAGCCTCGTACCGCCACGGCAGGTCGAGCGCCGCGTAGGCGGCACGGTGCAGCACCGGCGAGAGCGAGTGCGCCACCGGGTGACCGAGCACCGCCGCCCGGCGTTCGTCATTCACGGCGTCGCCCTACTGATTCTCCGCCTGCCACTCCCGCAGCAGGGCGACGTTCTGCTGGTGCTCCGCGAACGTCTCGGCGAACCGCGTCTCCTTGGTTTCGAGGTTGATCGTCACCCAGAACAGCCACGGCCCGTCGGCGGGGTTCAGTACCGCGTCGATCGACGCCGCGCCGGGGGCGGCGATGGGAGTCGGCGGCAGACCCGGGTGGGCGTACGTGTTGTACGGGTTGTCCGTCGCGTTCGGGCTGGTGTCCTCCAGGGTCAGCTCGGTCCCCGGCTTGTTCAGCCCGTAGGCGACGGATGCGTCGATCTGCAGCGGCATCCCTTGGTCCAGTCGGTTCTGGATGGCCCGCGCCATCATCGGCCGGTCAGGATCGGCCCCGGCCTCGCGCTCCACGAGCGACGCGATGGTCAGCACCCGCAGCCGGTCCTCGACGGGGACGCCCCGAGCGTCGAGCACCGCGGTCATCTGGGCGACCATCGTTGCGATCATCTGCGTCGCCGTGGTGCCCGGCTCGAACGTGTAGGTGTCGGGGAACATCCAACCTTCGTAGTTGCCGC
>CAYGGX010000140.1:0-3209 GCA_964349585.1 uncultured Actinotalea sp.
GGCTTGCGGGGCCCGGGCGGGGCGAGACCAGGGCGGGCCAGCGGCGGGAGATCCGCCCGGGCGGGCCAGCTCGCGCGGGCGCGGCGCCGACGACCTGCACGAGTGGCACGCTTGGGGGGTGACCGACCCAAGCGCCGAACGACCCGCGGCCGCATCGCCCGCGCGCGCCGTTGAGTCGGCCACCCTGCCAGCACGCGCCGTGGACACGAGCGCGGGCAGCCCCTGGCCGGTCCGGCACCTTGCGGCCAAGATCGCCGACTACATCCACCGGATGCCAGGGGTCTGGGTCGAGGGCCAGGTGGTTCAACTCACTCAGCGCCCCGGTACGTCGATCGCGTTCCTCACACTCCGGGACACCGACGCGGACGTGTCGCTGAACGTCACCGTGCACACCCGGATCCTGGCCGCGGCGACGACCCGGATCGAGGAGGGCGCGCACGTCGTCGTGCACGCGACACCGTCCTTCTGGACCAAGCGGGGCACGTTCCAGCTGCAGGCGGACGAGATCAGGGCGGTCGGGCTGGGCGAACTGCTGGCCCGGATCGAGCACCTGAAGCGGGTGCTCGCCGCAGAGGGGCTGTTCGACGTCGATCGCAAGGTGCCGCTCCCCTTCCTGCCGCGCGTCGTCGGGCTGGTCTGCGGCCGGGAGTCCAAGGCGGAGCACGACGTGGTGGTCAACGCACGGGCGCGCTGGCCCAAGATCGAGTTCGAGATACGCGAGGTCGCGGTGCAGGGTGCGCACGCCGTGACCCAGGTGTCGGGGGCGCTGGCCGAGCTGGACGCCGATCCCCGGGTGGAGGTCATCGTCGTCGCCCGGGGGGGTGGCTCGGTCGAGGACCTGCTGCCGTTCAGCAACGAGGGACTGGTGCGCGCCGCCGCGGCTTGCCGGACCCCGATCGTGAGCGCGATCGGGCACGAGACTGATGCGCCCCTGCTGGATCTGGTCGCCGACTACCGGGCATCGACGCCGACCGACGCCGCCAAGCGGATAGTCCCCGACGTAACCGAGGAGCGGGCGCGACTGCAGCAGGCGCGTGCCCGTGCCCGGGGTGCCGTGCTGGCGATGATTCGGCGGGAGCTCTTGAGCCTCGCGGCAATGCGGTCGAGGCCCGTCCTGGCGAACCCGGAGACGATGGTCGACGTGCGCCGGGGGGAGGCGGACGCGCTGCGGCGGGCGGCCTGCCGCGCCCTGGACGACACGCTGCGCGCGGGCGCGGCGGAGGTGGCCGGCTTGGCGGCATCGGTCCGGGCGCTCTCCCCAGCCGCGACCCTGGAGCGCGGCTACGCAGTGGTGCAGACCGCCGCCGACGTCGTCGTCCGCTCGCCGGACGAGGTAGCGGCGGGCGACCTGGTACGAGTTCGGGTGGCGCGCGGCGAGTTCGGGGCGGAGGTCCGCCCGGGGTGAGTCCGGGGAGGTCCGCCCGCACTGAGCCGGCCGGTGAGCTGGCCGCGGTTCGACCTGAGGTCAGTCCACCCACACCGACGGAGTGCCCCGCTACCGTGTCGGTGTGGCAACCAACCCCCCAGCCGGCCGGGAGTCGGCGAGCGAACCACCGGTCGACAGGATGAGCTACGAGCAGGCGCGCGACGAGCTCGTCGCGGTCGTGGCCCGCCTGGAGGCGGGCGGCGAGACCCTCGAGGGGTCGCTCGCGCTCTGGGAGCGCGGCGAGCAGCTCGCTGCCAGGTGCCAGGAGTGGCTCGACGGGGCCCGGGCGCGTCTCGACGCCGCCCGGGCGGATGTCCCGGAGATCGGTCCCGAGGGCGGAGCCGATGCCGGTCCCGAGGGCGGAGCCGATGCCGGTCCCGAGGGCGGAGCCGATGCCGGTCCCGAGGGCGGAGCCGATGTCGGTCCCGAGGGCGGAGCCGATGTCGGTCCCGAGGGCGGAGCCGATGTCGGTCCCGAGGGCGGAGCCGACGTCGGCGCGGATGAGGCCCCCGTGGCCACCGCGAAGGGCGGCTCTGCCGCCAGTGCGGGGGGCGATTCGACCGCGGGCGCGGAGGGCGGCTCCGATGCCGGCTCGGTGAGCGGATCGGCAGGTCGGCCCACCCCAGGACGACGGACGCCGAGTGACGTCCGCGGTCGTGGGTGATGCCCGGTGAGTCCCGAGTCCGCTGAGCCGCACACCCTCGATGCGCCGGCCATCGCAAATGACCTCTCGGCGGTGGACGACATCTCCGAGAACGTCCTCGAGACTGCCTTCGTTCCGGTCGAGCGCGGCGAGCCGGGCGTCGCGTCCGAACCGCGGGATCGGCGCGCACTGGTGATCGGCGAGGCGCTCGTGGACGTTGTGCGCCGCGCCGACGGCAGCACGACCGAGCATCCGGGCGGGAGCCCCGCGAACGTGGCCCTCGGACTCGGGCGGCTCGGGCGGGGGGTGGACTTGCTGACCTGGATCGGCAAGGACGACCGCGGCCGGGCCGTGGCCGACCTCCTCGGCGCCTCCGCGGTCGCAATCGTGCCGGGCAGCGACTCCGCGGCGCGGACTTCAGTGGCCGTCGCGACGCTCTCGCCGGAGGGCGCCGCCGTCTACGACTTCGACCTGTCCTGGGAGGTGCCCGAGCGCTGGGCCTCGCCGCCCGCTCCCCCGCTCGTGGTGCACACCGGATCCATCGCGGCGGTGCTCGAGCCCGGCGGCGGGGACGTCGCGCGCGTCCTGGCGGCCCACCGCGAGTCGGCCACGCTGACCTACGACCCCAACGTGCGGCCCTCGCTGATGCCGCCGCCCGAGGCGACGCGCCCGATCGTCGAGCGCCTGGTCGCGATGGCGGACGTGGTGAAGGTGAGCGACGAGGACCTCGCGTGGCTCGTCGACGAGCCGCCACTTGTCACCGCGCGACGTTGGGCCGGCGAGGGTCCGGCCCTCGTTGTGATGACCATGGGCGCTCGCGGAGCGGTCGCGGTGAGCTCAGGGCGAGAGATCGAGGTCGCAGCACCCCCGGTCGTCGTCGCCGACACGGTTGGCGCCGGCGACTCGTTCATGGCCGGACTGATCGACGGGCTCTGGACCGCCGGGCTGCTCGGCGCCGATCGTCGCGCCGCGCTGCGACGGACTCCTGAGGCCACGGTCCGGGAGATCGTGGCGAGATGCGCCCGGATCGCGGCGATCACCGTCAGTCGACCCGGCGCCGATCCACCGACGCGGGCTGAGCTCGCCGACGGGCCTACCTGACCCGACCGTGCAGACGTGACCCGACCGGGCGGATCTGAC
>CAYGGX010000141.1:0-3154 GCA_964349585.1 uncultured Actinotalea sp.
CTCCCGCGCCAGGTGCGCAGCAGCCGCCGCCTGGCACGGGTTACTACCCGCAGCAGGCGTACTACGCGCCCGGCTGGGCCGCCCCGGTGGCCCAGCCGGCGCGCCGGCGCGGCCGGGGGTTGGCCGCCCTGGGGATCGGACTCGTCGTCGTGCTCGTCCTGGGCGGCGGCGCCTGGGGGGTCACCTACTGGCTGCAGACCCGGCCGCTCGGCGAGATCAGCTCCCCGACCACCGCGACCGCACGCCAGGTGGCCACCGGCCACTGCATCGCCGAGCTCCCCGCCGACGGGCAGGTTGCTCGGGTCCGCCTGGTCCCGTGCAGCGACCCGCACGAGGCGGAGGTCGTAGGGACCCTGCAGCTCACCGGGCCTTGGCCCGGCCAGGCGGCCGCCGAGGGCCAGGTCGCCCGTTGGTGCGAGATGGACGGCGCCCAGCGACGGGCCGGGTTCACAGCCGTGGCCTGGTCCCCCTCCGAGGCCGGTTGGACGCAGGGAGACACCCAGGGCGTCTGCATCGCCTGGTCGACGGACGGGACCGTCACCGGGTCCTGGGCGGACGGGAACGTGACCGTGGGCTGAACCGCATCAGCGGTTGCGGCCCGAGTGGTGCGGCACCGACGCGGTGACGATCGTCCCGTCGGACCGGACCGACTCGCGCCGGGCCACGGGTTCCGGCTCGCCGTCGATCCGCGGCCCCTGGCCGCGCAGCCGCACCCGCGCGGGCGCCCCCGGCGCGACCTTCACCCGCTTCCCGCGCACGCCCACCGTGAGGTCCGAGCCCTCCTCGATCGTGAGGGCGATCTCGGCGGCGGTCACCTTGACCCGCAGCCGGGACCCGTGCACGGTCAGCCGGAAGGTCAGCGAGGGCCACGACTGCGGAAGCCGGGGGTCGAACGTGATCTCGTCGTCGTCGCGCATGCCGCCGAACCCGTGCACCAGGGCCCCCCACACCCCGCCGGCAGAAGCCACGTGCACGCCGTCGGAGGCGTTCTCGTGCAGGTCCGCGAGGTCGACGAAGAGCGACGCGTGGAAGTAGCGCAGGGCGAGCTCGTCGTAGCCCACCTCCGCGGCCATGATCGACTGCACCACGGCGGACAGGCTCGAGTCCCCGGTGGTGATCGGGTCGTAGTAGTCGAAGTCGGCTCGCTTCTGTTCCAGCGTGAAGTGCTTGCCCTGCAGGAACGTTGCCAGCACCACGTCGGCCTGCTTGAGCACCTGGAACCGGTAGATCACCAGCGGGTGGTAGTGCAGCAGGAGGGGCCGCTTCTCGGGCGGAGTGTTCGGCAGGTCCCAGACCTCCCGGTCGTGGAACGCCGAGTCCTGGGGGTGGATGCCCAGGCTCTCGTCATACGGGATGGCGATCGCCTCGGCCGCCTTATCCCACTCGAGCACCTCGTCGTCGGTCAGACCGAGCCGGTCGACCATCCGGGCGTAGTCGTCCGGCCGCGCCGCGCGCAGGCCGCGGACCGCCCGGGCCGACTGCCGCAGGTTGAAGCGGGCCATCACGTTCGTGAACAGGTTGTCGTTGACCACCGTCGTGTACTCGTCCGGACCGGTCACCCCGTGGATGTGGAACGCGTCGGTCCCGTTGCCCCGCCAGAACCCGAGGTCGGCCCACATCCGCGCGGTCTGAACCAGGATGTCGATCGCCTCCCGCGCGATGAACTCCTGGTCCCCGGTGGCCTGCACGTACTTGGTGACGGCATACGCGATGTCGGCGTCGATGTGGTACTGCGCGGTGCCCGCCGCGTAGTAGGCGGAGGCCTCCTCGCCGTTGATCGTGCGCCACGGGTACAGCGCCCCGTGCTGCGTGAGCTCGTGGGCGCGCCGCTCGGCGGCGGGCAGCATCGTGTAGCGGTAGCGCAGCGCGTTCCGCGCGAACAGCGGGGTGGTGTACACGAGATACGGGATGACGTAGATCTCGCTGTCCCAGAAGTAGTGTCCTTCGTACCCGGTCCCGGTCATCCCCTTGGCCGGTATGCCCATCCCCTCGGCCCGGGCCGCCGCCTGGGCGAGCTGATAGAGGTTCCATCGGATGGCCTGCTGGACGGCCGGTTGGTCCGCGACCTCGACGTCCGAACGCTGCCAGTACGCGTCCAGCCACGCTCGCTGGTCGGCGAACTGGTGGTCCACGCCCTCCTGCTGCACCCGGTCCAGCGTGCGCCGGCACCTGTCGACCAGCTCACGGGCGGGCACCGCGCGCGACGTGTGGTAGCTCACGACCTTCGTCAGCGTGATCGGCTTGCCCGGCTCGGCCCGGCCCCGGACCACGAACTTGGCAACGTCCTGCTCGGTCTGGGTGAGCTGCTCGTAGGGGTTCTCGGTCTCGACCGTGTGGTCGACCGCGACGGCAAGGGTCATCGCGGAGTTGGTGCACCGGTATGCGAGGACGGCGCGATCCTCGCCTCCCCAGTGCAGCACCGGCTGGAGCACCCGGTCGACGAAGGCCTTGCCCTGCCGCGGGTCGGACTGCGCACTCGGCGGCTCCACCTTGGCACTCGGCCGGTACTCGTCCACCCCCTCCTGCCGGTTGACCAGCTGCGACGAGATGACGACGGGCGCGGCCTTGTCGAGCACGGTGACCTCGAAAGTCATCACCGCCAGGTGCCGCTGCGTGAAGGAGACCATCCGTCGGCTCCGCACCCTGACCCGGTTGCCGCCGGGCGTCCGCCAGACCAGGTTGCGGACCAGCACGCCGTCGGCCATGTCGAGAGTGCGCTCGTACTCGGCGAGGTCGGCGACCGAGAGCAGAAGTGGCTCGTCGTCTACGTAGAGCCGGATCACCTTCGGATCGGGGACGTTGACGATCGACTGCCCCACCTGGGCGAGTCCGTAGGCCGCCTCGGCGTGCTGGATCGGCCAGGTCTCGTGGAAGCCGTTGATGAACGTCCCGTGGGTGTGGCTGTCGCGGCCCTCCTCGTAGTTGCCGCGCATGCCGAGGTAGCCGTTCGCCACGGAGAACAGGGTCTCGGTCCGCCCGAGGTCGCTCGCGTCGAACGACGTCTCGGTCAGTCGCCACGGGTCGATCGGGTAACGCAGTCGGTCCAGCGGATCCGAGAGGTCGCCCTCCTGCGGCACGCCCCGATTGACTCGCCCGGTCATGGCTCCACCAGCTCCGCCAGGTCCTGCACGACGACGTCCGCGCCCGCCTCGCG
>CAYGGX010000142.1:0-2935 GCA_964349585.1 uncultured Actinotalea sp.
TTGGTGAACCGCCACAGGCTGGTGAGCTCGGCGGTGGGTCCGCGGCGGGCGAGCATCCCGAACGCCCCGCCGGCGTCGACCGACCCGCGCTGCAGGTGGTCCCCGACCAGCAGCACCTTGGCGGTGGTCTCCCGGGCCTGGTCGACGATCGCGGCCAGGGTCCGGGTGTCAGCCAGCGACGCCTCGTCGACGATGACCAGCTGTCCAGGGGCGAACCGCCACTCGTCCTGCTCCGCCCGCAGCCGCCATTGCTCCTCCCGGGCCGCGCGTGCCTCGATGACGCCCGCCGTTGTCTCCCGCTCGACGGCCTCGGCATACCGGAGGGCGCGTGCCGCGGCCCCGTCGCCCACCGACTCGTAGAGCCACTTCGCCGTGGTCTCGCAGGTGACGCCGAGGGACTCCGACAGGGTGTGCGCCGCAGTCGCCGACGGTGCGAGGCCGACGACAGGCCCGAGGCCCTGCCGCCAGAACGACGTCAGGCCGGCGAGGGTGGTCGTCTTGCCAGAGCCCGCCGGTCCGACGATGACGTCGAGAAGCCGTCCGGAGGTGATGACGGCCTCGGCAGCCGCGCGCTGGTCGGTGGCGAGTCCGCCGAGGTGGTGCTCGGTGCGCATCTGGATCCGTCCGAGCGATTCGCGGGTCCGGTGCGGGAAGCCGTCGGTCTCGGCGGCGTCGATCAGGACCTTCTCCGCGCCGAGCAGCTCGGTGGTGGTGAACAGGGCCTCGCCGACGCGCCGGGTGGTTGGGTCGCGGTTGTCGTCGAGGTGGACGCACGCCGCCGCGGCATCGGTCGTGATGGTGTTGAGCAGCGCGCGCCGCTCGGTCGGCGACGCCATCCGGAGCAGCTTCGAGGCCCGGACGCCCGCTGCGCCGAGGTTCCACGTCGTCCACACCGACCGCCGGGTCGAGACGTCGTCGAGGACCTGGGCGACCATCGCCGCCCGGACCTCGGGGCCGACGTCGTGCGCGTGCAGCGCCCGGCCGTAGGCGCCGGTCAGTGCCCGGGCGGCCAGGTCGCGCGGCTCGAGGCCGGTCAGGGCGCGGGCACGGTTCGCCCAGTCGTCGAGCAGGTCCGCGAGGCGGTGGACGGTCTTGGGCGGTCGGGTGGCCCGGGTCAGGTGCTGCCGAGCCTTGGTGGTCTCCACACGTGTCGGCGCACGGCCATGTGAGGCCTCGAACTGGGCGAGCCACTCCTGCTCGGCACAGTGGATCGCCTCTGCCCGGGCGGAGAAGTGGGTCAGCAGGTCGTCGCCGATGCCGGTCAGCTCAAAGGCGGGGTTGCGGCGCAGACCGCGGTCGCGCATCGACCACTCGACCGGAAGGCGCCGGGCGAGCTCGTCAGCCAGGAACGCGTCGTAGATCTCGGAGACGGTGACGACGGCGGCGTGCACGGTCCGCCCGTCGAGGCTGCGCCAGGCGCCGTCGTGCCCTTGGACCTTGTTGGCGACCACGACGTGGGTGTGCAGGTTCGGGTCACCGGCCCGGGTGTCCCAGTGGTCGAAGGCAGCGGCGACCATCCCGCGGGTGCGGACCTGCTGGCGACCTCCGTCGCCGATGCGGGTGCGGATGACGCGCTGCTCGACGAACTCCAGCGATGACGCCAGCGCCGCCCGGTGAGCGCCATAGACCGTGGCCCGGGTCGCGTCATCGACCAACGCCCACAGGACCGAGACGGACTTCGGGGCGGTGAAGGTCAGGTCGTAGCCGACGACGGCGTGCCGCTTCCCGTCATCGAAGGATCGGTACGGGCGGCCAAGCGCGTCATCGGTCAGCGGATCCACGCCGTCACGGAAGACCGCCGTCATCGCGTCCTCGGTGACGACGTCGCCCGGGCGCAGACGTCGGCTGGTGTCCCCGAGCCCCGCGAGGCCTTCGCCGAACCACCGGCCGGGCGGGTTACTCGTGGCCTCGTAGTACGCGGTTAGTGAGGCGTCCGCGTCAAGGCCGGCGTCGCCCGCAGCGACGTGCCGGGTCAGGTACGCATACCCGTCCCCAGCCGTCAGCTTGTGCATCGACATCACTTGCAGTCAGCTCCCCTTCCGACGTCGAGCTCCGCTACCTGCAGGTGTGCGGCAGTCGACGAGAAGATCCGCCGCTGCCCGCCGTCCTGGCGAGCCCCGCGTCGGGATGGAGCGGAGTCGGGCCGTGCACACGACGCCAGACTCCTCACGGCCGATAGCCGAAACGATGACGGAATACGCGTCGCCGGCAGAGATGCGATGACGGGTGCGATGACGGGACTCCGGGTACCGTCCCGTCATCGCGCGTCATCGATGACGTGAGCGGGCGCAACTGTGGGCGTCACGCGCGAGGGATCCGCGACCGAATCCACCTGCAAGTGCGCACGAACGTGAGCAAGGTCAGGCGATATCCTCCGGAGCATGCGATCCCGAATCGCCGCGATGGCCCTGGCCACGATCGCTCTGAGCCTGTCTGCGTGCAACACCGCACCCGAGTTGCAGGGCGCCACCTCTCCAGCCACACGGATCGAAGACGCACCCGCGGCCGGCGGAGGCGACTCCACCACGTGCGTCGAAGCGATGCAGACTGCCGCCGACGAGGCGCGGGACAACTACTCCACGGGCACGGAAGACGAGGCCGCGATCATCGCGACCGTCACCGCCTGCACGACCGTCGAGGACTGGGTGGCTGCCTTAAGGCAATACCCGCTTGCCATGGGTCTGGATGCTGGGTCGGCCATCGACCCCGGGATCGAGCTCGCGGGCCTGTGCGACAGCAACGACGCACCGGTGTGCGCTGACGCCCGTGAACGGGGCCTCAACACCTACTGGCGCTGACGCTCGAGAGTCCGCCCGGACCAGGTCTAGTGAGTGGTCGTTCGGTCGTGCAACCTAGACCTCGTGGCCCCTACCGGAAGCCCGATGAGCCCGATCGCCAGCCAGGCGACATCCTGGACATGGGGCCAAGCGATGAC
>CAYGGX010000143.1:0-2872 GCA_964349585.1 uncultured Actinotalea sp.
CCCAGGAGCAGCGGGCTGCCGCTGCGGCCGCCGAGGCGCTGCGGGCCGCCGCCGCCGAGGCCCGCCTCGCGGCACATCTGGAGGCGGTCGCCGAGCTCTGGGCGCTGGGTGTCGCGGATGCCGAGTCGGGCATCGCGCACGCCGAGGCCGTCCTCGCCGCATCCGAGGGCATGGTGGCCGACGACGCCGTCCGGGTCGCCCTCGCGCAGTCGGTTGCCGACCTCCGCGCGAAGCTCGACCACTCCGAGCCGTCCCCGGCCGAGCTGTTCACCCTGCGGTCCGCGCTGACCGGACTCGCATCCGCGATCGTGGCGGTCGAGCAGGCCCAGGCGGCCTGGCAGGCCGCGCAGGACGCCGCGCCGCCGCCCGCACCCGCCCCCGCGCGCTCCTCGTGGCCGGACGCAGGGGCCGCCCCCGACTGCGGCGGCCCCGAGTCCTACGAGCCGCCGTCGGGCAGCGGTTCGGTGTTCTACACCTCGACGCCGACCGACGCCGGGGACGGCTCCAACGGTCGAATCCCCCGCTCCCAGCTGACCCCACTTGGTTGGTGCGTCGACTCGCAGGGCAACTCGCAGTGGCTGCGGACCGACGCCGCTCAGGCGCTGACCTCGCTGAACGCGGCGTTCCGCGAGCGCTTCGGGGAGAACATCGCGATCGACCTGTCGTACCGCTCGTACGACGACCAGGTCGCGATGCGGGAGGCATACGGGAGCATCGCGGCGCGGCCGGGCACCTCGAACCACGGTTGGGGCACCGCCTTCGACACGTGGGAGTGGCAGGCTTACTCCTTCGGCTCGGCCCGCTACGAGTGGCTCGTGGCGAACGGCCCGACCTACGGCTGGGTCGCGCCCGCCTGGGCCCGCGCCGGCGGCTCCAACCCCGAGTACTGGCACTTCGAGTACACCGGGTAGTCACCGGCTGGTGGACACCCGGTACTGAGCGTTCGCGAGCGGGATGAACACAGCGAGGATGATGATCGCCCACGCGACCGTGTACAGCGCCGGGTGCTGGAGCGGCCAGGCCTCCGGGGGCGGGGCGCCCTCCGGGATGTTCCCGAACAGCTCGCGGGCGGCCTGGGTGACCGACGACACCGGGTTCCATGAGGGTCAGGAACACGTCGTCCAGGGTCGGGCGGCGCAGCCCGACGTCGTCGATCCCGATCCCGGCCCCGTCGAGCAGGCGCAGCGCGTCGGTCAGGACCCGGGACCCTCCACCGACCGGCATCGCGATCGTGCGGCGGTGGACGTCGACGGCCGCGCTCCCGTGACCCGGCGGGCCGAGCAGCTCCGCGGCCTCCGCCAGCCGCGCGCCGTCGGCGACCCCACGTCCAACCGCTCGCCGCCCACCTGGGCTTTGAGCTCGTCGGCGGTCCCCTGCGCGATGGTGCGCCCGTGGTCTATCACCACGATGCGGTCCGCAAGTGCGTCGGCCTCCTCCAGGTACTGGGTGGTGAGCAGGAGCGTCGTCCCGCCGGCCACCCGCGACGAGACCACCTCCGACATGTCGGTCCGGCCGCGGGGTCCAGCCCGGTGGTCGGCTCGTCCAGGAAGAGCACCGGCGGGTCCGCCACCACGGCGCCCGCGAGGTCCAGCCGGCGACGCATCCCGCCCGAGTAGGTGCGGCTGGGACGGTCGGCCGCATCCTCGAGGCGGAACGCCGCGAGGAGCTCCCTCGCCCGCCGCAAGTCCGTCAGTCACGGCGCGAGCCTAGGACCTAGGTCCCACACGCCTGGCGCCTTCCTTGGGACCGCGGGACAGTTGCCTCGTCCCGGTCGACGCCGGCCGGGCTGTCACCGCGCGGAAGGCCCCAGCCGATGAGACCCACCGAACCGGGATCCGAACCGGGCGTCACACCCAACGACCCCGCCGCCCCCGTACCATCCAACGCACCCGACCTCGCCCGGCCCACCCACGCGGGTCCGCTGGCGACCGCCCAGGCCCAGCTCGCCGGCGCCGTCGAGCGCCTCGGCTACGACGCCGGGCTCCACGCCATGCTCGCCACGCCGCGCCGCGAGATCCACGTGGCCATCCCGCTGCGGCGCGACGACGGCTCGACCCAGGTGCTGCACGGGTTCCGCGTCCAGCACAACATCACCCGCGGGCCCGGCAAGGGCGGCTTGCGCTACCACCCGAGCGTCGACGTGGACGAGGTGCGCGCGCTGGCGATGTGGATGACCTGGAAGTGCGCGGTGGTCGAGCTGCCGTACGGCGGCGCCAAGGGCGGCGTGGCCATCGAGCCCCGGGAGTACAGCCAGGCGGAGCTCGAACGGGTCACCCGGCGGTACACCAGCGAGATCATGCCCCTGATCGGGCCGGAGCGGGACATCATGGCGCCGGACATCGGCACCGACGCACGGACGATGGCCTGGGTCATGGACACGTACTCCGTGAACCATGGCTTCACGATCCCCGGAGTGGTGACCGGCAAGCCGCTGGAGGTCGGCGGGTCGCTGGGCCGGGCAACCGCCACCTCCCGCGGCGTTGTGCACTCGGCGACCGCCGCCCTCGCCGAGGGCGGCCGCGGGCTGTCCGACGTGCGGGTCGCGATCCAGGGGTTCGGCAAGGTCGGCGCCCCCGCCGCCCGGTTCTTCGCCGAGGCCGGGGCCCGGGTGGAGGCGGTCAGCGACGAGTTCGGCGGCGTGTACCGCAGCGGCGGTCTCGACCTGGACCGGATCGCCGACCACGTGCGGCGCACCGGCTCGGTGGTCGGCTTCGGGGGCGGGGACGCGATCGACAACGCCGCCCTGCTGACCCTGGACGTCGACGTCCTGGTGCCGGCCGCGGTCGAGGGGGTGCTGAGCCACGAGAACGCGCCGGACGTGAAAGCACGCTGGGTGGTGGAGGGCGCCAACGGGCCGACCACCCCCCGGGCG
>CAYGGX010000144.1:0-1521 GCA_964349585.1 uncultured Actinotalea sp.
CGGATGGCGAGCGCGTCGTCCTAGTGGCGGCGACCAAGATCGACGCCTGACGTGCTGGTCTACGCGGACGGGCAACCGCTGCAGAACCCAATCACCGTCGAGCGCGGTATCGGTCGGTACGTTTCCGAACTCGCACGCGCGATGGAGCACAACCACCCCGGAGCGGTGAGCACCTGGTTCCTGCGCCGAGGGCATCCGATCCCCGTGCACACGCCCGAGCTGGTGCGCGCCGGGAGATACCGAAACCAGGGGGACCCCGACACCCTCCCGCCGGACATCTGGTACCAGAGCTCGCCGTTCGAGTCTCTGCCAGACCCGGTGGACACGCTCTGGCCCGCCTGGGCACGCGGTCGCCACACGCGCCTGGTGAGCACGCTCTACGACCTCATCCCGCTCATCTACGCCGACGAGTACCTCCGGGACGCGGTCCACCGACGGTCCTACTTCGCGCGGCTCGAGCTGTTGCGCCACTCCAGCCGAATACTCGCCATCTCCGAGGCGACGGCGAACGACGCCATCCGGCTCCTCGGGCTCCCCGCCCGGAAGCTCGAGGTAGTCGGTACGGGGGTGTCCGATGCGTTCCAGCCGGCCGCCTCCCCCGCGGACGCCCTCGCCGCCGCCTGCGCCGAGATCCCCTCCCTCAGGCCCGGCTACCTCATGTACACCGGCGGGATCGACTTCCGCAAGAACATCGACGGTCTTGTCCGGGCATACGCCCGCCTGCCACAGGGTCTACGCCGCCGCCACCAGCTGGTCATCGTCTGCCGCATGCAACCCGCCGAGCGGGAACACCTGGAGAGTCTCGCCGCCTATCTCGGCGTGGCCGACGACACGCTCTTCACGGGGTTCGTGGGCAACGAGCTCCTTGTGACGCTGTACCAGGCGGCGCACCTCTTCGTCTTCCCCTCCCTGTACGAGGGCTTCGGACTGCCGGTGGTCGAGGCGACGGCGTGCGGGGTGCCGGCGATTGTCGGCGCCAACTCCTCACTCACGGAGATAGTGCACGACCCAAGGGCGCACTTCGACGCCTCATCGCCGCGTTCGATCGCGGCCGCGATGCGGCGTGTCCTCGAGGACGACGAGCTCCGGGAGGCGCTGCGTCGGGACGCCACCGAGCACGAGAACACCTGGGCCATCACCGCCGAGCGGACGCTGGAGGCCTTCGCGGCGGCAACAGCACCCGCCGCTCGGGTGCCAGCGCTGCCTCGGCTCGCCTTCGTGACTCCCATGCCGCCGACCGCCAGCGGGGTCGCCGACTACTCCCGCGCCATGCTGCCGCACCTGGCCGCGCGGGCACGCGTGGACGTGTTCTCCGAGCCGGATGCGGACCGGCCCGCAATCCCCGGTGTGACCTGGTACTCCTATCGGGACTTCAAGTCCGTCGAACGCATCGACGGCGTGCACGATGCGCACCTCGTTGCGATGGGCAACAGCGAGTTCCACGTTGACGCCCTTGCGATCCTGCAGGCCCGTGGCGGCATCGTCATGCGGCCTACGCTGGCGATGATCGGTGAGGCTGGC
>CAYGGX010000144.1:1531-2787 GCA_964349585.1 uncultured Actinotalea sp.
GTGCGGTACACGGGCCTGTTCAGCGTCGCGCTCCGACACCGGCCGCGCCTCGTGGACACCGAGAGCCGGCGGATCCTCTCCGATCTCTACGCGCGCCGGCGCGCCTTCGTCCACGCCAGCCACACGGCCATCGACCCGGCCACCTACTACACAGTCAACGGGTTGCTCTGCGACCCGGTGATCACGTCTTCCACCGTCACCACGGTGCATTCACGGGTCGCGGCGATGCTCGCCCGAGCGAACCTCCCTGTGGAGCAGTACCAGAAGGTCGTCGTCGTGCCCTTCGGGCACCGGGTCCGCGCGGACGAGCCGCCCGCGGTGGGAGTCCCCCCGCACGACGAGTCGCCTCGTGACGCAGTGACTTCCTTCGGAATCGTGCACTGGCTGAAGGAGTCGGTGACCGTTGCGCATGCGTTCATGGAACTCGCCCGCCGACACCCGAACCGGGTCTTCGCGTTGGTGGGCCACGCCGTGGACACGGACACGCGCGAGCAGCTTGAGGCCGCGATCGCCGCGAGCGGGCTCGGCGACCGGCTTGTGCTCACCGGTCGCGTCTCGACCGAGGCGTACGACGCCTGGCTGCGCCGCTCGGCCGTCGCCGTGCAGCTGCGCCTGCACTCCAACGGCGAGTCGTCGGCCGCGGTCGCTGACTGCCTCGGCGCCGGCGTCCCGATCATCACGAGCAATACGGGCGCCCTCGCCGAGCTGAAGGACGTCGCGGTCCTTCTCGAGCCGGGGATCTCCGTGCCCGCCCTCGTCGCCGCGGTCGACGACCTGCTCGCGCACGAGGCGACGCGAGCCCGACTGGCCTCCCGAGGGCTGAAGCACGCCCGGGCGAACAGCTTCGCCGCCGCCGCGAACGCCGTGGTCGACCTTGCGCTTCCGGCGACCAGGGGGCCGGGTCGCGGCCGACCGGGCACCCGGTAGCCTCGGGCCAACTTGAACGGGAGGTCAGTTGCGTATCGCGCTGGTGAGCCGCCGGGCGTCCGCACCGTCGACCCGCCTCTCGGCCGATGCCGCGAGGCGTGCGATGCCCGACTCCGTCGTGCACGTGCTCGACCTGGACGGCACGTACCCGGCGCACCAGTCCGACGTCGTGCACACGCCCGACGACGTCGGCGCCCCGCTGGCGGACCTGCGCCGGTTGGCAGCCGGCGGCGCGGATGCGGCGCTGCTCGCCAGGTCGCGTGACGAGCTTGTCCGGCATCTCCTCGCGAGCCCTGGGGTCGTCCTGGACGTGCGGCCGGGTGTCCTGC
>CAYGGX010000145.1:0-2774 GCA_964349585.1 uncultured Actinotalea sp.
GCGCCGGGGCGGGCGTGCCCGCGCAGCCGGCCAGCAGTACTGCCAGCCCGATCAGACCCGTTGCTGCGCGTGCGACTCGCTTCATGGCGGTCATGCCTTCCTTCCGACCGGCGGGGTGCCGGAGCGTGCTGACGTGGGGTCTCGCCAAACCATTTGTTCCGACGCTGGCCACTGCTTGCACAGTACAAATCCGCAGGTGACGAAGCGTCGGACCTCCGACCCAGGGACGAAGGGCCCGCCCGTCGCGCGCGCGGGTCGCCAATGCGCCGCGCTAGGGTGCCGATCACGCCGATGGAGGTCGTGCTATGGCTCTGGCTCTGATCGTCACGCACGTGCTGCTGCCCGGCCACGAGGACGCGTTTGACGCCCTGGTGTCCCGCACCCTCGTTGGGATCAGGGCCGACGAGCCCGGGACCCTCATCTACGTGTCGCACGCGGCGATCGACCCCCCGCGCCGCATCTTCTACGAGCTGTACGCCGAACGGGCGGCGTTCGAGGCGCACGAGCAGCAACCGCACGTCCAGCGGTTCCTCGCAGAGCGGCTGGAGCACGTCGAGTCCTTCGAGGTCGACTTCCTCGACGCGGTGGCCGGCACGGCGCAGGCGACGACGGTGTCCTAAGCCGGACTCCATCGGAAGAGGGACCGAGGATGCTCCCTGCGAGGGTTACGGGACGGGTGGCCCGGTGTTCAGGATCGGGACATGACCAGCACCGAGACGTCCACTGTTCCCGCCGCCACGGTGTCCCCCGCGGGGCACTCGCTCCGGACGAGGCTGTCGGCCCTCGGCACAAGGGTCCGCGCGCTCGACCCAGTCCCCGTGGTCGGCTGGCTGATCGCCGTCGGACTGGCCCTCCTGGCGGCCCTTGCGACGCTGGCCACCCCCCTCATCCCGCCGTTCAACGCGGAGTGGACCTTCCGGATGCTCACGCCGGGCGAGGTGTACTCGCGAAACGAACCTACCGAGCTGCTGGTCGGTTGGGTGCTGTTCGCACGCATCGCAGGCGTGAGCGTGGTCGTCGGTGTCCTGCTGGCCCGCCGTTCGGTCGTGATCGGCACCGTCCTTACTGCCTGGCCGTTCCTCGCGATCCCGATCTTCGGCACCTTCGTCTTCGCCTGGTTGCTGGGGGTGGCTGCAGTGGCTGTGGTCGCGGCCTTCGGGCGGCTGCGCCGGGCCGTCGTGCCCTATCTGCTGGTTGTCGGGATCTTCGTCGCCTTCACCATCCTGGCCCCAAACGGCAGGATGATCGAGACGCTTGTCCCCCTTGGCACGGCGACTGCGACCGGCAACAGCCCGAGTGGCTGGTGGACGGTGTTCGGAGTCGGCGCGTACCTGGGCCTGGCCGTCGCGGTGAGCGCGGCGTTCGGCGCCGCGCTTCGCTCCCGGGCCCGGAGTGCGGCGGCTCGCGCCACCGAGCGCCACGCGCTCGAGGTGGAATCCACCGCCGCGACGCGGGCCGAGCTGGCGCGCGACCTGCACGACGTCGTCGCGCATCACGTCTCCCTTGTGGCCGTGCGGGCGGAGAGCGCCCCCTTCACGCACCCGGGGATGGACGACGAGGCGCGCGCGGTGCTCCGCGACATCGCGGCGGACGCGCGGAGCGCCCTCGATGAGCTCCGCCGGGTGCTCGCGATCCTCCAGCGCAGCGCCGATCGGCCCGAGCTCACGCCCCAACCGGGGGTCGACGCCGTCGCCGCCCTGGTGGACGAGGCGCGGGCGGCCGGGCAGCAGGTTGAGGTGGTCGGGGAGCTGTCGGACGTCCCGGCCGCGCCCGGCTACGTGCTGTACCGGGCGGCTCAGGAGGGCCTGACGAACGCGCGCCGGCACGCCCCGGGAGCGGCGACGGTGCTCACGCTGACCCGGCGCGACGACGTCGTCGGGCTGCGGATTGCCAACCCCGTGGTAACCGAACCCGACGCCGACCCGGGCCGGGGGCTGATCGGGATGCGGGAGCGGGTCGAGGCGCTCGGGGGCGCGATGAGCGCCGGTGTCGAGGGCGATACGTTCGTCGTCGTGGTGAGCCTCCCGCTGGACGCCCGATGACCACCGTCGTCATCGCCGACGACCAGCCCGTTGTGCTGAGCGGCTTCGGCGCGATCCTCTCGGCGGCGCCGGACCTGGAGGTGGTCGGGACGGCGCCCGACGGCCTGGCGTTGCTGGAGCTCGTTGCAGCGCACTCGCCCGACGTCGCGGTGGTCGACATCCGGATGCCGCGGATGGACGGGATCGAGGCGACGGGGCGCATCTGCGCGGCGCACCCCGCCACGCGCGTGCTGATTCTGACGACGTTCGACCTCGACGAGTACGTCTACGACGCGCTTCGGGCCGGAGCCAGCGGGTTCCTGTTGAAGGACACCCAGGCCGACAGGCTCGTCGAGGGCGTGCGGCTGGTGGCCTCCGGTTCCATGCTCCTGGGGCCCACGGTCACCCGGCGGCTTGTCGAGGACTTCGCCGGTCGCGGGACCCTGCCGACGCCGGCCGCCGGCCTGGCGGATCTCACCCCGCGCGAGCGAGAGGTACTGCTCGCCGTGGCCCGCGGCCTGTCCAACTCCGAGATCGCCGCCGACCTCTACATCACCGAGCAGACGGTGAAGTCGCATGTCTCGGAGGCGCTACGCAAGCTTGGCTGCCGCGACCGGGTGCAGCTTGTCATCGCGGCCTACGAGTCGGGGCTGATGAACGCCTAGCCGACGTTTCGCGCCGATCCGGGCGTCGTACGCCGCGATTCCCGCGAAACCTGACGGCCGGGGGCGGGGCGGTGGACCCGGCGGCCGG
>CAYGGX010000146.1:0-2746 GCA_964349585.1 uncultured Actinotalea sp.
GAACCAGATCAAGGCTGACGTCCTCGGGGTGCCCTACACCCCGGTCCGGGGTGTCGAGGCGGGGACGCGCGGCGCCGCCGTCGTCGCGATCGTGGCCCTGGGACACGACGCCCCGGCCCTGCCGCCCGACGCGCTGGGCACCGTGGCCCGCCCGGACGGGTCGACCGCGCGCGCCTACGAGCGCGCCTACGAGCAGTACCGATGGTGGGCAGACCGTTTGGTCGCGGCCTACCGAGAACGCGACCAGATGGTTCGACGAGAGTACGGGGAGAGCAACTGATGGCCAAGAAGCGTGTGTGCATGGTGGGAGCCGGCCGGGTGGGCAGGCTCCACACCCGGAGCATCACCGAGCGGCTCGGTCACCGGGCCGAGGTGGTGGCCTTGGTCGACCCGAGCCGTCAGGTCGCCGAAGAGCTCGCCGCCGAGTACGGGGTGCCGCAGGTATACGCCT
Source organism: uncultured Actinotalea sp. (assembly GCA_964349585.1). Classification (GTDB taxonomy): domain Bacteria; phylum Actinomycetota; class Actinomycetes; order Actinomycetales; family Cellulomonadaceae; genus Actinotalea. The sequence continues at coordinate 452 of CAYGGX010000146.1, forward strand.
CGCTGGAGGAGGCACTCGCCCAGGGCCCCAACGACGGCGTGGTGATCACCACCCCGACGTTCACCCACCGGGACCTCGCGGTGCGAGCGCTCGACGCGGGGCTGCACGTCCACCTCGAGAAGCCGATGGCCATGAACTTGGCGGAGTGCCGAGACATCACCGCGGCTGCAGAACGGGCCGGCACCGCGGTGCAGCTGGGGTTCATGCGGCGGTTTGACCAGAACTTCGCCGACGCCGCGGACCTTCTGCGCAGCGGCGACATCGGCGACCCGATGATCATCAAGACGCTCACGCACGGGCCAGGGCTTCCGCCGGCATGGGCCAACGACATCCGCACCTCCAACGGCATGATCGCCGAGGTGAACAGCCACGATCTCGACACGATCAGCTGGTTCGCAGCGTCGGAGCCGGTGGAGATCCACGCACGGGTGGCCAACTTCAAGGGCGCCGAGCGCGGGGAGACGGCCGAGCACTTCTACGACACGCTCCTGGCGACGGTGACGTTCGAGTCCGGGGCCCTGGCCAGCGTCGCCGGGGTGTGCCCCGCGGACTACGGCTACGACTCCCGCGTCGAGGTGACGTGCACCAAGGGCATGGTGACGGTCGGCGACACGGGACCGAGCGGGCTCGCGAGCATCAGCGCTGAGAGCCACACTCGCACGGTGCCGGTGTACCGGTCGTGGCAGATCCGTTTCGCGGAGGCGTACGTCCGGGAGATGAGCGAGTTCGTCGCGGCGATGGACGGTGCGCCGGTGCGCGCCGGCGTGGCCGACGGCGCCCGCGCGGTTGCCCTGGTCCTCGCCGGCACCCTGTCGATGCTCGAGAGCCGCGCCGTGCGGCTCGCCGAGGTCGAGGTCGCCGGCTTCGCACCCGCCTGGCAGCCGACGGTGGTTGCCTGATGAAGGCCGTCGTCTACCGCGGACCAGGCGACCTGCCCGTCGAGGAGCGCGCCGAGGCCCCGCTGCAGCCCAGCGAGGTCCGGGTGGCCGTCGACTGGGTGGGGGTGTGCGGCACCGACGTCCGCATCCACAAGGGGGAGCACTCCGCCTACGCCGGGGTGCCCGGGCGCGTCCCCGGGCACGAGATCGTCGGCCGTGTGGTCGAGACCGGGCCCGGCGCCGCGGTGCAGGCCGCCGGGCTGGTGTTCGTGGCCCCCAACATCGGCTGCGGGACCTGTCCCCAGTGCGTGTCGGGCAACGAGAACCTGTGCCCGACGACGGACGGGATCGGGATAACGCTCGACGGCGGCTTTGCCGAGAGCCTGGTCATCCCCGCCGCCGCCGTCGCGCGGGGGAACCTCATCCCGCTGACGGGCGCCGGGTCGGCCGAGGCGTCGGTCCTCATCGAGCCGCTGGCCTGCGTGGTCCGGGGCCAGGAGAAGGTGGACGTCCACGAGGGTGACACCGTTCTCGTGGGCGGGGGCGGCCCGGTGGGTCTGCTCCACGTGGCCCTCGCTGTCGCGCGCGGCGCCTCCCTCGTCATCTGCTCGGAGCCATCGGCGGCGCGCCGGGCGGCGGCCGAGCGGGCAGGCGCGGCGATCGTTGTCGACCCCCTGAGCGAGGACCTCGCCGCGGTGGTCGCCGAGGCCACCGGGGGCGCGGGGGTCGACGTCGTCATCACCGCGGCGCCGATCCACGCGATGCAGGCCGCTGCGATGGAGATGGCCGCGATCGGCGGGCGGGTGCTGCTGTTCGGGGGGCTGCCGAGCTCGCGGCCGACCGTCGAGATCGACACGAACGCCATCCACTACAAGGAGCTCGTCGTCGTCGGAACGACGGCCTCGACGCTCGAGGACTGCCGCCGGGCGGCCGAGCTCGTCAGCTCGGGTCGCATCGAGCTCGACTGGATGGTCTCCGACGTCTTCTCGCTCGAGGACTTCGCGGCGGCGGTCGCGCGGGCGCAGGACGCCTCGGCGCTCAAGGTGATCATCGATCCGCAACTGGCGAGGGAGTAGCCATGATCAGCAGGCCCGTGTTCCGCCCTGTGTACCTGGACCGCGAGCCGGCTGAGGCGTTCCATCTCCAGCTGGCGTACTTGGAGCGGCTCACGGGCCACCTGGTCGACTGGGCCGAGCCAGCGCACATCGAGGCGCCGGTCCCGGCCGAGGCGAGTGCCGTCGTCGTGCCTGACCTCAACGGTCTCGCCTATCGCATGGTCGATGCCTTCCGGGGGATCGAGCAGCCGATCCTCGTCATCACCTCCGAGTTCGGCACCGTGTCCATGTGGGACTGGGAGATCCGGGACCACCTTCGCCGCCGGGGCGTGGCGACGATCGCGCCCACGTCGCTCCAGGAG
>CAYGGX010000147.1:0-2732 GCA_964349585.1 uncultured Actinotalea sp.
CCGCACCGCCCCAGGTTAGGGGCCGGGGGCCGCGGGGTCCTCGGGCCGTGGGTTGATGTGGTGTCACCCCAAGGGCGCAGTCGTCGCGGACCCGGCCGGAGGGTGCGCGTCCCCGCGGGGCGTCAGGGCGACGCCCGGTCCGACCGCCCGAGCCGGGTCCCCTCCGGACCGGCACCGCGGTGTGGCAGCATGTGCGCATGACCCACGTTCTCTTGGCAGAGGATGACCCCGCCATTGCCGAGCCCTTGGCGCGAGCACTCGGCCGGGAGGGATACGACGTCGTCGTGCAAGGAACGGGTCAAGGGGCAATCGAGGGGGCCCCCGCTGCAGACCTGGTGATCCTCGACCTGGGACTGCCCGACATGGACGGCCTGGACGTCGCGCGCTGGATCCGGAGCAACGGCTTCACCACTCCCGTGCTGGTGCTCACCGCCCGGGCGGACGAGGTAGACCTGGTCGTCGGCCTGGACGCGGGGGCGGACGACTACGTCACCAAGCCCTTCCGGCTCGCCGAGCTGCTGGCCCGGGTGCGGGCCCTGCTCCGGCGGTCGCAGCCGGAGGGTCCGGACGACCAGGACGAGCTCGCCGCTCAGGACGTCCGGATGGACCTGGGCGCGCACCGGGCGTTCCAGGGCGACCGTGAGCTGCACCTGACCGCCAAGGAGTTCGACCTGCTCCGCGTTCTGGTCCGCGAGGCCGGGTCGGTGGTCTCCCGGGACGCCCTGATGCGCGACGTCTGGGACTCCGACCCCACCGGGTCGACCAAGACGCTCGACATGCACGTCTCGTGGCTCCGCCGAAAGCTCAACGACGACGCCAACGAGCCCCGGTACATCTCGACCGTGCGAGGCATGGGCTTCCGGTTCGAGACCGGCGCCGGCTGAGCGATGCGCCGCCGGGTCCTGCAGGCCACCATCGCTGCGGTGACGGTGGCGGTGGTCCTGCTCGGCATCCCGCTCGCCTTCTACGGCGCGCAGCTGGTCCGCGACACCGAGATCCAGAACTTGTACGACCGGGCCGTGGCGCTGGCGCGGCAGGTCGAGGCGCGCGTCACGCTCGGTCGCGAGCTCTCCGACGACATGCTCGAGCCGTACGTGGGGGGGAACGGGCGGCTGCCGGCGTCGGCGTCGGTGGTCGGACCGGACGGCCTGGTGATCCGGGCTGGCGAGCCCATCGAGGGCCGGGCCTACTCCGAGGTGGTCAGCACCGACTCGGGCGCCGTGGTCATCGTCTCGGTGTCGTACTGGGACGTGTTCTGGCGGTCCGCGCGCGCCGTCTCCCTGGTGGTCACGGCCGCCATCGTGGCCTTCGCCGCGGGCATCTCGATGGCCCTCTGGCAGGCCCGCCGGCTCGCGGCCCCGCTGATCTACCTCGCCGCGAGCGCCGAGCAGCTCGGTTCCGGCCAGTCGCGGCCGCGGCTGGAGCCGTCGGAGGTCGAGGAGATCGACCTCGTCGCCGCGGAGCTGGTCCGCAGCGCCGACCGCCTTGCGGGACGGCTCGCGGTGGAGCGGCAGTTCGCCTCCGACGCGTCGCACCAGCTCCGCACCCCGCTGACGGCGCTGTCGATGCGCCTCGAGGAGATCAGCCTTGCGACGGACAAGGACGAGGTGCGGGAGGAGGCGCGGGTCGCCCTGGAGCAGGTCGAGCGCCTCGTGACCGTGGTCGACGACCTGCTCAGGCGCTCCCGGCTCGCCCTCGGCGGCACCACCGAGGCCCTGCACCTGGCGGACGTGGTCGCCCAGCAGCTCGAGGAGTGGGGCCCGTCGTTCGCGCGGGTCGGCCGCCGCATCGAGGTGGACGTGCCCGACGACGTCGCCGTGCTCGCCACCCCCGGTGCGCTGTCCCAGGTGCTGGCCACCCTGATCGAGAACTCGCTGAAGCACGGCGGCGGGCTGACCACGGTGCGCTCGCGCTCGTCCGGCCCGGGCGGCGCCGTCGTGGTCGAGGTGGCCGACCAGGGGCCGGGGGTGCCCGACGACATCGCCCCGCGCATCTTCGAGCCGGAGGTGACGTCCGGGAACGGCACCGGCCTTGGCCTGACGCTTGCCCGCGATCTCGTCGCCGCGGACGGTGGCCGGCTGGAGCTGGCCCAGCGTCGCCCGCCCGTGTTCGCGCTCTTCCTGTCGGGCGTGCCCACCTCGCTGGACCCCGACGTGGTGCTACCCCGCGGCTCCTGGGTCGCGCCCGGCGCCGCGCTCCGCCGCCGCCGCCGTCGTCGTCGACGTGGCCGCACCGGCTGAGGCGAGGCGCCGGGTGCCCGTGAAGACCACGTGCCGGTAGGCGAAGTACCGGAACACCGTTCCCAGGCCGAGCCCGACGACGTTCGCCGCGATGTTGTCGGCCAGTGGCGAGGTTAGGGCGAGCACGTAGTGCGAGAACGCCAGGCAGCCGACGGCGATCGCCATCCCGACGATATTCACCACGGCGAAGACCACGAGCTCCCGGAGCCTGGTGCCGGTGCGCCGCAGGGCGAAGGTCCAGTACCGGTTGCCCAACCAGGCGACGACCGTCGCGACCGCCACCGAGACCACCTTCGCGGTGAGCGGCTTGTCCGCCAGCAGCCCGCCCGGCCCGAAGCGCAGCAGGTTGAACAGGCCGACGTCGACCACGAACGCGACCGCCCCGACGGAGCCGAAGCGGAACAGCTCGTGGAGGCGCGCCCGCATGGTGTCTCAGCGTAGCGACGGGCCTGGCCGCGGCGATTGTTGCGCTCGCCGGGACGAGCCCCGGCG
>CAYGGX010000148.1:0-2722 GCA_964349585.1 uncultured Actinotalea sp.
GTGTCGTGGTGGGTGGGGCGTCCGGGAACGGCTCGTACGTTCCGCCCAGGGCGTCGTGGTGGGCTGCGCTCGACGTGGCGATCCTGGCGAGCACCGGGGACACCTCGGGTGGCGCACCGGCGGCGGCCTCCTCGGCCATGGCGCGCAGGTCCGCCGCCGCGGCGGCGTTGTCCGCCCGCACGATCTCCAGCTCGTCCGGAACCAGCGGCTCGGGCTCGGGGGTCTCGAGCCGCAGCCCGCACCCGGTGAGCAGCAGGAGGGCCGCGACGGCACCCGCCGCGCGCAGCGTGAGTCGGGTCCGGGGGAGGGGCAAGAGGTCCATCGCGGGCGATACTGTCACGCCGCGGCGCCCCGCAGTCGTTAGGCTGGCCAGGACAAGTCCACAAGGGCCATGCCCGCCACGACATCGGGAGGCGCACATGTCCGCGAACCCGGCAGTCGCCCAGCGGGTGCGCGCGACCGTCGGCCCGGCAGTGGCCGCGGCCGGGCTGGTGCTCGAGGACGTGCAGATCTCCGCCGCCGGGCGGCGCTCGCTGGTCCGGGTCGTGGTCGACCTGCCCGACGACGTCGCCGGCGGACTCGGGTCGGACCTGCTGGCCGAGGTGTCCCGGGGGGTATCCGCGGCGCTGGACGCCGACGACCCGGTGCGCGGCGCCTACGTGCTCGAGGTCTCGACCCCCGGGACCGACCGGCCGCTGACCGAGCTGCGGCACTTCCGTCGCGCGCGCACCCGGCTGGTCCGCGCGGTGCTGCGGGACGGGACGGTAGTGCGGGGGAGGCTGACCGCCGCCGAGGCGACCGGCTACGAGCTTGCCACGGACGACGGCGTCGTCGTGGTGGACCCGGCAGACGTCGCCAGCGCCGCCGTCGAGGTCGAGCTCCGCGAGGAGGGCGAGGCCTGATGGACATCGACATGACCGCGCTGCGCCTCGTCGAGCACGAGCGCGACATCCCGCTGGACACGCTGCTGTCCGCGATCGAGCAGGCGCTGCTCTCCGCCTACCACCGGACCCCCGGGGCGCACGAGAACGCGCGGGTGGAGGTCGATCGACGCACCGGTCACGTGACCGTCTGGGCCCGCGAGAGCCTCAAGACGCCGCCTGCGCCGGCCCCGGAGCCGAGCGAGGACCCCGGGGAGCTCACCGCCGCGCCGGAGCCCGAGCCCGCCTGGGGCGCCGAGTTCGACCACACCCCCGAGGGGTTCGGTCGGGTGGCCACCGCGACCGCGCGTCAGGTGATCGTGCAGCGGCTCCGGGACGTCGAGGACGAGCAGGTGCTGGGCAACTTCCGGGGGACGGAGGGCGAGGTGGTGGCCGGCGTGATCCAGCAGGGCCGCGACCCCCGGACCGTGCTCGTGGCGATCCGCGGCACCGAGGCGGTGCTGCCGTCGCACGAGCAGGTGCCGACCGAGACGTACGTGCACGGCGAGCGCCTGCGCGCGTACGTGCTGGACGTCAGCCGCGGGATGAAGGGCCCCTCGATCACCCTGTCCCGTACGCACCCGGGGCTGGTCCGCAAGCTGTTCGCGCTGGAGGTCCCCGAGGTGGCGGACGGCTCGGTCGAGATCACCGCTATCGCCCGTGAGGCGGGCCACCGGACCAAGATCGCCGTTCGCAGCACCGTCGCCGGGCTGAACGCCAAGGGCGCGTGCATCGGGCCCATGGGAGCGCGGGTCCGGGCGGTGATGGCCGAGCTGCGGGGGGAGAAGATCGACATCATCGACCACAGTGACGACCCCGCGGAGTTCGTCGCCAACTCGCTGTCGCCGGCCCGGGTCAGCTCGGTGACGGTCGTGGACCCGGCGACGCGCTCGGCACGCGTGGTCGTGCCCGACTTCCAGCTCTCCCTCGCGATCGGCAAGGAGGGGCAGAACGCCCGGCTGGCCGCGAAGCTCACCGGTTGGCGGATCGACATCCGATCGGACGAGGGGTCGACCGGGGGCGCGGGTCCCGAACGGTGAGCGGGGGCGGTAGACTCTTCGGTGCTGGGCCCCGGGTCCGGCTCCCCACGAGTGCACCTGTCGATGTTGACCATGCGGTCGGACCGGTGCGGACGTGCGTGGGATGTCGAAGCCGGGACCAGCGAACCGTACTGCTGCGGGTTGTGACGGACGGCGGCGAGCACGCTCGTGCCGTGGCCGATCCGGAACGTGTCCGCCCTGGTCGGGGTGCCTGGTTGCACGCCGATCTGCAGTGTCTGGAGCTTGCGGAACGACGTCGAGCGTTCGCCCGCGCGTTGCGGGTGGCCCAGCTCGATCTGGCGCCGATCCGGGAGTTCCTCGAGGCAGGTGGTGCGGAGCGCAAGGCACGTCCGTCGTTCGCCGATACGGAAAGCGGGTTGGAAGCCGATGGGCACCCGATGAGTACCCAGAGATGATTACCCAGCACTAACGACGGTCCGACCCCTGTCCGGGCGGACCGAGACAGGGAGAGTTGTGGCAAAGGTCCGCGTGTATGAGCTCGCCAAGGAGCTCGGCGTCGAGAGCAAGGCACTGATGGCCAAGCTCGGCGAGCTCGGTGAGTTCGTCAGGTCGGCGTCCTCGACCATCGAACCTCCGGTCGTGCGCAAGCTGCGCGACATCTACCCGGCGCCCAGTGAGCAGCCGGCCCCGCCGCCCGCGAAGCCCGCGGCGAAGCCTGCTCCGGAACCCGCCGCCCCGGCTCCGGAACCCGCCGAGGCGGGCGCCGGCGGTCCGCGGCCCAACCCCGGCATCATGCCGGGG
>CAYGGX010000149.1:0-2671 GCA_964349585.1 uncultured Actinotalea sp.
CCAGAGCGAACCCACGCCCGAGGAATTACACCGGATCTGGGACGCGACCGCTGCGCTTCCGTCATGTGGTCTGCGTGCCTCGTCCAATCACCGGTATCGAACGGCTACGTGCACGCAACTCATCGGGTGCTCGCGACTCCCGAAGTCGCACACACCTGGCTGATCGGACGTCACAGCTCGTGTTCCGCGAGCTCCCGGAACTCGTCCGGCACCGAGCCGGCGCGCCGCCGCGCGGCGAGGTAGCCGACGGCGTCGCCGCCGAACCGGTCACGGATCGCGTCCATCGAGCCGTCCACCGCGCGACGCGCGACGCCGGCCGCCGACCCGGGACGCCACGGGTCCGGGGGTGGCAGGTCCAGCTCGGGCTGGATGATCCGTTGCCCGCCGAGGTTCGAGACCGACACCGCGAGCAGGGTGACCTCCTCCCCCGGGTTGTCGTTGATCGCGGACCAAACGAGCCGCTCTGCGACCTCGGTCAGCGTGAGGGTTGCCGCGACGGGCTGGGCGAGGGTGTGCGAGCGGGTCACGGCCCGCATCCCGGCGAACCGCACCCGGACCGTCACCGTCCGGCCCGCCCGGTGCTTGGCCCGCATCCGGCGCGCCACCCGATCGGCCAGGTGCGCGAGCACGGCCCGGACGTCCTCGGGCTCGGGGCGTCGCCGGGGCATCGCGGACTGTGCGCCCACGGATCCCGCGCTGCGCGCGGTGACCACCCGCCGCGGGTCGGCGTCGTGCGCCATGGCAGTGATCTTGTGGCCCACGCCACGGCCGAGGATGTGCTCGACCGCCGAGCCCGGAGTCCGGGCCAGCTCGCCGATGGTGCGGATTCCGAGGTCGGCGAGCCGCTGCTGATTCACCGGGCCGACCCCCCAGATGAGGCCGACCGGCAGGGGGTCGAGGAACTCCCGCTCGCGTCCGGGCTGCACCACGATCATGCCGTCCGGCTTGGCCACCTGGGACGCGATCTTGGCCAGGTGCTTGGTGCCCGCCGCGCCGACGGAGATCGGCAGGCCGATCTCGGTCCGGACCCGGCGCCGGATCGTCGCCCCGATCACCTCCGCCGGCCCGAACAGGTGCGTCGAGCCGGCCACGTCCAGGAACGCCTCGTCGATCGAGATCCGCTCGACCAGGGGTGTCACGTCCCGCAGGACTGCCATCACCCGATCGGCGATCCGCTGGTACTCCCCGAAGTGCCCGCGCACGAACACCAGCCGCGGGCACAGTCGTGCGGCCCGCCAGCCCGGCATGCCGCCGGCGACGCCGAAGGCCTTCGCCTCGTAGGACGCGGCGAGCACCACCCCGCCGGACGGACCGCCGCCGACGGCGATCGGCCTGCCCCGCAGCGCGGGGTCGAGCAGCTGCTCGACCGATGCGTAGAACGCGTCGAGGTCGGCATGCAGGATCGTCGGGCCGCCGCCGGGCACCCCGCCAGCGTACTCGAACAGTTGTTCGAGTAACTAGGCCTAGCGGGTACGCCTCGGGAGCGACCCGCGGCGTACGTGTCCCTCGTCCTCGAGACGTAGCCGACCGCGGCAGGTTCGATCTAGCGACCGTTACCCCCCAAGCGCACGCTCCGTACATTCGTGAGCACCACCCGACTTAGGAGAAGGAACATGATCGAGGCAAAGGGCCTGTCCAAGAGATACGGCTCCACGACCGCGGTGGACGACATCACGTTCACCGTCGCCCCCGGAAAGGTCACCGGGTTCCTGGGCCCCAACGGCGCGGGCAAGTCCACCACCATGCGCATGATCGTGGGGCTGGACCGCCCGTCCGCGGGCACGGTGACGGTCAACGGCCGTCAGTACCGGGACCACGGCACCCCGCTGGCCCAGGTCGGCACCCTGCTCGACGCCAAGGCGATCCACACGGGCCGGAGCGCCGTGAACCACCTCCGCGCGATGGCCGCCACGCACGGGATCGCCAAGTCGCGCGTCGACGAGGTCATCGAGATGACCGGGCTGCCGGGCGTCGCCCACCGACGCGCCGGCGGCTTCTCCCTCGGCATGGGGCAGCGGCTCGGCATCGCCTCGGCCCTGCTCGGCGACCCGCAGACCCTGATCCTCGACGAGCCGGTCAACGGCCTCGACCCCGACGGAGTCCTGTGGGTCCGCACCCTGGTGCGCCACCTGGCGTCCGAGGGCCGAACGGTGTTCCTGTCCTCGCACCTGATGTCCGAGATGGCGCTGACGGCCGACCACATCATCGTGATCGGGCGCGGCCGGATCCTGGCCGACGCCCCCGTGCAGGAGATCATCGCGCGCGCCTCTAGCACGACCGTGCGCGTGCGCACCCCGCAGCCGGGTGCGCTCGAGGCCCTGATGCGACGGTTCGGGGCGACTGTCACCTCGACCGAGGCGGACGTCCTCGAGGTGCACGGCAGCTCCGCACCCGCCATCGGCGACGCGGCCGCGGCCGCCGCAATCCCGCTCCACGAGCTTGTGCCGCTGCGCGGTTCGCTCGAGGACGCCTACCTGCAGCTGACGGCCGACGACGTCGAGTTCCACTCCGGCGCCATCGACTCCCCGTACCCGACCCACAACCACCCCACCCAGCCCAGCGCCACCGCGCTGCTCACCGGAGGCGCACTGCGATGACCACCCTGGCCACCACCCCGGCTTCTGCACCCTTCGAGCCCGTCACCGCACGGGCACCCCGGACATCCCCCGCC
>CAYGGX010000150.1:0-2590 GCA_964349585.1 uncultured Actinotalea sp.
TTCACACTGGGTCGGGGTGACAGGATTTGAACCTGCGACCTCTTCGTCCCGAACGTCCCGGGTGCGGGGATCTCGCTGGTTCTACGAGGGGAGAAGGGCCCTCCTGGGCCGCTGAGTGCGGTGTGGGGGTGATTCTGGGGTGAGCGCCCGGCTCACTCGACGCGAAGGCGTTCCATCGGCTGCGCGGTCAGGTCGGCGATGAGGTCGAAGTCCTTGTCCAAGTGGAGGACCGTCCGTTGCGTCAGCTCGGCTGCCGCTGCGACGAGGAGTTCAGGGATGGAGGGGGCGCGATGCTGGCCACGCTCGGCCAGCAGTCGTTGTACCTGGACGGCCCGGTCCTCGGCGGCGGGCGTCAGGTACTCCACAGGCATCGATCCCACCGGCGCGGAGGCCAGCGTGCGCCCGAGGTCGTCGGCGGACCGGGCCGAGAAGCCGGCTTCAAGCAGAGTGACTGTAGTGATCGCGACCATTCCGCGTTCGATCCGGTTGGCCCACTCCTCGGCGTCGGCGCTCTGGCCCAGCCTGACGAGGGCGGACTTGTCGATCAGCCAGGACGTCGTCATGACCAGGCTTCGGACATCACTGTCTCGTCTGCGAGGTCGGCGACGAGATCTCCCAGTGCGCGCAGGTCCGCCGCAGTGACCGGCCCGACGGTCCGTCGAGCCTCGCGGTGCAGGTGCCTGCGCAGGTACTCGGTGCGCGAGATTCCGAGTCGCGCTGCCTGCTTGTCGAGCAGGTGGAGGTCGTCGGCGGGGAAGTTGCGGATCAAGACGTCGGGCACGGGACGCCCCCCAGATATCTAATGATATCACCCTTGGCGAACGCCCGCCCCCCGGGCGCGAGGCGCTCCAGGTCGCTCGCTACCGGTCTTGTTCAACGCCCGGCTGTGCGGCGCCCGGCCCGGCGGGAGAACTCGTCGATCGCCGTCAGGACGCTGGTCGCCTGCCAGGCGCGGTTGCGTCGGGCGTCTGACGTGGGTGTCAGGACCCCGGCGTCGACCAGGGTGGCGATGGACGCTCGGGCGGCCGGTGCGGAGACGCCGAGGTTCGTGGTGGCACGGTCGACGTTGATCACCGGCTGGGCGAACAGCTGGTCGGCGAGGCGCCAGGCGGAGGAGTCGGTGCGGGCCTTGATCTGGTCTCGCCACTGCTGGCGGATCGTCAAGATGTCGCCTGCGAGCTGTCGGCCGTTGGCGACGGCGGCCAGGGCCGCGGCGGACATCTCGGTGACGATGGGGCTGGGGTCGCCGTCGCGGTAGGCGCCCAGGGCGGCGAAGTACCGGTCGGTGGCGCGCAGCAGCCCGGCGGACACCGGGACGGTGGTGTGCCGGGTGATCCCATGGCCTCGCAGGACGGTGTGGACCAGGACCCGACCGGTGCGGCCGTTGCCGTCGATGAACGGGTGGATGGTCTCGAACTGGGCGTGCAGGAGCGCGGCGTGCACCAGGGGTGGCGCGTCGCGGCGTCGCCCGAAGGCGGTGAGGTCGTCGATGAGCTCGGGGATCCGGTCGGCATGCGGTGGGATGAAGTCGGCGTCGTGCGGAGAGATCGGTGAGGACCCGATCCACACCTGTTGGTCGCGCCACGTGCCGGCGTGGTCGGGCTCGGCAGCCTCGAGCAGGGCGGCGTGGATCGCGAGGATGGTGTCGGGGGTGACGGTCCCGCCGGCGTTCAGGGCGGCGGTCATGGCGCGGGCGTTGGCCACGATGAGTGGGGCGTTCTCCTTGCCCGGCCCGCCGAGCTCGGCGAGGGCGATGTTGCGGGCGTTGGACGTGAGGTGCTCGATCTGCGAAGAGGACGCCGACTCGGTGCGCAGCAGGACCGCAGGCATGGGAACGGGTAGGCCAGCCATCTCGGTGTCGAAGCGGGTGACTTCGTTGGTGGCCTCCAGGGCGGCGGTGAGCGTGTCGGGTCGTAGCCGGGGGTCGAGGTCGGCGATGAACGGTGGGACGGCGGCCCGGTAGGGGCGGGCGGTCTTGAGCCGCTGCCACACGTCCAGGTGCCCCTCGTCGATCGTGCCTGACCAGTCGCGGTCCTCGTAGCCCACCGGTGGCCAGCCGGTCGTGAGGTGCACGTCGGGTTCGGGGGGTGCGGTACTGGACCGATGGCCGTCGTCGGGCCGACCGGGTGGTCGGCGTGGCTGGGTCATGGATCCTCCGGGGTGTTCAGAGCCTTGCTCTCGGCGCCCGCATTGAGAAGGCTCGTCGAAGGACCTTCCTTGAGAGCGCCCGTTAAGAAAGTATAGCGGCATATCCTTGCGTACGAAGGTGGCTTGGAAACGTGTGTTGGATCCCATCTACTTCAGCGGCGGGTAGACCGGCTACAGGCTGGGCCCAAAGCCGCGTTCGGGGTAGGGCGGGTAGACAGGGGCCGGCGAGTGCCAGCGGCCGGGATCGGCCCCGCGTGCCAGCCTCGTGGCCTCGGCGATCCTTTCCGCCTCGGCCTGTGCCGCACGGTCTCGGATGAGCTGCGCGGCCTCGGTCACGGGGAGGGCTTCGATCTCGGTCAGGGTGTCGCGGGATTGCTGAGCGTGACCGCGCAGCTCGGTGACGCGCGCCCTGAGGCTGCTGGGGAGGTATCCGCCGCCGATG
>CAYGGX010000151.1:0-2554 GCA_964349585.1 uncultured Actinotalea sp.
AGCTCACCGACCCCTGCGACCTGGAGTGGACGCTGGACGATCCCGTGGCCGCGGCGAGCCTGACCATCGCGGGCGCCGACGGCCTGCAGGCCCGACTCGACGCGGCCGACGGGAACCTGACCATCCGCGTCGGCGACGACTGGTGGGAGATGCCGATCAGTGGGCCCGAGATCCGCCTGATCCTCGACGGGGCCACCCTGGAGGTTTACACGTCGGCGGGGACGTTCGGTGCGCCCGTCGAGGGCACTGTGACGCGCAGGATCGCGGCGGCCGACGCCGGCTCCGTGCGCGCCCACGCGCTGCGCTAGGCGCCCTGCCGGAGGCACAGCGGCGCCAGGGCTCAGCTCACCCCTGATCGCTCTGGGGGATCAGCCACTTCCTGCGCGTCTCGGCGCTCGCGCACGCGCACGACCTACCCGTCAGCCCGGTTGGCTACAACGCGAACCCCCTGGCGCATGCGGCCGCCGCGGTGCCGAACCACCTCGTCACCGAGGTGCAGGATCTCGGCTTCCCGGTGGGCCTCAAGGTGGATCAGGTCATCGCAGACGGCGGGATCACCCTCGGTGACGAACCGGGACTGGGCATCGAGGTCGACGAGGCCGCGATCTCCGCGCAGCACGACGAGGCCAGTTGGGCGATCCCCGACGGGCCGCACGTGCGCCCGCAGGACGCCGGCCTCCGCCTCGCACTCCCACACCCGGTCAGTTCCGAGCCGACCCCAACGACTCCCTGAGGGCACCCGGCGCCGACCGACGCCGATCCCGTCCGCCTGCCCACGGCGGGGCGAACAGCCAGCCTGCCGCGACGGCTCGCAGCCCGCGTGCCGCCCCGAGGCAGGCGAGCACGACGACGCCGGTGGTCGCCAGAACCAGCGCCACCCCGACGACGCGGCCGACCCCACCGGGGTGCACCGCGGTGCCGAGCCGGACCAGGAGCGCGAGCAACAGGCCGTGCAGCAGGTAGACGTCGAGCGTCCGGGCGCCCAGCCACTGCGGAAGATTGCCGACCCGAGTCCCGGCGATCGCGACCGCCAGCGCGACGCCTGCCACGAGGGCGACGATCGAGGTCGCCAGTCGCATCCCCGGGATGGCGGCCCCACCGTGGAAGCGCAGCAGGATCGCAAGGGCGATGAAGCCCGCCGTCGCGACCAGCGCAAGCCCGACTGCCCTGCCCCGGCTCAGTGCGGCGGCGACCCGGCGGATCGGCTCGGACGCGTCGGCGCCGAGGAGGAAGAACACGAGGTTGATCGCCATCACCCGCCACGCGTAGCTCTCGACCCCCACCGTCCCGCTCCCGACCAGGGCCGAGAGAACCGCTGCCCCGCCGACCCGGACCGGCGCGGGGACGGACCGGGTCGCTCGCCCGACGACCGAGAACAGCGCGAGGGCGTAGATGAACCACAGCGCCGAGGCCGGGAGCCACAGCTCGGTGACGACGCTCCACGGCGACGGCCAAGACGCCAGGCTTGTCCCGTGCGCCAGCAGCGCGAACCACACGTAGCGGAGCACGCACCAGAGGACGTAGAGCCAGGCGAAGAAGGCGACCCGACGCTCGAGCAGGCGCCGCCATGGACCGGCCAGGATCCGCGCCACGAAGATGCCGGACGCCAGGAAGAACAGCGGCATCCGCTGGCTCGTGAACACCGCACTCACGCTCTGCGCGGCCTCCGGCGCCCAGCCCTGCGGCACAAGGGAGAGGAGCACGTGCTGGAGCACGACGAGGACGATCGAGATGCCCTTGGCGACGTCCACCCAGGCTGTCCGCCCCACACCCGTCGACGGGGCCACGACCGCCGCGCGCTCCGCCGCTGCGGCGGGCACGCCGGTGGCCACGCCCTCCCCGCCACCCGGGCTAGAGATGGTCGTCGGCTATGCGCTCGGCGGCGAGGCGCCCGGATACCAGCGCGGTCGGCACCCCGGTTCCCGGGTGGGTGCTGGCCCCCGCGAAGTACAGGTTCCGGTACCGGGCGTGCCGGTTGTGCGGGCGCAGGTACGCGAGCTGGAACAGCGTGTGCGCCAGCCCGTGGGTGGCACCGCGCTCCAGGTTGTGGTGGGCGCGCCAGGTGGGGGGCGTGGCGGTCGCCTCGACAGTGATGTGATCGGCCACGTCGGCCAGGCCGACCTGGGCGAGCCGCGCCAGGACCGCGGCGCGCGCCCGCCCGAGCTCGGTGGCCCAGGCCTCCTCCTCGCGCGCGATGCGCTCGGGATCGTCGCCGTCGTACGTCATGTGGCCGGTCGGCACGACGGCGATCAGGGTGTCCTTGCCCGGTGGCGCGGTGCCGGGATCGAGCCGGGTGGGCGCGTGCACGTAGACACTCGGACCGTCGGGCAGGGGCTCGTTCCGCTCGATCCGGTCGAAGTTGTCCCGGTAGGCGTCGCCGAGGAAGAGGGTGTGCGGCCGCAGCTCGGGGTACGGCCGGTCCAGTCCCCAGAAGAAGCTGATCGTCGACCCGGAGAACGTCTTGCGGCCGATCCGCCGGGCGGCCGCGGCGTCGGGCAGCAGGCGACGGTACACGTAGGGCAGGTCCGCGTTCGCGACGACGACGTCGGCGGGC
>CAYGGX010000152.1:0-2536 GCA_964349585.1 uncultured Actinotalea sp.
CCCCGACACCGACCGCGACGAGCGCACCCCCGCCGCCGGCGCTCCCGCAGGACGTGCTCGCCGCCCTGACCGCGGAGGCGGCCGCCGCCCGTTCGGACGCTGACGCCGCGGCCGACGGCCCGATGGCCCGGCTGCTCGCCGCCATCTCGGTGAACCGGTCGCTGCTCGCGGACGAGCTCGCCACCGCGCTCGGCACGGTCGCCGGACCGATGGTGGCGTTCGTCGTGCCCACGGAGCTCCCGGAGGGCATCACGGTCCAGCAGGCCACGGTGCTGGTGCAGTCGGAGGACGCCGCCGGGCTCGCCTGGGAGGTCGTCGCGGCAAGGTCGCTGGACGCGGACCGGGACCGCGCGGCAGCGCGGGCCGCGGCCCACCGGGAACGCGCGCAGGCCTGGGCCGAGGCCTCGGCGGTGGCCGGCGCGGGCGCGGACCCCCGGCGCAGCGCCTACGCACTCCCGGAGGCTCTCGGCGACCCGGGCGCTACCCCCGAGATGCGCCTCGCGGCGCTCGGCGAGGTCGAGGGTGCGCTCGCGGACTCGTACATGTCGCTCGTCGCGCACGCATCCGCCGGAGTGCGCGCGGCGCTGATGGACGGGGTGCTGGACGGCGTCCGGGCGCAGGTCGCCGGCGGGGCCGCAGTCCCCGCCTTCCCCGGCCTACCCGAGCAGGGCTAGCCCTCGAGCAGCCGGCACACCACGGCTGCGATCCTGGCCGCCGCGTCCGCGACCGGGACCGACTCCACCGCGGAGCCGTCCGAGAGGCCCGCGGACGCCGCGTCCCCGGCGCGGCGTACCCGCACCTCCACCAGACCCTCGGCGAGGCCCCGCCCGACGACGACGATCACCGGGGCGCCGATGATCTCGGCGTCGGCGAACTTGACCCCTGGCGAGGCCTTGGGCCGGTCGTCGTAGAGCACCTCGACCCCGTCGTCGTGCAGCTCCTGGGCGAGCCCGGCGGCGGCGTCGAACACCGCCGCGTCCTTCCCGGTGGCCACGAGGTGCACGTGCACCGGCGCGACCTGCGCGGGCCAAGCGAGGCCGACGTCGTCATGGTTGGTCTCGGCGAGCGCGGCGACCGCACGGGAGACCCCGATCCCGTAGGACCCCATCGTGACGGTGACCGCCTTGCCGTTCTCGTTGAGCACCTGCAGGCCAAGTGCGTCGGCGTACTTCCGTCCCAGGGCGAAGATGTGGCCGATCTCGATCCCGCGGGCCAGCTCGAGCGGTCCCGAGCCGTCGGGGGCGGGGTCGCCCGCGCGCACCTCGGCCGCCTCGACGGTGCCGTCGGCCGTGAAGTCGCGGTCCGCGACCAGGTCGAACACGTGCCGACCCGCCTCGTTCGCGCCGGTGATCCACCGGGTGCCGGGGACGACGCGCGGGTCGAGCAGGTACCGGACGGCGTCCTCGCGACCGGTGTTCGCCCGGCCGAGCGCGCCCGGCCCGATGTAGCCGCGGACCAGCTCCGGGTGCGCGGCGAAGTCGGCATCGACCGCCGCCTCGACGGTCGCGGGGGCGAGGGACGCGTCGAGGCGGGCCGGGTCGATCTCGCGGTCCCCGGGCACTCCCACGACGAGGACCTCCCGCTCGCCGCCCGGGTGGGTGAGCGCGACGACGACGTTCTTGAGCGTGTCGGCGGCGGTCCAGGCGCGGTCGGGACGGGGGAAGCGGGCATTGGCCAGCGCCACCAGGGTCTCGATGGTCGGCGTGTCGGGGGTGTCCTCGACGTGCGCCGCGGGGGCGTCGTCGTAGGCGACGTCGTCGGGCACGGGCGTGGTGACGGCCTCCACGTTGGCCGCGTACCCCCCGGGCGAGCGGACGAAGGTGTCCTCGCCGATGGGCGTCGGCATTAGGAACTCCTCGCTGCGCGAGCCGCCCATCGCCCCCGACATCGCCGCGACGATCACGTACTGGATGCCGAGCCTGTCGAAGATGCGCCGGTACGCGTCGCGCTGGCGCCCGTAGGCCGCCGCCAGCCCTTCGTCGTCCACGTCGAAGGAGTACGCGTCCTTCATGATGAACTCGCGGCCGCGGAGCAGGCCGGCGCGGGGGCGGGCCTCGTCGCGGTACTTGGTCTGGATCTGATAGAGGGCGAGGGGCAGGTCCTTGTAGCTCGAGTACAGGTCCTTGACGAGGAGGGTGAAGACCTCCTCGTGCGTGGGGGCCAACATGTAGTCGGCCTCCTTGCGGTCCTTGAGCCGGAACACGTTGGGGCCGTACTCGGTCCAGCGCCCGGTGGCCTCGTACGGCTCGCGGGGCAGCAGCGCTGGGAAGTGCACCTCCTGCGCCCCGATCGCATCCATCTCCTCGCGGACGATGCGCTCGACCTTGGCCAGGACGCGCAGGCCGAGCGGGAGCCAGGTGTAGATGCCCGGCGCGGCGCGGCGGATGTACCCGGCGCGGATCAGGAGCCGGTGGCTGGGGACCTCGGCGTCGGCGGGATCCTCGCGCAGGGTGCGCACGAACAGGGACGACATCCGCAGCAGCATGGGGTGCAGCCTAGTGGCGGCTCCGGCCCGGTCCCCCCTCGTGGCGCACCC
>CAYGGX010000153.1:0-2441 GCA_964349585.1 uncultured Actinotalea sp.
CTAGTCGTCGGGGCTACCCAGCGGCGCCCGAGAGGATCTGCTCAGCAACCGCGACGGCGCGCAGACGGCGGTCATGTGAAGTCGCCTGGGTTCGCCGTGAAGGTGCGGTAGCAGTCCTCCGAGCAGAAGCAGTAGGTGGTCCCCTTGTGCTCGGCGCTCGAGACCGCCGTCGCCGGAGTCACTTCCATCCCGCATACGGGGTCCTTGAGTGTCGCGGTGCTGTCCATCGTCCCTCCCAG
Source organism: uncultured Actinotalea sp. (assembly GCA_964349585.1). Taxonomy (GTDB): domain Bacteria; phylum Actinomycetota; class Actinomycetes; order Actinomycetales; family Cellulomonadaceae; genus Actinotalea. The sequence continues at coordinate 240 of CAYGGX010000153.1, forward strand.
GGCCGTAGGTCAATCCAGCGTCCGCCGGGGCGTCGTCGTCGGCGACCGGGGCGGCCTGGAGGCAACCGGCAAGGGAAAGCGGCGCAGCGGGTGGGTGGCAGGCGACACGGAGGAGCGGCGCAGCGGCGAGCGGACGTGCTCCGCCGCGAGTGGCGCCCCAGGCAACCCGCGGGCTCAGCGGGCGCTTCGGCGATGGCCCCGACCGAGCGGGATGCGGGACTGGCTACCGTCCCGGGCGACCGGCGATCGGTCGCGGGCGGCGAGCCGGTGCAGCTGCTGCTGCTCGAGCTCACGCACCTGCTGGCGGTGGATGTTGAGGAGCAGGTCGGGGTACACGGGTCCTCCACGTCACTGGCGGCAGCTGGTGGCTGCCTTCGGCCGTTCGGGCGGGTCTCGCCCGGGTGCGGCCGGCGGGACGGACGCCGTCCCGCAAGATGATCGTCCCACCTGGGGCTGTCGGGGCCTAGGGATTTCCGGTGGTTGGGCGGGTGGATTTCGGGTGCCGCGACAGGCGCCACCCCGACGCAGCCGCTCGTTCCTGAGAACGTGTCGGAGCATCGAACTAGCGTTCGACTCGGTTGGCGACGACGTGGACGGAGGCGGTTCGATGCGCGTACTTGTGGCGACCGAGCAGACCCAGGGTGACCGGGGCGACGACTACTCGTGGGCGACGCCCGGCGAGCTCGTGATGTTCGGGGTGATCTGCTGGAGCGACCTGCGGGCGACGGGTCGCGGCTGCGGCTGCGGTCGCGCGTTCGCCGGCCTGCACTCGGAGCGATCGACGACGACGGCCGAGGTCGCCGAGTGGCCCGGGAGCCTCGATGATCTCGTGCTCGCGTTCCGGGACAGCCTCGACCGAGGCGGGTGGCTGCAGTACGGAACACCGGAGGATGCGCACGAGATGGTGCTGGTGTCCGTCATGGAGGTGCTGCTCGTCGCGGCCCGGTACCCGGCGGGAACCGTCATCGGGACGCACCTGAGGCAGGAGTACGTGCGCCAGCCCGCGACGGCGCGGTGAGTCGGGCGGCGGCATCCGATCCGGCGCCCCCGGCGTGTGGACCCGGCTAGACGTTGAAGCGGAACTCCACCACGTCGCCGTCGGCCATCAGATAGTCCTTGCCCTCGATTCGGGCCTTGCCAACCGCGCGGGCGGCGACGACCGAGCCGAGCTCGACGAGGTCGCCGTACGACACCACCTCGGCCTTGATGAAGCCGCGCTCGAAGTCCGTGTGGATCACGCCGGCGGCCTGCGGCGCCGTCCAGCCCTTGCGGATGGTCCACGCGCGCGACTCCTTGGGGCCGGCCGTGAGGAAGGTCTGCAGGCCAAGGGTGTGGAAGCCCACCCGGGCCAGCTGGTCGAGGCCAGCCTCGGCCTGGCCGGACTCCGCGAGCATCTCGGCGGCGTCGTCGGGGTCGAGCTCGACCAGCTCGGACTCGAACTTGGCGTCCAGTATCACCGAGTCCGCAGGGGCGACCATCGCGCGGAGGCGCGCCTGCAGGTCGCGGTCCGCGAGGCCGGCGTCGTCCGTGTTGAAGACGTAGATGAACGGCTTGGCGGTGAGCAGCTGGAGCTCGCGCAGCGCGGCGGGGTCAACGCCTTCGGCCACCAGGCGGTCGCGCGCGGCGAAGATCGTGGTGCCCTGGGCGAGCACCTCGTCCGCCTTCTGCGCGGCGACCAGGATGGCGGCGTCCGCCTTCTTGCCGCGCACCTCCTTCTCCAGGCGTGGGATGGCGCGCTCGAGCGTCTGCAGGTCGGCGAGGATCAGCTCGGTGTTCACGATCTCGATGTCGTCCGCCGGGTCCACGCGACCGGTGACGTGCACGACGTCGTCGTCGGTGAAGGTGCGTACGACCTGACAGATCGCGTCGGCCTCGCGGATGTTGGCGAGGAACTTGTTGCCCAGCCCCTCACCCTCGCTCGCGCCGCGGACGATGCCCGCGATGTCCACGAAGGAGACGGTCGCCGGCACGACGCGCTCGGAGTCGAAGAGCCTGGCGAGGACGGCGAGGCGCGGGTCCGGAAGGGGAACGACGCCGACGTTCGGCTCGATGGTCGCGAAGGGGTAGTTCGCGGCAAGCACGTTGTTGCGGGTGAGCGCATTGAAGAGGGTGGACTTGCCGACGTTGGGCAAGCCGACGATTCCGATGGTGAGCGCCACGGGCGTGCAGTCTACGTGGGAGGGCACGACGGCGGTGCGTGGG
>CAYGGX010000154.1:0-2330 GCA_964349585.1 uncultured Actinotalea sp.
CTAGTGCGCGACTCGCGCCGAGCGGGCGACGCGAGTGCGTCGACCGAGCGGCGCATCCCGCCTTCCTGCTGGCCGAGCGGGCGCCGCTCAGTCGAGTGCGGCGGCGAGGGCCCGGCTGTGGGCCGCGATCCACTCGGCGTCGCGCCGCCACGCGGCACCGTGACCCTCGTCCCAGAGCCGGGCCCACGGCTGCTCCTCGGCGCCCTTCCCCTCGCGGAGCAGGGTGTACATCGACCGGGTGCGCCGTTCCAGCGTGGCAGCCAGTCGATGCCGGCCCGCGTCGTCGAGGCCGTAGCCGTCGGCCAGGGCACGCAGTCGCACGACGACGTCGCCCCATGCGGTGTCCGGCTCCAACGGCACGAGCCCATGGGCCAGGTAGGCGAGGTCCCAGGCGCGGGTGCCGGGAGCGGCGCCTTCCCAGTCGATGAGCACCAGCCGGTCGCCCACGACGATGTTCCAGGGCGCCAGGTCGTTGTGGATCACCAGGTCGTCCCCGTCGGCGGGGATGGGGCAGACCCAGACCGCGTCCTGCGGCGGTCGCCAGCCGTCGAGCGCGTCGTGCAGATCGCGAACCATCCGCCCGACGACGCCGGGCTCCAGCGCCGGGTTGTCCGGCCCGGTCGGGTGCGCCACCCGGCCCGGGATGTACTCGAGGACGTGCCGGCCGGCGTCGTCCACGCCGAGGCTGCGCGGCGCGTGGCGGTAGCCGACGTCATGCAGGTGGGTGAGCAGTGCGTGCACGGCCGGCGTCTGCGGGCCGGCCGGCCGCCGGACGGTGTCACCGACCCGAACGACGACGTCCGCCACGTTGCCGCCGTCGAGCGGGATCTCGCGTTCGGTCACGTCGTCATCGTGCAGCGGGGCACGTCTCGGGTCGAGCGGACTACTGCCGCAGCAGCAGCCCTCCGCGACTCAGGACTCGGGGAAGATGAACGATCCGGACCACGGGTCCGGCCACGGCAGGCTCGTCACGCCGTTGGCGGTGAAGCCTTCGCCGTAGCCGTCCTGGCCGGCGGTCTTCTCGATCACGACGGCGCCGCCGTCGTCGACGGTGATCAGTCCGGCGTGCACCGCGGCGACGCAGATGGCCGAGTCGTCGGTGTAGATCCCGTCGTCCCCGCCCCAGATGGGCGCGGCGAGGGTGCCCCCCGCCGGGCAGTTGATGTCGATGGTCGTGCCCTCGACGTACTCGCCCGCGGAGTTGGACCAGAACACGGCGGTCTCGGCCGAGATCCCCTCGCTGGCGCCGGACCCGGAAGCCTCATCGCCCGAGGGTTGTGACTTCGGGGCAGTCTCCTTGCCGGGCGAGGGTTCCTCTTGCGGGCCGCCGCCGCACCCGACGAGAACGACCCCGGCGGTCACCACGGCTGCAAGGCTCATGAGGCGGTGCTTTGACCAAGCGTTCATGTCAGCCTCCCGACTGATCGACACTCCGGACGATAGTCCTGCGAGTCACTCCGCGAGCAGCGTCGAGGCGTGATCCGGTACGTAGCGCTGGCTGTCCCGTGGTGGCCGCACGTACCCGGTGGGGGCCGGCCGCTCGGGCAGCTCGATCAGACTCTGCTCGACATCGCGGTAGTCGATGCTCGAGACCAGGTGGTGGATCATGTCGAGCCGCGAGCTGCGCTTGTTGTCGGACTCGACGACCCACCACGGCGCCTCGGGGATGTCGGTGTGGATGAGCATCTGGTCCTTGGCCCGGGAGTAGTCCTCCCAGCGCGTGATGGAGTCCAGGTCGGTCGTCGAGAGCTTCCAGGACCGCATCGGGTCGGTGAGGCGGGACCGGAACCGGGCCTCCTGCTCGGCGTCGCTGACCGAGAACCAGTACTTGCGCAGCAGGATGCCGTCCTCGACGAGCATCCGTTCGAAGATCGGGCACTGGTGCAGGAACCGGTGGTACTCATCGGTGGTGCAGTAGCCCATCACCCGCTCGACGCCGGCGCGGTTGTACCAGGACCGGTCGAACAGCACGATCTCCCCGGCGGCCGGCAGGTGGGCGGTGTACCGCTGGAAGTACCACTGGGTGCGCTCGCGCTCGGTCGGCGTCGGCAATGCGGCGATCCGGGCGACGCGCGGGTTGAGGTACTGGCTCACCCGCTTGATCGTCGAGCCCTTGCCCGCGGCGTCGCGGCCCTCGAATATCACGACGAGCCGCTTGCCCTCGGCGCGCACCCACTCCTGAACCTTGACGAGCTCACCCTGGAGTCGCACCAGCTCCCGCTCGTAGACCGCCTTCGGGAAGCGCGAGGTCCGGCGCTCGTCGGGCGACCCGCGCTCGTCGGGTGGCCCCTGCTTGTCGGGTGGCCCCTGCTTGTCGGGTGGCCCCTGCT
>CAYGGX010000155.1:0-2321 GCA_964349585.1 uncultured Actinotalea sp.
GGCGGGACGGACGCGCGGGGTCGCGCGGCGCCGACGCCGGGCGGGATGAGAGGCTGGACGGATGAGAACGCTGGTGGTCCGCGGCGGCTGGGAGGGGCACTTTCCGACGGAGGCGACCGAGATCTTCCTCCCGGCGTTGCGGGAGCGGGGCGACGACGTCGTCGCCGAGGACCTCGCCGTGTACGCCGATCCGGACCTCGGCCGGTACGACCTCATCGTGCAGTGCTGGAGCATGGGCGAGCTCACCGACGCCGAGGAGCTGGGCCTGACGAGCGCGGTCCGGGCGGGCACCGGCTTCGCCGGCTGGCACGGCGGCGTGCTGGCCACCATGTACGCCAACCTCGAGTACGGGCTCATGGTCGGCGGGCGGTTCGTGGCCCACCCCGGCGACCTCATCGACTACCGCGTGGACGTGATCGACGACCACCCGGTGGTGGCCGGGGTCGGCTCGTTCGACGTGCACACGGAGCAGTACTTCTGCCATACCGATCCCGTGATCGAGGTGCACGCGACCACCACCTTCGGCGGCGAGCACGGCACCCCGGAGATCGCGGGCGCGGTGGCACCGGTGGTCTGGACCCGCCGGTACGGCGCCGGGCGGGTGTTCGTCAGCACGCTGGGTCACTTCCCGAGCGAGCTCGACATGCCGCAGACGCGGACCATCACCGAGCGCGGCCTCTTCTGGGCCGCCCGCGGCTAGCCTCGGAACCGTGACCTCGACACGCGCGCGCTGACATGCTCCTCGACCTGCTTGCGGACGCGCCGCTGCTCACGATCTTCGTCGTCGTCGGGCTCGGGACGGCGCTCGGCGCGGTGCCCTTCGGCCCGATCCGGTTCGGCGCAGCCGGTGCGCTGTTCGTCGGGCTGGCGATCGGGGCGCTCGACCCCCGGCTCGGTGAGGACCTGCACCTCGTCCAGACCCTCGGCCTGGCCCTGTTCGTGTACACGGTCGGGCTCGCCGCCGGTGCGACCTTCTTCCGCGACCTGCGCCGCCAACTGCCGCTGATGAGCGTGGGGGTGGCCGTCCTGGCGGTGGTGGGCGTGACGGCCATCGGGCTGAGCCGGCTGCTCGACCTGTCCGGCCCACTGGCGGCCGGGGCGTTCGCCGGGGCGCTCACCTCGACCCCCGCGCTCGGCGCAGCCAACGCCGCCTCGGGCAGCACGGAGCCCGCCGTGGGCTACGCGCTGGGCTACCCGATCGGGGTCACCGTCTCGATCGTCGTCGTCGCCGTGATCATCGGGCGCCGCTGGCCCGCCCGGCGCGACCCGGCCCCCGCCGCGGGCCTGGGCCTGGAGGCCGCGACCGCCGAGGTGCGGCGGCGCACGCGGCTTGACCAGGTGCCGGGGTTCGCGGCGCAGCAGGTGCGGCTCTCCTACCTCGCCCGGGACGGGCGGACCCGGGTGGTTGCCCCGGACGAGGAGCTCCGACCGGGCGACCGGGTGGTGGTCGTCGGGCCGGCGCCGGCCGTGGCGAGGGCGATCGACCACCTCGGTCGCCGGCTCGAGGAGCACCTCGCCGACGACCGGACCTCCGTCGACCACCGCCGGTTCGTGGTCTCGGACTCCCGGGTGGCCGGCCGCAGCGTCCTGGAGCTCGACATCCCGGGGAGGTTCGGCGGCGTGATCACCCGGGTGCGCCGCGGCGACCTCGACCTGCTCGCCCGGGACGACCTGACGCTCGAGCTCGGCGACCGCGTGCTGGCCGTCGTCCCGCGCGGCCAGTTCGCCGCGGTCTCGGCGTTCCTGGGCGACTCGGAGCGGCGGGTGTCGGAGATCGAAGCCGTGCCGGCCGGGATCGGGATGGCCCTCGGCCTGCTGCTCGGCCTGATCGCGATCCCGCTGCCGGGCGGCGCCGCGTTCGCCCTCGGCTCGGCCGCCGGACCGCTAATCGTCGGCATGCTGCTCGGCCGGGCCGAGCGCACCGGACCGCTGGTCTGGGGCCTGCCCCGCGCCGCGAACCTGACGATCCGGCAGCTCGGGCTGCTCTTCTTCCTGGCGGCCGTCGGGCTGTCCTCGGGGCAGGCCTTCGCCACGGAGGCCTTCACGGCGACGGGCGCGCGGGTGGTAGTCGCCGCGTTGCTGCTGGTCACCCTGGCCACGGTGCTGTTCGCCGTGGGCGCTCGCCTGGTGGGCGCGAGCGCGCCGCGGGGCGCCGGGGCGCTCGCGGGCGTGATCGGGCAGCCGGCGATCCTCTCCTATGCGTCGTCGAGGGTGACCGACGAGCGGGTCGAGTCCGGGTATGCCGCCGTCTTCGCCCTGGGCATCATCGTGAAGATCCTGCTCGTCCAGGTGATCGTGCTCTAGCGGCGCCGCTCAGGGGA
>CAYGGX010000156.1:0-2265 GCA_964349585.1 uncultured Actinotalea sp.
GCCCTCGCCCCAGGCCGTAGGCCCCGCCTCCTGACGGCCCGGCGGGTACCCCGCCGGCGCCACCGGCCCCGGCCGTAGACCGCCACACCGGGATCACCCGCTTGCCCACCCCGACGCCACCGCCCCCGCCGCTAGAGTTGGCTGGCGAACTGACGAGCCGGGGCGGCGACTGGACATGGAGATCGGCACGCGCGACACGTCCCTGCCCGGCGTGGACGCGGCCCGGACCCGCGCGTTCAACCGCAGCGTCGTCCTCGCCCGGATCAAGGACCAGGGCCCGATCTCCCGCGCCATGATCGGCCGGTCGACCACGCTGGCCAAGGCCACGGTCTCGGTGATCGTCGACGAGCTGATCGCCAGCGGCCTGGTCGTCGAGTCGGGCGTCGGCACCACATCCCGCAAGGGCGGCCGACCCCCGATCCTGCTGCAGTACAACGGCCGGTCCGAGCTGCTCGTCGGCATCCACATCGGTGTGCAACGGACCACCGTCGCCGTCGCGACCGGCGCCGGCGAGGAGCTCGCGCGCCGCCACGCCGCGACCGTGCGCACCTCCCCGGAGGCGACGATCGACCTGTGCGCCGCCCTGACCCGGGAGGCGCTCGCCGAGCTGACCGCCGAGGTCGCCGAGGTGGTCGCGATCGCCGTCTGCCTACCCGGGCTGACCGACTCCGTCCGCGGCCGGTGCCTCCTTGCGCCGAACCTCGGCTGGCGCGACGTGCCCGTCATGACTCTGCTCGCCGCCCGGCTCGGCACCACGGTGCCGATCCGCGTGCAGAACACCACCCAGGCCGTGGCGCTCGCGGAGAACCTCGAGGGCGCCGGCGTCGGGGTCCGCGACATGCTGCTCGTCTACGTCGGGACGGGAATCGGGGCGGCCTTCATCCACGACGGCATGCTGGTCAGCGGCGCGCGTGGGATCGCCGGCGAGCTCGGCCACTGCACCGTCCCGGAGTCGACGCGGCGCTGCATGTGCGGCAAGGTCGGCTGCCTGGAGACGGTCGCCTCCGCGCACGGCATCCGCGCGACCGTCATGGCGAGCCTCGCGGCCGGCGCGGCCCGTCCCCCCTCCCTGCCCGGGCCGATCACCGCGGATCGTGTGGCCCACTGCGCCATGGCGGGTGAGCCGGTCTGCGTCGACGCCGTCGAGCAGGCGGGAACGGAGCTCGGCCGGGCCATCTCGTGGGCGGTCAACCTGCTCAACCCCTCGACCGTGATCATCGCGGGCGGCGTCGCGGAGATGGGCGAGCTGCTGCTCCGCCCGCTCCGGGCGGCGGTGCAGGCGGGCGTCCTGGCCGAGGAGTTCGCCTCGGTCGAGATCAAGCAGGCGGAGCTCGGGCAGGAGGCCAAGGTCCGCGGCGCGATCCACACGGCCCTGCTCAGCTGGCAGGGCGCCACGGCGCGGTCGCTGGGTCGCTGAGCGCGTCGCTCGGGCGGCGCCAGTGGCTCGGGCGGCGCCAGTGGCTCGGCCTGCGAGCGGCCGCTGACGAGCGATCACTCAGACCAGGGATCCCCCGAGAGCCGCAGCGCCCGCGTGAACCGGTCCTGGAACTGCGGGTGCCCCGTGAGCTCGACGTAGTCGATCCGCTCGGCGAGCGCGATCGCGTCCGGCCACCGGTCACCCCCGAGGAGCAGGCACGCCCCGGCCCCGGCGCCGTTGCCGATCTGCCGAACCCGCGCCACCGGCGGGATCAGGCCGATCGCCCGCGCGCTGTCGACGTCGAGGTAAGTCCCGAACGCCCCCGCGAGGACCACCTCCGCGATGTCGCCCTCGTCGATCCCCGCGGCCTCGGTGAGCAGCCGGATCCCGGCGCGGACCGCAGCCTTCGCCAGTTGCACCTCGCCCACGTCGCGCCGGCTGAGCCGGATCGCCCGGCCCGAACCCGCGGAGCCCGCACCCGCCGCCGCCAGCTCGACGCTCGCCGACCGGCCCGACCCGGAGACCAACGGGTGCCCCGCCACCAGCCCCCCGACCTCGCTGATCGCGCCCCGCGCGTGCAGCACCGCGACTGCGTCCAGCAGGCCCGACCCGCAGATCCCCACGGCCGGCGCGTCGTCGATCGTCGAGACCGCCAACCCTCCGCCGTCCCACCACACGCGGTCGATCGCCCCCCGCGCGGCCCGCATCCCGGCCTCGATGTGCGCCCCCTCGAACGCCGGGCCCGACGCGGCGGAGCACGACCAGTGCGCGCCGTCGATCACCAGGCTGATCTCGGTGTTCGTGCCGACGTCGAGGTACGCGGTCACTCCGGCCGCCCCACCCGGACC
>CAYGGX010000157.1:0-2170 GCA_964349585.1 uncultured Actinotalea sp.
GTCTCGGAGGCGAAGCCGAAGCGGGCCGCCCCGGCGCGCAACCGGCGCGGGTCCGATCCCCCACCGTCCGACCAAGCCTGAACGCGGCCAATCGGGCCGCTGACTGGAAGGTTCGGGTCGTCTACCGACCCAGACCTTCCAGCCAAGTGCGCTCCGTCGAGGTCGGGCGGGTCGGCCGCGCCGAGCGCCAGTTGCGCGCTGGGAACGGCTCCGAGCCCTTTCCCGACGTCACCCAATTGATTTCCACAACCGCCCACCGCGGCCCGGGCGTGTCCACTATGCTCCCGAATGTCCTGATCGGCGGATGGTCGCAGGGGGCCACGTGGAAGGCGTCGCACTGCTCGAGCGCGAGGTGCGCGAACTCATCAGACGGCGCGGTCTCGACCCCCGGCAGAACGCCGAAGGCCTGCACGCGCTGGTCCGCGACGCGCTGACCGACTACGACGAGCGCTCCTTGCGCGGACACGTCCCCCCGCTGACTGATCCCGACGCGGCGGTCAAGGCCGTGGTCGACGCAGTCGCGGGCCTGGGACCGCTCCAGCAGTACCTCGACGATCCCGAGGTCGAGGAGATCTGGATCAACGCCCCCGACCAGGTGTTCGTGGCCCGGCGCGGCGAGGCGGAGCTCACTCCGACGATGCTCACCGTCGCCCAGGTCCGGGACCTGGTCGAGCAGATGCTGAAGGCATCGGGTCGCCGGCTCGACCTCTCGAGCCCGTTCGTCGACGCGGCCCTGCCGGGGGGCGAGCGACTGCACGTCGCGATCCCCGACGTGACCCGCCGGGACTGGGCCGTCAACATCCGCAAGTACGTGGTCCGGGCCGCGAACCTAAACGATCTGGTGGCCCTCCGCTCGCTCACCCCGGCCGCGGCCCGGTTCCTCGCCGCGTCGGTGGCCGCCGGGCTGAACATCCTGGTGTCCGGTCCCACCCAGGCGGGCAAGACGACGATGCTGAACGCCCTGGGTGGCTCGATCCCGCCCCGCGAGCGCGTGATCACCTGCGAGGAGGTCTTCGAGCTGCGCATCGAGCATCGAGACCTGGTGGCGCTGCAGTGCCGACAGCCGAACCTCGAGGGGACGGGCGAGATCACCCTCCGGCGACTGGTCAAGGAGGCGCTGCGGATGCGCCCGCGGCGCATCATCATCGGCGAGGTCCGCGAGGCCGAGAGCCTCGACATGCTCATCGCCCTCAACGCGGGCGTCCCGGGGATGTGCACGGTCCACGCCAACAGTGCCCGCGAGGCGCTCACCAAGATCTGCACCCTTCCGCTGCTCGCCGGGGAGAACGTCACCGCGGCCTTCGTCGTCCCGACGGTGGCATCGGCGATCGATCTGGTGGTGCACCTGGACGTCGACGCCGACGGCCGCCGCCGCACCCGGGAGATCCTCGCCGTGCCCGGACGCGTCGAGAACGGAGTCGTCGAGGTCACCGACGTGTTCGCGACCCGGGACGGCGCCTTGGTCCGGGTCGCCGGGTTCCCGCCACACCCGGAGCGCTACACCCGCATCGGCGTCGACGTCGGCGACCTGCTGCGCACGGACGGGGCCTGAGCGTGGGGGTCGTCGCGGGGCTCCTGCTCGGGGCCGGGCTGTGCCTCGTGCTCTGGGCCGTCACGACGCCGCCGCCCGGGCGTCGGCGCTCCCGCTGGTCGGACGACCTAACCGACCTGCTGGTCCAGGCCGGCGCGCCGGGGGTGTCACCCACCGGGCTGGTGCTGGCCTGCCTGACCACCACGACCGTCGTCTTCGCGCTCGCCGCCGGGCTCACCCGGTCGCCCGCCATCGCCGCCTGCTTCGCCCTAGCCGCGGGGTACGGCCCCTACGCGCTGGTCCGCGGCCGCGCCCGCCGCCGCCGGGCGGCGCTCCGCGGCGTCTGGCCCGAGGTCGTCGACCACCTCGCCTCCGGCATCCGCGCGGGCCTGTCGCTCGCCGAGGCCGTCGCCCAGCTCGCCGATCGCGGTCCGGAGGACCTGCGGCCCGCCTTCCGCGCCTTCGCCGAGGACTATCGCGCCAGCGGACGGTTCAGCGACTGCCTCGACCTGCTCAAGGCAAGGCTCGCCGATCCCGTCGCAGACCGGATCATCGAGGCGCTCCGTCTAACCCGCGAGGTCGGCGGCACGGACCTGGGCCGGCTCCTGCGTACCCTCTCCGGGTTCCTGCGCGAGGACG
>CAYGGX010000158.1:0-2124 GCA_964349585.1 uncultured Actinotalea sp.
CGGTGTCGAAGAAGACGAACGAACCCAGGGGCGCGCATCGGTCGCCAGCATGAGCGTGCCCCTCCTCAACCATGGCGGCCCAGTGTGTGGCCGCCGAGAAGTAGCCCGAGCCGGCGTATCCGTACGCCCGGCACGCTAGCCGGTCGCACAGCCCGGCCCATCCGGATCGGACACCCACGTACGAGAGCGCGGTCTCGACTGCAGTGTCGACGCCGTGCGGCGAGTCCGGCGGGACGACCACGCCGCCGGCGTCGCCGGGCAGGCACCACTCTGCGCCCATCGGCTCGGCGCTCCACGCCGCGACCCGTTCGCCGACGTTGGCGATGAAGTCGGCAGTGACGGCTGGGATGGTCGGGTAGGTCCGCAGCCGGGACTCCCCGGCGTTGTGGGCGATGATCAGCGCGTCCAGCTCCGGCAGCGCAGATGACGCCCAGTCGGGGTGCTCGGCGCGGATCGCCCGGACGCCATCGAGCCGGTCGCAGAGGTACTCCCCTGCTACCGACGCGTGGATGCTGCCTTCACGGACGTCCCACACACCGTTGCGGTTGAGGTCGGCGGACCACGGGTGTCCGTAGGCCCCCGTCCAGACCGAGGCGTTCATCTGGAACAGCCCCCACGTCCCGCCGTTGGCGTCGTCGGCGTAGGCATCGGGCCGGAACCCGGACTCCTGTGCCATCACGGCCGCGACCCAGGCTTCCGGGAGCTCCGGGCAGGTAGCGACGGTGGCCGCGACCCACTCGCGCGCTTCGGCCGGGACCGGCGCCTCAGCCGACAGCCCGCCTCCTGTGACACAGGTTCCGCCAACCGTGGCGAGCGCGGTGAGGACCGCGACCGCGGGGATCCCGACGGTCCCGACTCCGGCCGCGATCAGCAGTCCTCGGATCACCGCGCCTCACCTCCCCATCGCCGCGGCGGCCGCGGCGAACTCGATCTGGGCTTGTCCGACGCGGAGCTCGTCTGCGTCGCGCCTCGCCGTCCATGGCAGGAGGTCGACGAAGGCCGGCCGAGAGTGACTCAGCAGTGCGACACCGGTGCCGAACGGCAGGGTGCGCAGCACCGCGGGCGGCATGACGGGCATGGTGCGCATCGACGTCGAGGTGGAGGCGTCCCCTCGCCGCGAGCGGTTGGTGGAGTGGGTGACCTCGTCGATCTCGCCGAGCAGGCGGGCTACGTCGTCCAGGTCGCGGTACTTCGCGAGGCCGCCCAGAACGACCTTGACGGTGGCCGCGTCCCAGATCGCGTCCGCGGCATGCTCACCCCACCGGCCACGTGCCTGCGCCAGCGACTGCAACACGGCGAGCGTGGTGATGCCGGTGCCGCCTCCTTCGGCCATCAGGGAGGGCAGTGACGGCAGGGGTGTGAGGTTGGCGATCTCGTCCAGTGCGAGCAGGAGCGGCGGGTCGAGGCGGGCGCCCGCCGACCGCGCGGCCAGGTGACGTGCGGTCTCGGTGACGTCCTCGACGAACGCGGCGATGAGTGGGGCCGAGGAACCGGAGGCGACGGCCGAGGCAAGCAGGTACAGCGTCCCCGAGTCGCGCAGGAACTCGGCGGGGTCGAACTCGGTCCCGCGAGCGGGGTCGACGGAGGCGAGCACGTCCGGGTCGGCAAGTGCTGCGAGCGACTGCCGGACGCCGAGCCAGATCGAGTCCCGGGTCCGGGGATCGGCGTGGATCGCCGCGTCCAGGGCGTCCGCCCAGCCCGTCGCGGCACCGCTCTCGCGGGACAGGATGGCGATGGCATCACTGGCGAGCACGGGGTTCAGCGACCAGCGGTACAGGTCGCGGGAGGTGCGCCCGTCGAGCGCCGCGGCGTGTAGCAGGCAGCGCAGGGCCGTCTCGGTCTGGCCGGACCAGAAGTCGCCGTCGGTCACCGTTCGCCCGAACCCGACCCCGGCGGCCAGACCCCGTGCGCGGACCAGAGCCGTCCGGGGCAGCTCGCAGCCTCGGATGGGCGACCAGGCCAGTCCGCCGGGCAGTCCGGCGAGGCGTTGCGGGTCGAAGACGGCCACCGGCCGGTTGGTGGAGCGCGCGTGCCAGGTGACGGCGAGTGCGTCTGGTCGGGTCGATGTGGCGACGACAGGCCCGGGGGCGTCGAGGATCCAGGGGATGACGACGTGCAGGCCCT
>CAYGGX010000159.1:0-2107 GCA_964349585.1 uncultured Actinotalea sp.
GTCGTGCTCGGTCGGCTCGATGTGGATGTCCGAGGCGCGGTCCTGGATCGCCTGGGTGACCAGGATGTTCACGAACCGGACGATCGGCGCGTCGTCCTCGACGTAGTCCCCGATCCTAGAGAGGTCGGTGTCGATGTCGGTCTGCGTGTCCTCGAAGGCCGAGGCCAGGTCGTCGATCTCCTCGTCGGCGCGGCAGTACCTGTCGATCGCCGCCATCAGGTCGTCGTGCACCGCGACGACCGGGCGCACCTGCAGGCCGGAGATCGCGCGTGCGTCGTCGACGGCCAGCACGTTCCCCGGGTTGGCCATCGCCAGGACCAGGAACCCATCGGCCACCGCGACCGGAAGCACCACGTAGCGCCGGCAGATCGCCCCCGGCAGCATCGCCACGGCGGTCCGGTCCACCGGGTAGTCGGCCAGCTCGACGAACTCCATCCCCACCTGGGCGGCCAGGGCATTGACCAGCTGGGTCTCGGTGAGCATGCCGATCTCGACGAGCACGCGCCCGAGCGACTCGCCGCGGGTGGCCTGCTCGTCGAGGGCGGCCATCAGCTGTGCCTCGGTCACCAGCCCCTCGTCGAGAAGGATGTCTCCGAGCTGCTTCACAGGTGTCCTCCGGGGGATGCACAAGTCGGTCCGTCAACCGGACTATCGGCACCGTCGAGGCGGCCCTGTAGGCCCGACTTCACCCCGCGGGAGGCTCCTCGCGGCTCAGCGCCTCGGTCAGTGCGGCGTCCATCTCCGCCAGGGGCGCCGTCCTGCCGGTCATCAGCCGCACCTGTTCGGCCGCCTGGTGGAGCAGCAGGCGCTCACCGCCGACGACGACGCCGCGGGCCGCCACCCAGGCGACGCCCAGCGCGGTGGGGCGCGGGTCGTACACGCAGTCGAGGAGCACACCGCCGACGGCGACCCCGTCGAGCGCCAGGGCGATCGGGTCCGCCGCGAGCGGCGGAAGCGTGGACACGACGACGTCGGCCGCGGCGAGCGACCCGACCAGCGCGGACATCGGCGCCATCGGCAGCAGCCTCGGGTCGACCCCCATCCGGCGGGCCGCGCGCAGCAGTCCCCCGGCCCGGGCGATCGACCGAACCCGCACCTCGGGCGACGTGCAGCCGAGCTGGGCGAGCGCGGCGAGGGTCGAGGCGGCCGTTGCGCCGGCACCGAGCACGACGGCTCGACCGACCGCGGTGACGCCCGCCTCCCCGAGCGCCGCGACCAGCCCGGGGACGTCGGTGTTCGCGCCCACCAGCACCGGGCGCGACCCGCCCGGCTGGACCAGCACCGTGTTCGCGGCCCCGACCACCTCGGCCAACGGCTCGACGTGGTCGAGCAGGCCCAGCACCGTCTGCTTGAGCGGCATCGTCAGGCTCAACCCCGCCCAGCTCCCGTCCAGCCCGGAGATGACCGCTGGCAGCTGCTCGGGCGTGACGTCCCGAGCCTCGTACCGCCAGTCGAGCCCTAGGGCCGCGTACGCGGCACGGTGCAGCACCGGCGAGAGCGAGTGCGCGACCGGGTGGCCGAGCACGGCGGCCCGGCGCGGGTCACTCATCTGCCGCCAATCACTCGGTCGGGTTCTCGGCCTGCCACTGCCGCAGCAGCGCGACGTTCTCCTGATGCTCGGCGTAGGTCTCGGCGAACCGCGTCTCCTTGGTGTCCAGGTTGATCGTCACCCAGAACAGCCACGGCCCGTCGGCCGGCGCCAGGACGGCGTCGATCGACGCCGCACCCGGGGCCGCGATCGGCGTCGGCGGCAGACCGGTCCGCGTGTACGTGTTGTACGGCGTGTCGGTTGTCAGATGGGTCTGGGTCAGCTCGGTGCCGGGCACCCCCGCCCCGTAGGCCACCGAGGCATCGACCTGCAGCGGCATGCCCTGGTCCAGCCGGTTCTGGATCGCCCGGGCCATCATCGGCCGGTCCATGTCGGCCCCGGCCTCGCGCTCCACGAGCGACGCGATGGTCAACACCCGCATCCGGTCCTCGACGGGGACGCCCCGCGCGTCGAGCACCGCCGTC
Source organism: uncultured Actinotalea sp. (assembly GCA_964349585.1). Taxonomy (GTDB): domain Bacteria; phylum Actinomycetota; class Actinomycetes; order Actinomycetales; family Cellulomonadaceae; genus Actinotalea. The sequence continues at coordinate 2,014 of CAYGGX010000159.1, forward strand.
ATCTGGGCCGTCATGGCAGCGATCATCTCGGAGGGCGTCGTGCCCGGCTCGAACGTGTAGGTGTCGGGGAACATCCAACCTTCGTAGTTGCCGC
>CAYGGX010000160.1:0-2066 GCA_964349585.1 uncultured Actinotalea sp.
CCCGGGGCGCGCGCACCCTCGTGATCGCCGAGGAGGGCGACGACGACGTCCTGGAACTCGCCGACGAGGCGTTCTTCGTTCCGCAGACCCCGGTTCTGCTCGCGCCCTTGGTCTCGGTGGTCCCGCTGCAGATCTTCGCGTGCGAACTGGCGACGGCCAAGGGCCTGGACGTGGATCAGCCGCGCAACCTGGCCAAGTCCGTGACGGTCGAGTGACCGCAGCCGGGCTCCCGTGAGCGTCGTTGGCGTGGGCATCGACGTAGTGGACGTCGCCCGGTTCCTCGCCACCCTCGAACGCGCGCCCCGGCTGCTGGAGAGGTTCTTCACCGAGCCCGAACGTGGCATGCCGCCGGCGTCGCTCGCCGCCCGGTTCGCCACCAAGGAGGCCCTCGCCAAGGCGCTGGGGGCTCCGGGCAACCTGCGCTGGCACGACGCCACGGTGCACCGGGTGATCGGCGGCCCGCCGGAGCTCGAGATCACCGGGACGGTCGCGGCTCGGGCCGCCGAGCTCGGGGTGGCGCGGTTTCACATCTCGATCTCGCACGACGCCGGGATCGCGTCGGCGGTCGTGATCGCCGAGCGCTGAGCCGCGCCTGCCTTGGGCGCGTCAGTCGGGTGCGGCGACCGTTGCCTCGATGATCCGGACGGCGGTGCCCGTGCCGTCCTCCGCCCCGATCAGGGTTCCGAGCTCGTGCGCCCGCTGTCGCATGACGGCGTCGTCGACGCTCAGGGCCGCAACCAGCCGGTCGACGGTGAGCGTCCTGCGTGGCACGGGCGCCGGCGCCACGCCGAGCGCCTGCAGGCGGTGCGCCCAGAACGGCTGGTCCAGGGCGGACGGCACCACGACCTGGGGCAGCCCGGCACGGAGCGCGGCGGCTGTCGTGCCGGCGCCACCGTGATGCACGACGGCGTCGACCCGGTCGAACAGCCGGTCGAAGGGCACCTCGGGCACCAGGAGCACGTTGTCCGGAAGGTGCGCCGCGTCCAGTCCTGACCAGCCGGCAACGACGACCGCACGCCGATCGAGGCGGCGTAGCGCGTCGGTGAGGACCTCCGCAAGGGCCTCGGGATCTGGGTCGACGGTGCTGCCGAACGTGATGCAGAGCGGCGGCGGGCCGTCGGCCAGGAAGCGCCTCAGCGCAGGCTCGGGCTCCCACTGGTTCCGGTCGCCGAACCAGTACCCGGTCACGTGGGCGAACGGCTCCCAGTCCGCGGGCCGAGGCACCACGTGGCTGCTGAAGCAGTGCAGGTACACCGGGCGCGGGACCTCGAACAGGGTGCGGGAGGCCGGGAACGCCATCCGGACGACCCTGGCCATCCTCCGGTGCGTCGCGAGGTTGGCCCGGCCGCCCCGGGTGCGGGGGGCGGTCGTCGGGTATGCGAACTCGCGCGTCGGCAGGCCGGGCAGAGGGACCGCGTAGAAGAACGGCAGGCCTCGGCTTCGCGCCACCCCGCCCGCCGCGACGCCGAGGAACGTCGCGAGCACCGCGTCGAAGTCCTCGGCGGAGACGGCCTCGGCGACGGCCGGCGACATGCGGCGCGCGAACGCGAACAGATCGCGGTGCTCGCCCATCGCCCGGCGGACGTCGAGGCCGATCGATCGGAACGGGAGTCCGGCCTCCGCGGCCTCGCCGGCGACGTCGTCGCCCGAGATCAGGTGAGCCTCGTGCCCCGCCCGCTGCAGTCGCTGGGCGAGTGCCAGGACCGGCAGGACGTCGCCCCGTGACCCGATCGGAACGAGTGCGATCCTCATCTCTCACCACCCGGCGGCATCCAGAGCCTCCAGTTGATCATGGCACGGCGGACCGGGTCAGGTCTCGCGGTCCGGGTCGTAACCCAGGTTCGGGGCGAGCCAGCGCTCGGCATCGGCGAGCGTCCAGCCCTTGCGGGCCGCGTAGTCGGCCACCTGGTCGCGGCCGATCGCTCCGACGGCGAAGTAGCGCGCCTCGGGGTGGGCGAAGTACAGCCCGGAGACCGCGGACGTCGGGGTCATCGCGTAGGAGGACGTCAGCTCCAGCCCGACGTCGGCCGCCCCGAGCAGGTCGAAGATGGTCGCCTTCTCGGTGT
>CAYGGX010000161.1:0-1990 GCA_964349585.1 uncultured Actinotalea sp.
CGGCCAGCTCGGCGGCCGCGGTGGCCGAAGGGGCCAGGCCGATCACCGATCCGCTGCCGTGGGTGGCCGTCCATGCTTGAGCAAGGGCAAGCAGGGTCGTCGTCTTGCCGGTGCCGGCCGGGCCGACGAGCACCTCGAGCCGGGTGCCCGACGTGGCGATCGTGCGGACCGCGCCGGCCTGGTCGGGGGCGAGGCGCACGGGCATTGGGTGGCGCGGCGTCTGCAGGGGGTTCTCGACGATCGCGGTGACCGCCGACAGGCGGGCAGTCGGTGCGTCGACGTCGCCGAGGGTGGCCAGGAGCCGGGCTTCGGCGTCAAGGATGCGGTAGTCGGTGTAGCGCTCCTCGCCGGCTCGGGTGAACACCGACGCCCCGTCGGGCCGCCGGTACTCCGGGCTGACGGTGAAGACCTCCGGTGCGGCGAGGCTGATACACCGGTCCAGGGCGGCGGCGACGACCCGGGTGTGCAGGGCGTGCCGGTCGGTGGGTGATGCCATCCGTAGCCCGCGGGTGGCACGCGCCGTCTCTGCGAGCAGGTTCGCGCGCGTCCACGTCGAGCGGCGGGTGAGGACCTCGTCGAGGACGACGGTGCCTAACCGGTCCACGACGCCGTCCGACACCTGCGCGGACGTCAGGGGACGCGAGTACGAGGCGTGCATCGCGGCGCCGACGAGCTGCTCGGGGGTGTGGCCGGTGGCCTGGGTGCTGCGTTGCTGCCAGCCGCGCAGCAGGTCGCCCAGCCGTCGAATGTGCTTATCCGGTCGGGTGGAGCGGGTGACGCGTTGGCGCAGGCGGACGACCTCGACCCGGTTGGGGCCGCGCCCGTGGGCGGAGACGAACTCGGCGACGGCCGCGGTCATCGCGGCGTCGATCTGCGTGGATCGGGTCGAGAACAGTGCGAGCAGCGGGTCAGGGACTCCGGCCAGCTCAAAGGCGGGGGTGCGGCGCGGGCCGCGGGTGCGCCAGCCCCACGCGACCGGAAGGCGTCGTGCGAGCTCGTCGGCGAGCAGGTTGTCGTACACCTCCGAGACTGCGACGACGGCGTGGTGCAGAGCCCGGGAGTCCACGGAGCGCCACAGCCCGTCGGGCCCCTGGACCTTGTTCGCCAGGACGAGGTGGGTGTGCAGGTTCGGGTCGCCGGTGCGGGTGTCCCAGTGGTCGAACGCCGCGGCGATCGGGCCGCGTGTGGTGACTTGCGCGCACGATCGCGTGCCGGTGCGGGTGAGCAGCGCTGTCTCGGCAAGGAGCGCGAGGGACTGGTCGACTGCCGCACGGTGCCCAGCGAGGACGGCGGTGCGGGTGGCGTCGTCGGCCAACGCCCAGAGCACAGAGGCGGACTTCGGGACTGTGAAGGTGAGGTCGAAGCCGGCCACCGCGGCACGTGTGGGCTTCGCCAGCTCGACGCGGGTGATCGTGTCGACGGCGGCTTGGCGTTCTAGGGCACCCATCGTCGCCGGCAGCTGCGCGATGGCGGTGGCGATCCGCTCCGCTGCCGGGGTGAACGTCGGGTAAGGGCGGCCCAATGGCCGGTGCGAGATCGGGTCGTGGCCCTGCCCGAAGAGGCTCGCCATCGCGTCTTCGGTGACAACGGAACCCTGCACGATCCTCGCGCCGCCGTCGAGGCCGACGAGCCCCGCGCCCATCCACCGACCTGGCGGGTTGCCGGACTCTGTGTAGTACCCGGACAGGCCATCCGGACCCACCCGGTCCGTGTCGCCCGAAGCGGTGTGGCGCAACAGGTACTGATAGCCGGCGCCGGCGGTGAGACGGTGCATCGACATCATGGGCTGGCCCTCCCGGGGCGCCTCGGCTGCAAGCCGCGTCGGGTCGAGCGCTCCTACTCGTCATGGGTGCGCGGTCGTGGAGAAGACGCGCCGTCCGAGGTGCGTGTCGCCGCACTGAAGCTCGTGCCACTACGGGGCCGGAGGGCTTGCTGTGTGTCGAAGAGCCAGACGAGTCCCGCATCCTCTTGATCTTCGAGGGTCTCGAGC
>CAYGGX010000162.1:0-1747 GCA_964349585.1 uncultured Actinotalea sp.
CCCGGTGCGCGCCTGGACCCACCGCTCCTGCTGGCACTCGACGAGATCGCCAACCTGACCCCGTTGCCGTCCCTGCCGCAGCTGATGGCCGAGGGCGGCGGGTCCGGGATCACGACCCTGGCGGTCCTGCAGTCGCTCGCCCAGGCGCGCAACCGGTGGGGTGAGCATGCCGCCGACGCGATCTGGGACGCCGCCACGGTCAAGCTCGTCCTCGGCGGGCTCGCGAAGTACCGCGACCTCGACGACGTCGCCCGCCTCCTCGGCGAGATCGACGAGCTCACCGAAACCCGCTCCCGCGGCCGCGCCGGTGAGCGTTCGACGTCGACGTCGGTCCGGATGGTGCCCGTCATGCCGCCGTCGGTGTTGCGCACCCTGCCGTTCGGCACCGGAGTGCTGCTGCTTCGCCACACCCGACCCGTCGTGATCGACCTCGGCGCATGGACCGCGCGGCGCGATGCGCCCGCCCTGCGGGTGGACCAGCAGCAGGTGGAAGCCGCCACCGGCGGCGCCGTTCTCAGGAGGGAAGCCTCGTGATCAGGAAACTCATCGCACTCGGGGGCGCCGGTTGCGTCGCCATCCCGGCCATCGCCGTGCTCGCCGCCCTCGGCGTCGGCGCGGGGGCCGCCGCCTGCATCGACTCCTCCGCGGGCGGCGTCCTCGCCCCCGACGCCCCCGTGTCCGCTGAGGCGCGCACGTGGGTGCGGGAGACCAAGGCGGCGTGCCCGGACCTGCCCGAGGCCTGGATCGCCGCGATCATGGCCCAGGAGTCCGGGTTCCGGCCTGACGCCTACGCCGACGACGCCAATGGCGGCACCTGGGGCCTGTTCCAGATCAACGAGTCCATCTGGACCAACGCCTACGGGGCAGGCTTCGACGCCGACATCAACGCCGACGGCGCGCCCGACATCACGGACCCGATGATCCATGCGCGGGTCGGAGGGCAGTACCTGTGCGGCCGCCTGGCCGGGGTCCGGGAGATCCGCACCGACCACCCCGACTGGTCGTCGTCGGCCCTGCCCGTCCTGGACGCCCTGATCATCGCCCACAACGCCGGGGAGTCCCGGCTGCGCACCTACCCCGACATCCCCGCCATCACCGAAGCGTTCATCACCACCGTGCACCAGCGGGTCGCGGAGTGGAGTACCGTCACCGACGCCGGAGACCGCAGCGACCTGCCCGACGACGCCGCATCCGGCCCCACGAGCGCCCCGACGCCCGAGCTGTCTGGCCCCCTGGACACCTCGGGCGTCGGGTGCCTACCCGGCCTCGGCGGACCCCGCGACGTCGTCGTCCCACCCGGCACACCGCACGACGTCGCCACCGCCGTCCGCACCGCCCTCGCCTACGTCGGGGTGACCTCCGGATGGCACCAGCTGTGTGACCGCCTCGCCTGCCGCGCCTACGGCTACGTCGGCTCCGGGTACCCCACCGCCACCGACCACTGGGAACAGATGGTCGCCACCGGCAACGCGCACCACGGCGACACGTGTCCGCCGTTGGGCTCGTTCGTCTTCTGGCGCACGGGGCGTCCGGCTGGCCACGTGTCGGTCGTCGTGCAGGCCGACCCGGAGTGCGACCCCGAGAAGATCCTCGTCACGTCCAACGGGGTGTTCGACTCCGCCACCGGCAACCACGGCGGCGTCTACCTGCTCTCCTTTGCCCAGCTCAACGCCGGCTACGTCTCCGGCGCCGGGTACCTCGGCTGGTCCAACCCCGTCTGCCAAGGCGCGAGACTCCCCGCCGGAAC
>CAYGGX010000163.1:0-1742 GCA_964349585.1 uncultured Actinotalea sp.
CCACCACGACGCCGTCGTGCAGGAAGATGGTCCGGTCGGCCCAGGCCGCGAACCGCGCCTCGTGGGTGACCAGCAGTCCGGCGGCGCCGGCATCGACGCGCGCGCGCAGAACCCGCATCACGTCCTCGCCCGTCACCGAGTCCAGCGCCCCGGTGGGCTCGTCCGCCAGGACGAGCCTGCGCGGCCCGGCCAACGCCCGGGCGATCGCGACCCGCTGCTGCTCACCACCGGACATCTCGTCGGGGAAGCGATCGGCGAGCTGGTCGATGCCCACCTCGCCCAGCGCCTCGATGGCCTCGCGGCGCGCCTCCCGCACGGCGACGCCGTCGAGCTCGCGGGGTAGCGAGACGTTCTCCGCGGCCGTCAGGGCAGGGATGAGGTTGAAGTCCTGAAACACGTAGCCGACGCTGCGCCGACGGAGCCTTGCCCGGCCGCGTAGGTCGAGGGCGGAGAGCTCGCTGCCACCGAGGGTGACGGTCCCGGACGTGGGCGTGTCCAGGCCCCCCGCGATGTTGAGCAGGGTGGACTTGCCCGACCCGGAGGGGCCCATCACCGCGACGAGCTCGCCGATCCGGACGTCGAGGTCGACCTGCTTGAGGGCGTGTACCGCCAGCGCCCCGTGTCCGTGGACGCGGCCGACCCCGGACAGCCGCAGCAGCACCGGGCCCAGTGCCACCACCCCGCTCATCGCCGGGCCCCCGAGCCTGGGGCCTTGGCAGGGTCGCCGGTCGCGGTGGGGGGACCGTCCCGGTCCCCTGTGGCGTCGGATCGGAAGGCGCCTCGCCCCGCGCGTGCGATCTTCACCTCGACGTGGTCGAGCCAACGCACCTCGGCCTCGGCCGCGAACACCAGGTTGTCCAGCACCAGGGTCCAGGCGAGGTCCTCGGGAGCACCCGCCGCCTCCTTGAGCCGGGTGTAGTCGCGCAGCGAGCGCAGCGACTCGGTGCGCTGGGCCTGGATGACGTGCGCGACGTCGACGCCGGCAGTGGTCACCGCGAGCGCGAGCTTTATGGCGAGCTCGTCCCGGGCCGGGGTCGAGCGCGGCACCGGTTCGGTCCACCACGCCGAGAGCTCCGCGCGACCGGCGGCGGTCAACCGGAACCGCTCGACCTCGTCCGCCCCGGCCCCCTGCTCCGGGGCGGGCTCGGCCAGGCCGTCGCGAACAAGTCGGTGCAGCGTGGTGTAGGCCTGGCCGATGTTGAGCGGCCAGGTACCCCCGGTCCGCAGCTCGAACTCCTGGCGGAGCTGGTACGCACCCATCGGTTGCTCGGCGAGCAGGGCGAGCAGCCCGTTCCGGACCGACATCGGACCCCCTAGTTACTGAGTAACCGTCGGGAGGACCTTACTCAGTAACTACGTCGTTGCCAAGGTCCGCCGGGCCCACGACTACAGCCCGTCGGCCACGGCGGCCGTGACGTGCAGCCACGCCCGCCTGGACCGCGCCGATAGGGCGTCGTGGTCGATCGGCCCGCCGGCGACCAAAGAGGCCTCGTAGGGCACCTCGAACACGGCGCGGGTCAGGCGCCCGAAGTGGTCGTGCAGTCGGGCCGCCAGCTCGGCATCGCGGTGCGGCCCCGGATGGCTGAGCACCGTGATCGCACGGCGGACGGCGTCGTCGTGCCCGGTCGCGCGCAGGGCGTCCAGCGCCCAGGCCGCCGACTGGGCCGTGTCCTCGCGCATCGTGGCGACGACGACCACCTGGTCCGCGGCGTCGACCGCCGCCTGCCAGTTGGACGCGCGCA
>CAYGGX010000164.1:0-1624 GCA_964349585.1 uncultured Actinotalea sp.
CCCATCCGCCCATCCGCCCACAGGTGGACGATCATGCGATCTCCGCCCGGCCCGGCACTACCCTGGCGACGTGACCGAACCGCAACCACAACCGCTTCCACCGCCGCAGCAAGCGCAACTCGTCCCACCCTCGACCGGCGGCCACATGGTGCTCCGCGTCGTGCTGGCCGTCGCCCTCGGCATCGGGATGGTCCAGTTGATCATCGACCGCACCGTCTCGGGCACCGGCTTCAGCCTGCGGAGCCCGGTGTTCGAGGTCGGCGCGCTCGGCTGGGGGATGCTCGGCACCGCCACCTTCGTGACCCTCCTGCTGCTGGTCTTCGGGCCGCAGCCGCGCTGGGCCACCAAGTGGGCCTGGTTCTGGCTCGCCATCGCGGTCCAGCCGCTGTGGCTGGTGTTCGTGCTCTTCGAGCCGGTCCCGCTGTGGATCAAGCAGCCCCTGGCCCCGGCGGCTTCACGGCTCACCGGGGGCTGGGCGTTCCTGCTCGCGCTGCTGATCGGGCCGCTCACGGCCTGGCTGCTGCCCGGCTACGCGGACCTCTTCTAGTCCGGTTCAGGACCCCGTCGCTCGTCGGTAGGCGGCGCCGCCGTCGGACTCGGTGCGCTCCCAGCGCGAGGTGATCGTCGGCGTCGGGCCCAGGGTGACGGTCGCCCGCCAGCGGTAGGTCGTGGGCCAGCGCCGGAACACCGGTGCCACCGTCGTCACCAGCCGCATCAGCCAGGGCAGCCGCCGGGGACGCCACCGCTGGGTGACCTCCATGGCCAGCTCCACCCGGTCGCCGTCGCGCGCGGCCCGCCACCGACCGCCGGTGAGCCGCGTGCCGTCGACGTCGACGCGCCATCCGCCCTCGTTGAGGGAACCGTCGATGAGGTCGGCGGGGTCGGGCAGCGGCTGGTCGAGGCTGAGCCGGGCGGCGTGCCCGCCGGCCCGCCCGATCACTGCGGCGATGCCCGCGTCCACTTGCACGACGTCGTCGTCCGGCCGGGTGGGCGGCAGCGGCCCGTCTCGGTCGGGGTTGACGTCCACCGCGATGACCGGCGCGGCGTACTTGATCAGGTGTCGGCGGTGCAGGCGAGCGCCGGGGAGGCGGCCGATCGCGGCGTCGTCGTCGTCGATCCGGATGACCGGGGGCGTCCCGCCGGCGCGCACCAGGTCGAAGCCGGGCATCCACACGAGCATCAGGGCCCTTGGGCGATCGATCCCGGAGCCGACCGGCGCCAGCAGCCCGGCCCGGCGGCGCAGTCGGCCGTCGCGGTCGTCGACCCGGAGCTCGATTCGTCGGCCGTCGACGTCGGTGAAGCGGGCCTCGGCGTCGACGCCGTCCTCGGTCACCCGCAGCCGGGCGGCCTCGAAAACGGTCTCGGTCCAGACGCCGGTGCCCCCGCCGATCGAGTAGTGCGCCGGGTCCAGTCGGAGCCCGGGCTGCGGGTAGTAGTCCACGCGGCGGTCCGCCCGGCGGGACAGGAACGCGAGCATCCCGGTGCCGTGCGCGTCGTCGTCGAACCACTGCAGCTCGAGGCCGTCGTAGACGGGGTGGTCGGCGAGCTCGCAGTTCAGCATCGCGGCGAGCGGGTCGACGGTCACGGAGAGCGGGTTCAGCATCGGACTATCGAACCGCATCGG